>NZ_JAAHHT010000136.1 GCF_010672085.1 Okeania sp. SIO3I5
CGTCTAAATTTGGACTAACCTTTAGCTCGACTGACCTAAGGTCAAAAGACCACATAACACCAAGGTCTAAAAGTGGTGACAACACCCTTAAAAATCAACAACTTTTGCGTCGACAAGAGTTGTTGATTTGGAAGGGGTATAGCCAATAGAAGAAGTGGGATGCAGCGCTTTGGAGTAGTATAATGGGATGCAGCGCTTTGGAGTAGTAGAATCGGTAATTCTAGGCTTAATGAAATAAAGTCATAACGCACCTGAAACGGCAAAAGAATAAATGCGTCTAAATTTGGACTAACCTTTAGCTCGACTGACCTAAGGTCAAAAGACCACATAACACCAAGGTCTAAAAGTGGTGACAACACCCTTAAAAATCAACAACTTTTGCGTCGACAAGAGTTGTTGATGTAGTAAGTAACACCAATTCCCAAACATAATGCAAGACGTTGCTCAAAACTTCAGTTATTAACTAACAAGTAAGGTTCAGCAATTTTTTTTTACAAAAAAAGGCAAAACACGAAGATATCTTATTTGCTAAAACCTTACTCATTAATACCAATTTAGATGTATTAATGCTTAACTTAGGAAACACTTCAGTTATTAAGTAATTAACACGATAAAAATCAATTTTTTGTTAATTTTAGTCTACTTAATGTTAATTATTATTATTTTTACTACTCCCCTACTCCCCTACTTTTCTACTGAACTGGGAAGAAAATAGTCATTATTTCTCCTTTAGTTGGTCGTTGTCGAATTACTAATTTTGCTCCTATTGCTTGAAACAAATTTTTAGTCACTTTTAAATTTAAACTCAGACTACCTGTTTCTGGTTGAAACATTAATAAAGGACCTATAGATTTCAAAGGTGTTTTTGTGGAACTGGTGAAAGGTGAGCGACTTTTTTCACCAAGATTAGAATCAGATTTAAGTTGTAATTTTAGTTGATTACCAGCTAACATTACTTCGACTTGTATAAGACTGCTAGGGGGTAAATTTCGGGAGAAATTTTCAATCAAATTTCCTAATACTTGGTCAAGGATGGTAGGGTCACTAATAACAGTTGGCATTTTGGGAGGTAAAATAACTTTTAAAGTATGATTTCTTTGAGTTGCTTTTTGTTGCCAACGGGGAATACTATTTTGAAAGACTTGAGCTAGAGGAATAGTTGTTAATTGTAGATATGGATGTTGTTGTTTGAAGGGTTGCTGAGTTTCTAATTCTGCTGCTCTAAAAATTAGGTTAAAACGTTCTATTTGAGAGGTACATTCAGCATCAATCATTTGTAAACGCTTTCTCATTACTTCTTGGTTTAGATTAGGACGTTTTAATAAAAGGCGAGTTAAAGTCTGAATTGTTGCTAAAGGGGTTTTGACTTCATGAGCGATCGCTTGTAATAATTCCACATCAGGAGATTTAAAATTTTCAATATCAATAGTAGATTTGCGTGATTTAGTAGTTTCTTTTTTTTCTCTATTTTTGCTATAAATATTGATTTCTAATGTTTCATTTTTAGTATTTGCAATTGGTAAGTTAGACAATAATAAACGACTAAATTCCATCACTATTTTGTAGTCAGGAGCAAGGGGGGAAAACTGCTCAAAAATATTATCTAATCTAGCTAATTGTTGAGAATATTGATGAATAAAATTTTGATATTTATCAAATTTTTCGGAATGAAAATATTCTGGCAATACTATTCGTTTCTGCAAGACAATCCATGCTTTTTTGACTATTTCTGGGTCAAAAGAAAAGAGGAAGGCTGGTTCATTTTTTTGATTTTTTCCTAAGACCATAATCAAACTAAATTCTGCAGTTAAAACTAAACAAAACTGTTCATTTGTTATTGGGTCTTTTGTAGATAAAGGTAATATTGGTATTGCAGTAGGTAAGGAATTAATACTGTCTGCTGCTGGTAATAAAGGTAAGGTTTGCCATCTCAGCATGGATAACCAGTCTAAAGATTCTGGTATTTCACTGGTAAATACTGAAGTATAAAAACTGTTAGTTAAAGCAGGATTTGTTAAGACAGGAGTAGGACTAGATAATACTAATCCACGATATGATTTGAGATTAGAAAGTAAGGAATTAGAAGTAGGGAATTTTGATTGGGTTTGAGATTCCAAATTTTCTAGTACAAGAGTAGTTTTTTTGATTTTTTTGTCTTTATGAGTTTTTGTTATCTCTTGATTTTTTAAATCTTGAGAATCTGAGATTTTTACGGAATTTTCTAGTAGTTGATTAATCGTAGCAATGGCACTGTACCATTCCTTTTGAGCCTTTAAATATAAATCTTGATTTCTCTGTATTATCGAAGGAGAAAGATTTTCCCTTGCTAGTTCTATTTCTATTGCAGACAAATCATTGTTTGACTTTTCTTGGACAAAAATGTCACTTAAAGTTGGTAATATATAGTTTTCCATTTTTTTTTAAAATAAAATCCATAAATTTTAATCTATTAATCTATTTAGTAATAAATTCAGACCTTTACCGAATAATTAATAATTAAATAATTCAGCTTTATTATCTTCTTAAGGGGAAAATAATAAATTTTTTCCTTTTGCTCAATCCTCTCCCTAAAAGGGAGAAGTAATTATCAATTATTCATTATCCATTATTCATTATCCATTATTCATTAATGAAAGAGGCTTTAATATTCTCTGATTGGCTATATTTATAGAAGTAGACCTTACTTAATACTTAGGGTATCGGTATTAAGCCATTATTTATGTTGGTATAACCGAACTAAATCACCGCAATATCCCCTAAGAAGGAGTAGGGAGTAGGGAGTAGGGAGTAGTAATTCTGGAAGTAGGGAATAGAAAATCAGAAAAACAACTGTACTTCACGTTTCTTGAGAATTGCTATTAATAGGGACTAGGGAATAGAAAATCAGAAAAACAACTGTACCTTACGTTTCTTGAAAATTGCTATATTTATCTATGAAGTTGCACTTAATAAAAGATGAGAATATAGAAATTATAAATA
Source organism: Okeania sp. SIO3I5 (assembly GCF_010672085.1). GTDB lineage: Bacteria > Cyanobacteriota > Cyanobacteriia > Cyanobacteriales > Microcoleaceae > Trichodesmium. The sequence continues at coordinate 2,980 of NZ_JAAHHT010000136.1, forward strand.
GTTTGTAACATTTTATCGTAGGGGTTTGGTCTCCAAACCAAATCGAATTTCTCGCCATAAATGCCACGCCCATCTAGATTTATATCCGAGTTTAGATGCAATTTTTAAACAGTCTCCTAATGTAAAATTTTGGGAGCGTTTATCTTCTAAAATACTGTAATAAATCTATACCTGACCGAAAAATAAAGGTTTAAAACCTCTCCTTTCAAGGAGAAAAAAGCGGTCGGCAAGCGGAGCAGTCCGTTAGGATGGGATGGCGTTTTCGGCTAAGAGAAGAAAAAAATTTTCTTTTTAACCAATCCTCTTCTTAAAAGGAAGAGGTAATTATTAATTATTAATTGTTAATTATTAATTATTGAAGATAGCCATAATATCTTTGAGTTTCTATTAGTTCGTCAACAATAATTTGATTTTCGGGAATGACATAGAAGTTGTTCATTTTGTTGAATTTATATTAATGTTCTACAACTTCTATCCTCAGTTAAATAAATAGGTTTTTAGAGTCGAATTAAGCTACATTTTGGTCTCATTATCGGCACTGATAGAAAAATTGAGTCAAAACTGAGCCAAGTGAATTTTGGATAAATGTTATAAAGTAAAAGATGTCTAAATTCAGTAGAAAAAATAAATATGGCAGCTACTATTGCAGCATCAGAAAAAGGTCTGAAAATTATTGATATGGCTAGAAAAAAGAAAGGTTGGAATAAGGCTGAAAATGCCTGGTGGGGATTGGCTAAAACTTCCAAAGCAACACTAAAACGGTTTTGGCAAGGAATAGCAATTCAACGAGAAGTATTTATCAATATTTGCGAAACTGTTGGAGTTAATTGGGAAGAAATAGTAGACAATAACCCATTATCTCGAAGTAAGAAAAAAGATTTTTTTGCTTATGATTATGCTTGGGTAGGACGAGAAAAATTAGTTGCTGAATTAACTGAAAAAATTCAAGATACTTGTCGGGTTACTATTATTGTTGGCATTGCAGGTATTGGGAAAACGGCATTAGCTGAAAAAGTAGTATCAGAGCTAGATTGGAATCAGTTTCACCTAGAAAATTTTGAACCTGCTGCCAAAACTTCAGATTTTGCTAGTGTGGCGAGTCGCTGGTTGGAAATGTGGGGCGATCGCCTCCAGGAGGAAGATCGCAGAGATACCCGCAGATTATTAAATCGGTTAGTGAAGCGGTTACAGGATAATGAATATTTGATATTGATGGATTCTGTGGAGAATATTATGGAGGGAAATGAGGAGGAAGGTTGGAATAATTTCCGGGATGAATGGTGGGGGAAATTTTTTGAGAGTTTGTTTGCAGCAGAGTCTTGTCAAAGTCGAATAATTTTAACTTCGCAAGATTTACCCCATCAAATACCAGAACGTTATAAAAATTTTTGGCACTGCATACCGTTGGGTGGTTTAGCTGATTCGGAACAGTTGGAATTATTTGAGAAAACTGGGTTAGAGGTAGATACAGATTTATCGACTCGCCAATATTTACAACGTATCGGTGCTGCTTATGAAGGTCATCCTCTGGCGTTGCGTGTAATTTCTGGGGAAATAGGTGCTAAACCTTTTGATGGTAATGTTGTAGCTTACTGGAAAAAATACGGCTATGAAATAGAGGAGGTAGAAAAGGCGATCGCTGAAGCTAAGAGTCAGGGAATAAGGGAGGGTGCTGAGGACGAGTGGAATTTGGATCGATATACTCGCAAGCTCCGAAAAAATGTGCGAGAGCGGTTGGAAAAAACTTTTGGCAGACTGAAACGGGATACGATAAATAGTTATCGGTTATTATGCGAGGGTTCGATTTATCGTTGTGCAGTAACAGAAAAGTTTTGGTTGAATCATTTGCAAGATTGGGATTGTGATCAGGATGAAGCAGATTTAGCTTTGGAGATTTTGCGCGATCGCTTTTTGGTTGAGGAGGTTGTGGAAAATGATGATGTGTTGGTTAGGCAGCATAATTTAATTCGTAGTGTCGCACTGGAACACCATAAAAAATTGGAGGAGTATGAGCAAGACACGGATTTTGCCACGGATGCACGGATTGTGAATTAGAGTAGATTGAGATTAGCGATCGCTATTTCTTGAGATGTTCGCTATTTTCACAGAATTAGGAGTGCTAGAATTCAAAGGGCAAGACACGGATTTGGCCACGGATACACGGATGGTGAATTAGAGTGGATTGAGATTAGCGATCGCTATTTCTTGAGGCGTTGGCTATTTTCATAGAATTAGGAGTGCTAGAATTCAAAGGGCAAGACACGGATTTGGCCACGGATACACGGATTGTGAATTAGAATATATTGAGATTAGCGATCGCTATTTATTGAGGTTTTGGCTATTTTCACAGAATTAGGAGTGCTAGAATTCAAAGGGCAAGACACGGATTTGGCCACGGATGTACGGATGGTGAATTAGAGTAGATTGAGATTAGCGATCGCTATTTCTTGAGGCGTTGGCTATTTTCATAGAATTAGGAGTGCTAGAATTCGGCTAGACAGGGATTTTGCCACGGATACACGGATTGTGAATTAGAATATATTGAGATTAGCGATCGCTATTTATTGAGGTGTTGGCTATTTTCACAGAATTAGGAGTGCTAGAATTCAAAGGGCAAGACACGGATTTTGCCACGGATGTACGGATGGTGAATTAGAGTAGATTGAGATTAGCGATCGCTATTTATTGAGGTTTTGGCTATTTTCACAGAATTAGGAGTGCTAGAATTCGGCTAGACACGGATTAGGCCACGGATACACGGATTGTGAATTAGAGTGGATTGAGATTAGCGATCGCTATTTATTGAGGTTTTGGCTATTTTCACAGAATTAGGAGTGCTAGAATTCGGCTAGACACGGATTTGGCCACGGATACACGGATTGTGAATTAGAGTAGATTGAGATTAGCGATCGCTATTTATTGAGATGTTCGCTATTTTCACAGAATTAGGAGTGCTAGAATTCGGCTAGACACGGATTAGGCCACGGATACACGGATTGTGAATTAGAATATATTGAGATTAGCGATCGCTATTTATTGAGGCGTTGGCTATTTTCACAGAATTAGGAGTGCTAGAATTCAAAGGGCAAGACACGGATTTTGCCACGGATACACGGATTGTGAATTAGAATATATTGAGATTAGCGATCGCTATTTATTGAGATGTTCGCTATTTTCACAGAATTAGGAGTGCTAGAATTCAAAGGGCAAGACACGGATTTTGCCACGGATACACGGATGGTAAAAGTGCCACAATTAAAAGAGTGTCAAGAGTTGAAAAAACAATTAATGAATCAATAGAACAATGACAAAGATTACACCAAATGGCGAATTAGTATTGAGAGAAATTAGTCTCGAATCAGAAACTATTAAGTCAATTAAACCACGTTGGAAAAGGACTCAGTATCGGGCAGTTGTTAACTGGTTAACGGAATATAAACCCCATGCAAATGCTTCTAATTTGGAAAAGGTGAAGGGTTATTTGGAAGCTTTTTATCATTTGTGTCAAGCAGAAGATTGGGATAGGGCAAGTCAATTAATTTTTATTCGTCTTAATACTCCTACAAAACAAGAATTTCACAAGCAACTTTACACTTGGGGATATTATCAAATACAAATTGAAATTTACACTCAAATTTTGAATTTTATCGAACTAAATCTCCAAACAAAAGCGACTATATTAACGAATTTAGGAAAAGCAAATATCGCCTTAGTAAATTTTGACCAAGCCATAAAATACCTAAAACAAAGTTTGAGAATTGCTCAAAAAATTGAATCTCCTGAAGAAGAGGAAGAAGTAAGAGGAAATCTCGGTCGTGCTTATCTATCTAAAGGAAACTTTGCTGCAGGAAAAGACTTGATGGGAAATTTTGATGCTGCGATAAAATTTGATCGAGCATGGAATTACTTTCAGCAAAGTTTAAAAATTAGCCGAAAAATTAAAGATAGCTACAGAGAAGGAAGAGCTTTAGGAGGAATAGGAACTTTTTATGCTGTTAGTCAAAAGTATGACCAAGCTATTGATTATTATCAAAAGCAATTAGCTATAGGTAAACAAATTCAAAATTTAAGTCTCGAAGCAAGAGCTAAGTGTAATTTAGGAATTGTTTATTGTGAATTGAAAAATTATGAGCAAGCAATTGAATTTTCTCAGTCAAGTTTAGCTATAGCTAGAGAACTTCAAGATAGTCAGTTAGAAACTGGAAATATAGAAAATTTAGGATTAATTGAGCGTCGCTTAGGAAATCATGCTAAAGCAATTGAATTATCTCAAAATCTTTTAGTAACGGCAAAAGAAACAAATAATATTTCAATAGAAAATCTAGCATTAGGAGACTTAGCAAAAATATATTATTCACAGGGCGATGGTGAGAAAGCAATAGGCAATTATGACAAAGCTATAGAAAATTATAAACAAAGTTTATCCCTTGTAAATAAACTTCAATCTTCCCAGGAAGAAACAGTATTATTTTTGAGATATTTGATACTTTTGAATTTAGGAGAAATTTACACAGCCAAGAAAGATTATGTGAAAGTTGTAGATTATTGTAAAAATATTTTTTTTATTGCTGAAAAAAACAAAAGTATTGAAGGTTTAATCTTAGCAATAATTTGTTTGACTAAAGTATATCAACAAAAAAAAGATAGCCGACTACTCATCAAATCTTATCAAGGGTTAGCTTTAATTATGATTAGAGCTGTTTTTTTGAAATTAGTATTAAAGTTAATAGATTTAATAATAGTAGGATTTTTATATTTAGCAGTTTTTGCTTTAGCTATTTTAAGCCCAGCTATATCAATCGTTTTTATGATTTTCAAGTTCTGGAGAAATCTTATATAAATCAAACAACATACAAAAATCAATAAAAATCAGGAAAATAGAAATGAATAATATTACACCAACCCCTGAATTAGTTTTAGAAAAAATAGGTCTCGACTCAGCAACTATCAAGTCAATCAAACCAAGTTGGAAAAGGACTCAGTATCGGGCAGTTGTTAATTGGTTGACAGAATATAAACCCCATGCAAATGCTTCTAATTTAGAAATAGTTAAGGGTTACTTAGAAGCTTTTTATCATTTGTGTCAAGCAGAAGATTGGCAAAGAGCTACGACAATTATTGATATTCCTCTCAATACCCCTACTAATGAAAAATTACGGGATATATTAGGAACTTGGGGTTACTATCAACAACAAAAAGAAATTTTTGACCGACTTTTCGACAAATTAAATTCTGAGTGGGAATGTATTTGTTCAAATGGCTTAGGTCGATATTATTATTCTACAGGTAGATATGAATCCGCAATTAATTACTTTCATCAAAGTTTAGTAATTGCTCAAGAAAATCTGCCGACTGAAAAACAAGTAAACATACTAATAAATCTAAGTTCTCCTTATCAGGAAATAGGAAATTATCAAAAAGCTATAGATATTTTATCCGAAGCTTTGAAAATTGATAAAACAATAAATAACAGTCTGGAAGAAGGTAGCATATTTATCAACTTAGGTAGTGCTTATGATTGTATAGGTAACTATTCAAAAGCAATTGATTTTCAAACAAAAGGTTTAGATATTGCTAGGGAAAATGCAAATTACTATCAAGAATGTATAGCACTTGGAGGTATGGGAAATAGTTATTTTTCTCTGCAAGATTACCACGTGGCAATGAGTTATTACGAACAACAATTAAAAATAGCAGAAGAAATAGGCGATCGCCAAAGTATTAAAGCTGCTTTAGGCAATATTGGTATTATTTACCGCTTTCTCAAAACATACCCTGAAGCTATTACTTATCTTGATCAAAGTTTAGAATTAGCAATAGAAATAGGTGATTTGAATGGAGAAGGAACTGCTCTAACAAATCTAGGTTTAATTGAAGTTGAATTAGGAAATTTAACTCAAGCAAAAGAGCATTTTGAAAAAGCTTTAAACATTGCTAGAGAGATAAGCGATCGCCGAGGTGAAGCTATTACATTATTTGGTCTGAGTCAGTATTATTATAGATGTGGTAAATTTCAACAATGTATTACTGCCTCTCAAAAATATCTGAAGATAATGGCAGAATGTGGAGTAACAATAAATGCTTTACCATTGCCAAGATGGTTGAAATCATTCTTAAAATTCAGTCAAAGAGGTAGGTTTCAGCTAACTTTATTCCTCTTATTTGTATTGATAGGATTTCCCATTGCTATAGTTGTATTTTTTATAACTACATTATTTTGGGGTTTATATAATAAGCAGAAATCTATCAAAAATTAGTTCTGTAGTTCTGTAGGGTGTGTATCGCTGTGCAACATGAAAGCGCACCGAAACATTTTGGGCGGTGCGTTAATGATAATGTAATGCACCCTACTGAATAGCTTTTCCCAATATTAAAATAATCCTCTGTACAGAAGAGCGATATAGCTGCCGCCACCATCCTCCGCCAACGCTACTCCCACCAAAATTTAAAAACCTTCTGGCCACTTTCTAGCACCATGAATAACTGCTAAAATCTCTAGGCGATCGCCCCTAACTCGATATGGCACAATAAACGGCGTGTCTATAACAACTAATTCTCTCGTACCCGCTACCTTTCCTAGTCTACCCATCTCAGGATACTGAAGCAATCTATTTATTGCATTTTCAATCCGCTCTATGGTATCTAGGGCAGCATCAGGGTTATTAGTTGCAATGTACTCATAAGCATGGTTGAGATCCTCCAAGGCGAGGCGAGTCCAAACTATCTTCATTGTCGCCACCTTGCTAAAGTAGCAGCAACTTCTTCATCACTTGCAAATTCATTAGCATCTGCCTGGCGTAAACCTTCTTTAATATGCTCTACCTGCCATTCTTGCACTTGCAAATAATCATTACTCGCATCATTTTCTACTACTTTTACCCGATCATTGAGAATCTTTTGTAATGCTTCTAGTAATCTCTGTTGATCTGTAAAGGAAAGATTATATACTTGATTTAGTACCTGTTCGTAAGTAAACATAGACTATCAATTTATTTTTAAGTTGATCTGTTTCCTACTATATCATAATTGTAGCAATTTGATGCAGGATATTTGCTCAAAATATCCATGATAATTATCCACCACAACTACCACATTCTAATTCTGGAATACAACCATCACATTCTAATTCTGGAATACAATTATCACATTCCAATATTTCATAAGTGCAACAATCAATATTTTCTATAGTCTTGCTACAATTTGATTTTCTCTTATCCCTATCTTTTAATTTCAATTTAGGCGGTTTATTTTTTACCAAATTTTCTTGAGCTTTCAAATCTTCTTGATTTTCAGAATTACTAACTGCCTGTAACTTCAAAATTTGATTAGCTTCTTTGCAAGCTTTAAACCTTTTATTTGCTGCTGCAATAGCTCCCGAAAAATCTTGTTCTATAAACATACGTTTAATGTAATTGGAACAAGACTCATCACCATACAATATTCTATAAGCACAAGAAAAACCTTTTCTAGGAGAAACATATTGTTGATATCCGTTAATTAAAGCAACAGCAATTTTATTCATAAGTTAAGCAATAAATTTTTATCTTAGACGAACTTATATAGCACCACATTAATTATGGCTTACTGATTAAATCTAAAAGTCTTGAAAGATAAAAGTAAAAGCATTTTTTTGATCAAACAAATTACCGAACAATTAAGGTATAAAGCCTCTCCATTCATGGATAAAAAAGCGGTTGTTTGCTCGCAGTCCGTTAGGATGGGATAGCGAGGTCTCCCGCTCTTGGAGAGTCGCGAACGCTTTTCATGTCGCGCAGCAAAACGCCATATCCAATCAACCAAGAGAAGAAAAAAAATTCCTTTTAGGCAATCCTTCTATTACAGAAGGGGTAATTTTAATTATTAATTGTTGAACAGCTTTCTGGTTGCTGAAGCTAAAAAAGTTAGCATCAAAGTCAGAATAATTGAATAAAAATTAAGGGATACTCATATCAACCTATCTCACTATTCTAAAAATGCTTATTTATTTAAGTAAAATTTTCCTCAAAAGCTCAATTTTTCGTTTTTATCTTTAAGAATATTTGGGCTTTTCAGCAAAAATATTATTAGTGGCATAGGTTTATCTATATCTTCAAATTTATAACAATATCATGTCCGCTTAATTAGCAAGTAAAAGTATGAAATAATTCGTCAAAAAATTCTAAGTTTTGTCTTTTCATCCCATTTTTGTAGGGGGGTTTGGAGACCAAACCCCTACAATCAAATATTACAATATAAGCGCGGATTGCTATTAATAAAAGTGAATAAATTCTGGTTGTCCTGCATAGTAATGGTGAAAATATATACTTTTTAATTTTTTTCTGTTATTTCTTCCCACACTCCCCACACCTCCCACACCTCCCACACTCTCTCTACCATTATTATACACCACCACCGAAATTCTTTCTATCCCTCCTGACTCCTAAATACTATTTGCCCAATTTTTCGCCCATTCCAAAGTTTGCTTCACTTTCTGCATATCCGCAGCTTCACAATAAAGTCGCAAAACAGGTTCAGTACCACTAAACCGAATCAATAACCACCTACCATCAGCTAACCGAAACTTATACCCATCTATAGTCAAACAATCAACCACTTTTTCTCCCGCAACCTCAGTCACAGGATTATTTGTTAACTCCTCCAAAAGTCGCCCTCGCACCTCCATATTAGGCAAAGGCAAATCTATCCGATCATAAACCGAACTAAAACCCGTTTTTTCTTGCAACTGGCGATAAATAACACTCAAATCTTCACCAGACATCACAACTGCTTCCAACAAATAGAGCGCCGACAACAAAGCATCCCTCTCCGGAATATGAGTACCATAACCAATACCCCCAGACTCTTCACCACCCACAAGCACCTGAGTAGACAACATCCTGTCAGCAATATACTTATAACCAATAGCAGTTTCAAATACCGACATCTTGTATAACTCCGCCACCTTCGGAAATAAATCAGAACCACTAATAGTCTTAACCACCTCCCCACTAAACCCATGTCTAGTTGTTAAATGTTCAATCAAAATTGGAATTAAAATTTGAGAACTCAAAAAATTCCCCTCACCATCCACAGCAGCAATGCGATCGCTATCTCCATCAAACACTAACCCAATAGCTAAACTTCCTTGATTTGCTGCTCGATAACTTTTAATTTCCTTGAAAAGTTTACTTAAATAACGAGGCAAAGGTTCAGGCGCCCCACCATCAAATAAAGGGTCTCTATTACCATTAACCTCTGCAATTTCTACACCTAATATTTGTTGTAAACCTCCAGCAGCAGCACCGTGCATTACATCTGCAAAAACTTTTAATTTTCCTTCATTAATCGCCGACTTAATTTTGTCAATCTCTACCATTTTTTGTAGAGCTTCACAATAACTAGGCCAAGGATTAAAACTTTCTATTTTACCTTTTTCAACCCCATCTTTTTCAAATTCAACTGTTAATAAATCTTCTATTTGTTTAGTTATTTCAGGAGGCACCGAACCACCAAAAGCACCCTTAACTTTTAACCCTAAATATTTCCCTGGATTATGACTAGCAGTCATCACAATTGCCCCAAGAGCTTGTTTTTGAAATGCTGCCAAACTAAAAGCAGGAGTAGGAGCATAACTATCCGTTAACAGAACATCAAATCCTGCATTTTGAACAGCTTCAGCAGCTACCTGAGCAAATTCTTCAGCCATAAATCTCCGATCGTGACCGACAATTACTGTTTTACTATTATTAGTAGAATCAGCATAATTTTTCTCTAAAATTTGTGCTGCAATGGGAGCTACTAAAGCAACTCTTTCAAAAGTAAAATCATCAGCTATAACACCGCGCCAGCCATCTGTTCCAAATTTGATTGGTTTAGCCATATCAGAAATCTCTTGATGTGTATATTTTTGTTGTCGAAGTTGTTTACTTTGAATCTTAGCTTGTCAACCCTGATTTGCTATAAATAATTGTATAAAAGAAGTGGGAAATAAAAAAAGTTACTAATAAAGAATTCAGGAGTCAAATCAATTCAAAATTCAAAATTATCAATTTGCTCATTATAATTTCTGCCTAAAGTCAGAGGCTTAAAATCAAGAAAATATTTTTTGTATTTTTCGTTTTCAATAACTAGGCTTGAATCCTTAATTAAACAATTATTCAATTAAGGAAGTAGCTCAAACTTTTGAACTTTGAATTTTGAATAAGGAAGTAGCTCAAATTTTTGAACTTTGAATGCGTGAATTTTGAATTCAAAACTTGAAATCAAGAAAATATTTTTTGTATTTTTCGTTTTCAATAACGAGGTTTGAATCCTTAATTGGCGTTGCTGATGCGTGGGTATGATTTGTATTTTTTGATAATTGCTAAACTATTAAATAACAACTATTTCAGATTGTTCAATTTTTATTTTCATACCTTGACTCAGCAACGCCCCTTAATTAAACAATTATTCAATTAAGGAAGTAGCTGAAATTTTTGAACTTTGAATGCGTGAATTTTGAATTCAAAAATTGTCAGAATTTCTTTGGGGAATTCTTTACGACTGGTAGATGTAGCTTGCTTCTAGTAAAGAGTAAAGGAGTATTAATTAGGTTTAATAACTCCACCAAATTATCAAATTTGCTATTCAATTAATGAGGGATTTATATCCGCCACTAATTGATTCTGACTCCTGTCTTCTGTATTCCTTACTCCTTGTTCTATTTCTTATTCCCATTAAATTCGATTGCTACCTATTAAAAAAGTAATCAGCACTCAGCAATCAGTCAAATTATTTTTTTAGCCTCAAGATGGGAATTTTAACCCCTCCTAAAAATCCTGCTTATAGAAGCAGGGGATTTTAACCAGAGTTATAAAAGCTGACAACTGAATGCTAAAAGCTGATAGCTATTTAAAAGAATGTAGGTTGATGGCGAATTAAGCTTAGGTATTCTTCTCTTGTTTTCTGATCTTCTTCAAAAACACCAAGCATGGCACTGGTAACAGTCCAAGAACCAGGTTTTTGAACCCCCCGCATTACCATACACATATGAGTAGCCTCAATTACAACTGCTACACCCTTTGGTTCCAAAATTGTTTGAATTGCCTCAGCAATTTGCCTATTTAGTCGCTCCTGGACTTGCAATCTACGAGAGTACATTTCTACAATCCTAGCTAGTTTACTGAGACCTACTACTTTTTGATTAGGAATATAGGCTACATGAGCTTTCCCCATAAAGGGTAGCATATGATGTTCACAAAGACTAAAAAGATTGATATCTCTAACTAGAACCATTTCGTTATGACCTTCATCAAAGATAGCACCATTGACAATTTCTTCCAGGGATTGACTATAGCCACCAGTCAGGAACCGCATTGCTTCTGCAACCCGCTTAGGAGTTTTAAGTAATCCTTCCCGCTCAGGATCTTCTCCTACTGATAGGAGCATTGTCCGTACTGCCTCCATCATTGCCTCGTTGCTCTCTTCAGCAGGAGGTTGTTGCCTAATTGATTGACCATTGGATGAGGAGCTACGGTCAGGTCTATAGGAAATTTTACCTGTTGCACCTGCATCAGGAGTTTTCAAACCATTGGTGCTTAGTGTGTTGCTAGGATTGGAACCGTTGGAAAAAGTTTGAGTCATAATAGATTCGGATCGGATTTCAAAAAAGCACGTTATATCTTGACCTAACTTATGCTAGGCCATTTAGCTTAGATCATAGTTCTTTGTTCATTGGTACTAATTAGTTTTAGTTATTAATGAGCGATGAACTATAACTAACTATGAGAGTTTTTCAATTTCTCTGCTTTGACATCCTCCTCGGCTGCGCCAGCGCGGGGATTCCTACTGAGCCGAAGCTCTTCGGTGGGTTGACGTTTCACCGACTGCTGCACCCGCCGCTCTTACTCCCCTCCAGGGAGGGGATGGGGCTGGGTTACACTTGCCTCCACGTCCATTTAATGTCTCGGACTGCCCGCCCGTGACTAATATATTTATTGCATTTTCATTATGGTCATGTTTGGCGCCACAATTGGGACAAAACCAATCTCTAACTGAAAGGTCTAACTTACCATCTTTAAACCCACAATCTGAGCTAACTTGAGATGCTGGCTCCCAACTACTAAATTACTCTAAAATCACGACCATATTTTTCCGCTTTTCCTTCTAATAATATCCTGAATGTTCCCTATCCTAAATCTGATATGGTTCTGGATAATTTGCGCTGCTCTATAAAACTGATACAAAGTGTCACATAACGTGACAATATATAGACACCCCTCTTGTCAAAATACTTGGTCATTAACGTTTGGCATGGATACTTCTATAATAATTATGCCAGAAAGTATGTCGTGAATACCTAATTACAGAAAATTGCAGATATTATGAGGTATAAACAGACCTCACCCTATTGGTCGAGGTTTAAATAAAACTATTGTGGAGTAGAGTAGATATCTTTCCTGCTAAACACATTGACAGCCTTATGTCTACTTAACTGATATGAAATTTGCTGTAAGATTGCTTTAATTAATTGAAAAAAAATAGTTATTGAGTTGAGTTGACATCTTTACTGCCATTATGCTAGGGTTATTTTCATTTATTCAAATTAGTTCTAAGCCTTAACAAGTTCTTACCGAATAATTAATTATTAAATAATGCACCTTTAAAGCCTCCTCAATAAAGAGGAAAAAGCTGTCGAGAGATGCTGAAGAAACCTAGCCATACCCAATCTCTCGTCGATCAAATAAATTTTTTCTTTTTAGTCAATCCTCTCCCTAAAAGCTATGCTTTATAAACATCTTTCTCTTTTCATAAAACTTGACAAAAAGAGTCAAGTGTGTATCTTGGCTGGAATCGCCTCTTGCCTCTAAAATCATAAATATGGAAAAATGGATATTGAAAGAGTTAGAAACAACAGACTTAGGAGACAAAAGAAGAACCAAGAGGTTGATGGAAATTGTCTCTAATTTAAGCAACTCACCGGAAGCGACAGTGCCAACGGCAAGTGGAACCTGGGCAGCGACAAAGGCCACATATGATTTTTGGGATTCGCCCTACATCAAACCATCAATGATTAGACAAGGACACATAGAGGCAACACAGAGGCGAATTTCTCAGCAGCAAGTGGTATTAGCCATACAAGATACCACAGAACTCAACTATTGCATTGCAAAAAGCACTATCGGGAGCCGGATATCTTGACAGCAAATATGCCAGAGGACTAAAAGTACATTCAGTCTTGAGCGTAAGCGACAAAGGATTGCCACTAGGCATACTTGACCAGTATGTTTGGGCAAGGGAAGTAGAGGAATTAGGAAAAGCAGAACAACGGAAAAAAAAAGCGACGGCACAAAAAGAAAGTCAAAGATGGCTGGATGCCTTAACCAAAAGCGAAGAGTTGCTCCCAGTATCAACAGAAGTGGTAACAATTGCAGACCGAGAAGGGGATTTTTATGATTTATTTGCTTGTCCTCGTCGCCCAGACTCAGAGTTTCTAATTCGAGCGAGCCAAAATAGGTGTTTAGAGTCTGGTAAGAAGTTATGGTCAGCAGTAGAGTCTGCTTCTATCCAAGGTGAAATGACAGTAGAGGTCAAACGCAATCCCAGTCGAGCAGCCAGAAGAGCTACCTTAAGTATTCGTTATACTACTGTGACGATTCAACCACCTCAGAATCGAGGTAAAAAAGAACAATTAGAGTCTCAAGAGTTACAGGCAATTTTAGTCACCGAAGAAGAAGCACCACCAGAATGGGAACCGATTCAATGGTTACTATTGACCACCTTAGAAATTAATTCTATTTCTGATGTAGAGCAATATGTACGATGGTACAGTTATCGTTGGCTGATTGAACGTTATCATTATGTGTTAAAAAGTGGTTGTCATCTGGAGCAGTTGCAATTGAAAACACGATTACGATTAGAGATGGCCTTGGCAACTTACAGTATAGTTGCTTGGCGTTTACTCTGGCTGACTTATTTGGCTCGTCATTGTCCTGATATTAGTTGTGAAGAGGTTTTAGAATCTTATGAGTGGCAAGCACTTTATGCGACAATACACAAACAGACTTATCCTTATCAAAAACCACCAACTCTTTCACAAGTAGTCCGTTGGATTGGACAATTAGGCGGCTTTTTAGCTCGAAAAGGAGATGGTGAACCAGGAGTTAAAGTTCTCTGGCGTGGACTAAGACGATTGGATGATATTTCAGAAACTTGGCGCTTTTGTCAAGACCTGGAACATCACGCTCGCTAGCTCCTTAGTGCTGATTAGATTGTTTGGGCTTGTGTTGGAGGGGTGCATGATTTTTCACCAGTACTATGGAGTAGTTGCAGAGGAAGGGCGATCTTGATAATTAGCGATCGCACCCATACTTATGCACACTTAACTCTTTTTGTCAATTTAGGGCGGTCGCTCTGTTATACACACTTGACTCTTTTTGTCAAGTTTTATGAAAAGAGAAAGATGTTTATAAAGCATAGCCCTAAAAGGGAGAGGTAATTATCCATGATCAATTATCCATTAATGAACTGTTTTATCTTTAAATTTCTCGATTGAGGACATAATTCATAATCAGGATAATATCAATTAACTACTATTAATCAATTTCAACATCATCCTGGGATAAAAACATCCTCTAAGATTTAGTTTAAGTTGCCAAGCTTTATCGAAATATGAAATTATCATTTATATAAACATGGAGAACCCTGGCAAAAGCAGACTTAAAATATTAAAGAACGAGCTGGTACGCTTATTGATTTTATTAATCAACAATGCCAGATAGGGTTAATTTATGTCTATTCTTGCTGTCAAATTTGTCAGACATAATTCATTCTTGTCTTCTCGAGCAACATTGTGATGTGTCGCCATAAAAACTTAAGCCAGAAAAATCGAATACAGGGTAGTGGAACATCCTGTCTTTGAAGCACAAGTACGTCGCATTAGACACTGGGACTCTGAAGCAAGGAAGCAACAGAGCTTAAATTATATTGGCAGGTTAGTTTGGCAGTATGTCACTTTTCCAAAAATACTCCCATAGAACGGAATTTTTGATAACGCTGTTTTCGGCGTTGTTGACTGCTGAACTCGCTTAAATCATCTAGACTTTTTACTATGGCCTTTTTTAAATTTTCTGCTGCCTGTAAAGGGTTAGAATGAGCTCCACCATGTGGTTCTGGAACTACATCATCAATAATCCCTATCTTTTTTAAATCCCAAGAAGTTATCTTTAAAGCTTCCGCTGCTTGAGAAGCTTTACTGGCATCTTTCCAAAGAATGGCCGCACAAGCTTCCGGACTAGCAACTGTATATATAGAATGTTCTAGCATCAGTAACCGATCGCCTACTCCCACACCTAAAGCTCCACCTGAACCACCTTCTCCAATTACTGTACAAATTATTGGTACGTCCAAATGAAACATTTGTCGTAGATTGTAGGCGATCGCTTCTCCTTGTCCTAATTTTTCGGCTTCTATACCAGGCCATGCCCCAGGAGTATCAATAAATGTCAAAATTGGCATTCCAAAGCGATTGCCATGCTCCATAAATCTAATTGATTTTCGATATCCTCCGGCTGTTGCCATACCAAAATTACGAGCTACATTATCTTTTGTATCTCGTCCTTTTTGATGACCAATAATTACTACAGGTCTACCATTTATTCTGGCCAAACCTCCTACTATTGCTGGGTCATCACTACCACCACGGTCACCATGTAACTCTATCCACTCATCACCGATAGCCTGGATATAATCAAGAGTACTTGGTCGTCTGGGATGGCGGGCTAACTGTAGTCTTTGTACAGGGGAAAGACTGCTAAAAATTTCTTCCCTTAGTTGAGTTGCTTTTGTTTCTAGTTGATGAATTTGCTCGGAAACATCTACATTACTATAATCTTTAGCTAATTCACGAATCTGATTTATACGGTTTTCTAATTCTGCCAGAGGTTTTTCAAAATCTAGTAGAATTTTACGTTCTGATTTAGACACACAAAGTTTCTGATTTTAAGTTGTACTATTAATTATTTGACATCCTCCCCAGCTATTAGGCGTGGAGATTCCTACTGAAGCTTGAGCTACTTCGGTGGGTTGACGTTTTATTAGGTGCTGCTCCCATACCTCTTGCGCCCCTTCCGAGAGGGGATGGTAGTCGGTTATGCTTGCCTCCTCGTCCATTTAATGTCTCGGATTGCCCACCCGCGACAAAAATACTATAACTCATATCTTCTTACTCGATCAATTAAAAAGTTGTCGGATTGGTGGGCGAGGCACCTACCCCAATTTTTCGGTAAGCGTAATACCAAATTCAAATTAGATATCATTCCTTATCAAAGTTCAAGTAAACTTTGTTTTGGTATACTTTAAACCCACCTTTTTTAAATCTAGCAGTTGGCGCGTGACTTTCGGGATTTAAATTTAGGAGCTTTAACAGGTTTACCTTTTCTGTTACCTTTTTTTAACTACTATTTTCTCAATTGTTAGTCACTATTTTTCCTGTCCAACAATTGAAATGTAAGGTTTAATGAAGTATTTACTAGCAACTTTTTGTATTTCTTCTGTGGTTACATTTGCTAGATTTTTCTGAAACTTAGCATCAAAATCTATGCCTAAATTTAAGATTTCATACCATCCTAAAAGTTGAGCGATTTGTGAGTTTGTTTGTTTGCCTAAAGCATACTGACCTAATAATTTGTTTTTACAAATTTGTAATTCTTCTTCGCTCAGTAAGTTAGTAACTAAACGTTCTATTTCTGCTTTTAATCCTGCCTCGGCGATCGCTGTATTTTCTCCTGCTGTACCTATATAAACTGTAAAGTTCGAGGTATAGAGACGGGTAGGATAAAATGCTGAAACATCATAAGCTAAACCTCTTTTTTCTCTTAATTCTACAAATAAACGACTTGATAAACCATTTCCCAAATAAGTATTAAGTAATTTCAGAGGAGCGTAGTCAGAACTATTAACTTTTGCTGCTAAATATCCAAGCATAATGATAGATTGCTGAGTTTCTTGATTTTTTTTTGCTGTGAAAGGTTGAGGAGTTATTGTTGGTAATTTTAAAGTTGGTAGGGTTGTTATTGGTGGTTGCCAATCTCCATAAGTTTGTTCAACTAAAGTGATGGCTTTTGCATGACTAATTTTACCTACTATAGATATAACTATATTATCTGGACGGAAGTAAGTTTTATGAAATTTTTGAATGTCGTTGCTGGTGATTTGAGATACTGTATTTTCTGTTCCTAAAGTTGATAAAGCATAAGGATGGTTTTGATACATCATCTCTCGTAATTGATAAAATGCAACAGTAAAAGGTTGCTCTAGTTGGGAACGAATACTTTGAATAGTTATCCGTTTTTCTAATTCAATTTCTGTTTCTGGAAAGGAGGGATATCTGATTATTTCTCCTGATAATTGAAAGATATTATCAAAGTCTTCTGATACTGTTTTTATACTCAGCAAAAAATAATCTGTTGTTGTATCGCTTCCTAATCTTGCTCCTACTGATTCAATTTTTTGAGCAATTTCTAAAGAGGATAATTTTTCTGTTCCTTTTGTCAAAACTGCTGCTAATAAATGGGAGATTCCTGATTGGTTTTTGGCTTCATAGCGACTACCTATTCCCAAGAATATTTTTGCTGATACAATATCAGCGACCATATTTTCTGTTGTAATTACAACTATCCCATTCTTTAAAACTGTTCGTTCTATATTTGTTTGATTAATCATTTTGAAAATAGGGAGTAGGAAGTAGGGGAGTAAGGGAGTAAGGGAGTAGAAAAACAATTGTACCTCAGTAACTTGAGAAACCTTATGTTATTACATTAAAGTCTTGAGGAAGTATAGCATTATTTTGGCGAATTGGTATCAGAAAAGGGAATAAGCAGTGGGGAAGTTAGGTATGATATATCTTCCTTCTTTTACTAAGATAGGGTGGCTGTAAAATTGGCAACGCAGGGAAGTGAAAAAAAAATTTATACTGAATACGGTTTATAAAGTATCCTTTTGGGGAGATGGTTAGAGAGGAATTTGAAAAAGGTACTTTTTTAAACTGTATTTGGTATCAATTATTAGTTAAAATCCTACGGAAGAGTTATGCTTTTCATGTCGCGGAGCAAAACAGTATTTCCGACTAAAAGCAAAACAGACGAAGCAGCTATATTTAAAATATTTTCTGTAGGCATAGTAACAAGTAGAGATGAATGGTTATACGACTTCGATAGGCAGCAGCTAGCAAAAAAAGTTCAGTTTTTTTGTGATTTTTATGAACAAGAAAAAGTTAGATGGAATAAATCAAACAACAAAAAAGTAATTAATGATTTTGTGGATAGAAAAATTAAGTGGACTTCTGAATTAGAAGAGCATTTACTGAAAAATTCTAGCCTAGAGTTTAATCCTGATTTTATAGTTACATCTACTTGGCGTCCGTTTACCAAAAAATATCTTTATCTGGCAAAAATTATCGTACACAGACTATATCAACAGGAACAAATTTTTCCTATTGGCAAAGATAACGTAGCAATTTGTTTGACAATTCATAAACAAGTTCCTTTTGTTGTTATAGCTACGAATTGTATTTGCGATAATGGAATTGGTTCAAGACTTTCTCAAATATTAACTCTCTACTATTACGACGAAAATGGAAATCGCCAAGACAATATTACCGACTGGAGTCTCGAAAAATTCCAAACTTATTACAACAACAAAAAAATCAAAAAACTCGATATTTTCCATTACACCTACGCCGTCTTGCACCACCCCACCTACCGACAAAAATACGAACAAAATCTCAAACGAGAATTTCCCCGCGTTCCCTTCTATGAAAATTTTCAACAGTGGGTAAAATGGGGAAAAAAATTAATCGACTTACACATCAACTATGAAACTATTATACCAATTACCAAAAGTAATGCTATACTTCAGCGACACTTCAAAAATCAAATATTTACCAAGATTTAAAGTCTGTTTTTGACAATTAAAGGTATGTTAGTATATATTTTTCCTACTTTTCCTCTCCCCACACCTCCCACACCTCCCACACTTCCCCACTCAATCATATATAGCATTCTTTTTGAGAAATGGTATTAAACCTTTTCCATTAACTCGTATCGACTTACCAACTCCCGACAACTCTCCCACTCCTCAACCAAAACTTAAAGCAGACAAAACCAAAGACAAAATATTGATAGACACCATCACAACATTAGAAAAAATTCCCAAAATTGCCTGGGAATATCGACTCGGAAACCGGAGTGCTTTGGAGTGGGTGTTAGATCAATACAAAGAGAAAAAACCCAGAGACAAAACCATCGCTGAAAAATTCAATAACTATCGTTTTGCTGACTATAAAGAAACTGTCATTGACCTACTAAAAAAAGTTTGTACCGTTAGTGTGGAAACTATGAAAATTATTCAGGAAATGGAAATTTAGGGGTTTGGTCTCCAAAACCCTCTTTCCAAAACGTTCCGATAAATTTCCCAGAAATCATAAATTTAGTCAGCAAAAATTCTTATTGCTCTATACGCAATAGAGATAAATCAGAAAGAGAAATTTTCGACTACCCTTTCCCACACCTCTAACTAACTTTTCCAGGAACCAGAAAATACTAACCAAAAATTTTTATTGCGTATAGCGCAACAGAGACAAATCAAAAATCCAAATTTGATTCAATCACCCCTAGACTTAGTTTCTCTGAGCAAAAATTTTTATTGCGTATAGCGCAACAGAGACAAATCAAAAATCCAAATTTGATTCAATCACCCCTAGACTTAGTTTCTCTGAGCAAAAATTCCTATTGCGTATAGCGCAACAGAGACAAATCAAAAATCCAAATTTGATTCAATCACCTCTAGACTTAGTTTCTCTGAGCAAAAATTCCTATTGCGTATAGCGCAACAAAGATAAATCAGAAATAGAAAAGTGATTAGAAACCAAATCCCTACAAACCGCCTCCGACAAATTTTTCCTCAAAAAACCAGAAAAGACTTGACCAAAAATTTTATATGCAATTATTGTCTCAATTTTTAACTTTTAACTTTTAACCTTTAATTTCCCTTCACCATCAATTTCCAACATTGTCTTCGGAAAATCTTTCTTTGTTAACTCCCGAATTAACTTAATACTTCGACCAAAATTATCAGGATAAGGAACCCCTTTACTATTCAAATGAACAGGCCAAATTTTCCCAGAAACAAAATCTCCTCTAGGATTAACATCTAACTCTAAAACCAAAGAATATCCCAACTTTCCTTTACTAGACAAAGTGCGATAACCCATAAAATTTCCCAAAGAATAAGCAATTAACTTTCCTCGATAAACTTCCATTGCTCTAGGTACATGAGGACCGTGACCTAAAATTAAATCGGCACCTTCATCTATTAACTTATGAGCAAATAAAACCTTATTACCTCGATTTTCACCAAAAAAATATTCAGTTTTATTCTTAACCCTTAAAGCTCCACTTCCCTCCGCACCAGCATGAACAGAAATAACAACAATATCCGCCTTTTCATCTGCTTCCTGCACAAGTTTCTTAGCAGAATCTAAATCAAGCATAGAATTATGATAACTATAATTACTAAAAGCAATAAACGCTATATTCACCCCTTTAACTTTCCGATAAACAATTTCTCCTTTTTTACCAACTGCCTGCATTCCTAAACTTTCAATATTTGCAATTGTCTCCTCAAAACCTTGCTTGAAAAAATCAAAAGAATGATTATTCGCCACACTCAATACATTAAAACCAGCATCTTTTAATAAATGCTTATAATCCGGTGGTGTTCTAAAAGCAAATACCCGACCACTACCCATTCTTTTGCGACTCCTTGGGTAACTTGTTAAGGTACTTTCAAAATTACCAAATACAATATCCGCATCTTGTAAAAGTGGTTTTACTGATGCAAATAACTCTTGTTTTCTTGGGTGTAATTTATTTTTCGGATAATTAGTACCTGGAATAATATCACCCACTGCTTTAATAGTGATTCTAGTATCAGGATTTATCGGAGATTTAATTGATGATAAAAGAAACTCAGAAACCTCTGATAAATCAAGTTGATTTTGAGTAGCTGTGACTTGAGGATTTAGTATAGTTTGAGGAGTAGGAATAGTTCCAGGAACTGACTGACTAAATTCTGCTACTGAAGTATTTGATTCAGATATTTTTGCTGGTGGATAAATATTTGAAATAATAGTATTTAGCCTGTCAGTTTGAGACTTAACAATCACAGTGGATATGGGAACTAATGCTATACTAATCGCACTTGCTAATAGCCAAATAAATTTATTCTTTTTATCTGAAGATTGCCTCTGAACATTGTGGGGAGAAAATAATTTTTCTGTTCTGGCAGAATTGCTTTTTTTTATAGCAGATTGATTGAGAGAAATAACAGAATTATCTACTTCCTTTTGTGGCTTTATCTGAATTATTTCTGAATTATCTGAAGTTGCTTTTTTAGATAAGTAAGGTAGAGTCAGTGTAGAAGATTTTTGGGAATAGTTTGTATTTTCTGGTTGCCACCAAATTGTTCCTACTCCTGCTGGATGGTATATTCTAGGTTCATGTAATTCAATTACTTCTGTCCACTCAGGAATTGTATGACCTAATCTTCGCCCATAAATATTCACAAAATCAATTGATGGTACTTTGAGAGCTTTCATTCCTTGATAAATTACTCTAATACAAGTTTCCCGAGCTGGTATTTCAGAGGCTTCTAGTAAAAGATGCAGATTGTTTGTCTGAATATTAGCCCTAGCTTTAACTCCTATATTGCTTAATGCTTGGTTAATGAGAAACGTGATTGCTGCAGGGTCTCCTTGTTTTGCTAATGTTAATATTTCTTCCTGACTCACTATTATTTTCCTCAGACTAAATACTTGTTAAATTTAATAATATTACTAAGTTATAGACTAATACAATTTCTCCATGAAGTTGCGCTTAGTAAAAGATATAAAACTATCAGTAAAATTCAGGTTCGGGTAATAATTATTAAGCGCATTGTTACAGAGAAATAGTATAACCACAAATCTAATCAAAACGCTTATTTACTTTTAAATGGTTAATCCAGCCCACTTTTTTCAAGTAAACATTTTTTGGTCACAATACGTCGCCATGGGAAGCCAGTTCTGCCTTCTATTTAATAATGGATAATGAAAACTATCTCTAATTATCAACTATCAATTATCAATTAAAAATTGACCCTAGTTCCAAACAAACAGGCTTGGCTTTGGTAACCCAAAGTTGAAGAAGTTTGGAATGGTTTTAATCCATCACGGCCAGGAAATTAAAAATCCTTTGGAACAACAGCGAAGAATTCGCCGAACTCGTCGGAGCGCTAAAAATTCACTACCGTAAGTGTAGATTTTTCGGTAGTGCGTCAAGGAAGTGTGGGAAGTGTGGGAAGTGTGGGAAGTGTGGGAAGTGTGGGAAGTGTGGGAAGTGTGGGAAGTGTGGGAAGTGTGGGAAGTGTGGGAAGTGTGGGAAGTGTGGGAAGT
>NZ_JAAHHT010000137.1 GCF_010672085.1 Okeania sp. SIO3I5
TTAACTCATTCACATCTTTGCGATATTCATTACTAACTACAGATTTGAATCTAGTCTTAAAGTTTTTTAAGTAGTGTTGAAAGTTACCTCCCCACATAGCTTGATTGTTGATATACTCAAGTTGCAAATCTATCAAAAGTTCTGCTTGTCTAATCTCGCTCGCTTCTTGCAATTCTTTTCTCAGTTCTGCTTTACGAATAATTGATGGGGATGTTTGTAAGAATTCCCTGGTTTGTTGGGAGCTTTCAGAGCTACCCTTAGATTTGCGTGCGCATTTTAGAAGTAACAAACGGGTGAAGCGTTCCGATCCGTTGACTTTTTATCTAAATGCTGCCAGTGTAGAAGATTTTGTTGATTTTATTGAGGATGCTGATTGTCTTGCCTTGGAACCGACGGGGAGAAATTATTCTGAGCTTTGGGCTACTATTGCTGAATCTCATGGGGTATCGGTAAGATGGGTAGGTCATCCAGAGGTTAAGTATCTCAGGAAGTCTGAACGCCTCCCGGATAAGAATGATATAGAATCCGGTTATATAGTATATGTTCATTATTAAATCGGACAATCGGACCATCTCCCCCAACAATACACTCTTGTATTCAACTGGATTTGATATTGCTCCTTACTCCTTACTCCTTACTCCTTACTCATTACTCATTACTCATTACTCATTACTCCTCAGTAATACGATAACTAATTACCCGGATTCTATATGACCAGGCCGATGCATTAGCTCTGGCAAATTATGCTTTGAGAAATTGGGAAAAGGAAACTGCTTTTCTTCGGTTTGAGCCGGGAGCTATTGCTGAAATTAATGAAATTTATCTTGATCTTAAAGGACTTAAGGCTAATAATACCGCTACTACTAATCGGGTGAGGGCTAAACTCGCTACTTCATTCCCTGAAGCTGCTTTTTTAAATTCAGTACCAGGGCGTGACGGCTTATCACCATTATTTGCTTGGATTGCACAAAGGGAACGCTACACAGATAGAGGTAAGAAAAAGTACGATCGCCTCTTTGAAAATTCCGTTGGTCCGAAGTACAGAAAAATTATTAGCCAGCATACCCGCTATTTAGCCAACCAAATCTGTGACAATCATATTCAGGAGGCATTGCTAAGGGGCAGATTGTCAGGTTTGGTGTACGATCGCCTGGAGTATCAAAAGTTCAATCAAGTTTTTGATTTGTTTGGTTTTGGGTTAATGGTTAGAGCTATGCTGCTTGTTAGAATTTATCCATTATCTCGATTTGAGTCAGAAGGAGCTTTTAAACGTCGATTAGGTTTTGGTCAAGAAGAAAGGTCAAGTGGCCAGGTTGAAAGTTTTAGTAGTAGTGGTTCTTCTATTACCAAGATAGAACGGTAGTGCGTCAAGGAAGTGTGGGAAGTGTGGGAAGTGTGGGAAGTGTGGGAAGTGTGGGAAGTGTGGGAAGTGTGGGAAGTGTGGGAAGTGTGGGAAGTGTGGGAAGTGTGGGAAGTAGGAGGAATAATTGTACCTGTATCTTTTTGGGAAGTGTCTGCCACCCGTCCTAAATTTTTAGTCTTAAAGGCTAAAAAATTTGCACTTTTTTCGCTCCCCAAGTGCCCTCAACCTTGATATATCAGTGCTTTTAGATTATATTGGCCCGGCATACTAGGGCGTTTCCCACACTTTATTGATGCACAACCGATAGAACTTTATAACTGGAGTCGCACAACTGTGGCCAAGAAAAGATTAATCTCTCAAGTTGGCCTCGAAGTGCAGGCTAAGTTTGAAGAGTACAAGGCCAAGTTGAATAGTCAGTCTCAAGGCCAAGAAAAAGAACAGACTGGAAAGTTTACTAACTTAGTCCACAGCGGGATAGTAGCCTTTGCTTTGAGAAGATTATTTCCCTTGTTAAAATCTAATTGTGTTGATTAATTTTGTAATTTAATCTACTAGAATAATGAAAAAATTTCTGTTTGTCTGCTTATTCTTAATTGGGCTTGGTTGGGCCTTATCTAATTTCTCTGGTTTGGCCAATAAAGGAACCTACGACTCAATTGTTCTAGACTTCCGTGAAGATATCGGAGTTACTAAAATTGTCGATGAAATTAGGACAATTTCCGATGAATACCAAGTCACACCTCGTCTGAATAGTGAATTTTCATTATCAGATAATGTGTATATTGTCAAGGGCGATCGCCAACTCCTGAAAAACTTAAAAAGCTCTCTAGGCAAATATACTGAATACATAGAACCAAACTATGTCTATAGCGCGGATGCCATTATCTTTGATAGTGGTGACGGCGTTCCTAACGACCCCATGTACGGGAAACAATGGAACCTCCGGAGTATCAATGTCGAATCTGCTTGGAATGAAACCAAAGGCGACGGCATAACTGTAGCAGTTATTGATACAGGCGTTTCCAAAGTTCCCGACCTGGAAAAAACAAAATTTGTAGCAGGGTACGATTTTGTTAACGATCGCACATCAGCTAACGACGACAATGGTCACGGGACCCACGTTGCAGGCACCATTGCCCAAGCTACCAACAATAATTATGGTGTAGCAGGTATCGCCTACGAAGCTACCATCATGCCCCTAAAAGTATTAGCTGCTAGTGGTGGTGGAACAGTTTCCGATATTGCTGAGTCGATAAAATTTGCTGCCGACAACGGTGCAGACGTTATTAATATGAGTCTTGGTGGTGGTGGTGAAAGCCAAATAATGAAAGAAGCAATTAACTATGCTCACAATAAAGGAGTAGTTATTATTGCTGCAGCAGGTAACTCTAACCAAAACTCAGCAAGTTATCCTGCTCGTTATCCCCACGTTATCGGTGTATCTGCCACTGATCCTGCCGGAGAAAAAGCTCCATACTCCAACTTTGGTGCAGGAGTTGATATTTCTGCTCCTGGCGGTTCCACGAAAGGTCAAAATGAAGCTGGTGGTATTCTCCAAGAAACCATTAATCCAGAAAATGGCAAGAGTGTATTTGCAGCTTTCCAAGGAACAAGCATGGCATCTCCCCACGTTGCCGGTGTAGCAGCATTAGTAAAAGCTAGTGGTATTGAAGACCCAGAGGAAATTACCAACATTCTTAAAAAATCTGCCAGAGTTGTAAAAGAAGACCCACTCAATCATTTTGGTGCAGGTCAGTTAGATGCAGCAGCAGCAGTAAAGTTGGCAATTAAAGGTCAAATCACTTTCCGCGACTTCTTCCGGTGGTTGAATGATAACGGTTATCTCAATCCTGGTTTTTGGCTTGATGGTGGTGCCGTGGCGTTGTTACCGAAGTTGGCAATGGTAATAGGATCTTATATATTAGCTTGGTTGCTGCGGAATTATTTCCCTTTCAGTTGGAGTTTCCCCCTACATACTGGATTAGTTGCTGGTAGCAGTGGGTTGTTTTTCCTGCGTGGTTTCTATGTTTTCGATTTGCCACAATGGCCGATGCGTGTGATGGGTAGTTCCCTTCCCGAACTTGGTGGAGCAATTCAAGGTAGTGGTATTTTGAATCCCATTTTTGCTAGTGTTTTGATTCCAGCATTATTAGTAGTGTTGTTATTGAGTCATCAGCAAGGGAAGTGGATAGCGATCGGTACTGCTATTGGTGTTGCTAGTTGTTTGGCTGTGAGTGCAGTTGTCGATCCGGCCGTTTGGGGATTAGGTGCTGGTATATCTGCTCAAATTTTCCTAGTTGTGAATGCCATGTTATGCTTAGGTTTAGCACGTTTAGCAATTAGAACAGAGGAGAAGTTAGCATGAGTAGTATTTCAGTGAGTGGTACTGTGGAAAAACAAGGATTTGGTACTGGTACTTGGGCGTTAATAAGTGATGGTGCAACTTATGAATTAAAGGATCCTCCTCCCGAGCTATGTCAGTCTGACCTGAAGGCGAGGGTTACAGGTGTGATCCGAGATGATGTAATGACGATCGCAATGATTGGTCCGGTATTGGAAGTTCAATCTTTCGAGATGTTGGAATAGTGAGTTGTAGCGCTACGCGCAAATCAGAAGTCAGAAGTCAGAAGTCAGAAGTCAGAAGTAATATCTGACTAAGTTTTAACATTTAGAATGTTCTAACTTTTGCTTCGACTGGTGCTATCAATTGTCACGTTAATGTCTTTTTTTGAGATTTAAAAAAAGCCTGCAATGCAGGCTTTTTTTATTGCTTTATTTCTTTAGTAATACCAAGGATTAAAAAAGAATGTTATATAGAATCCGGTTATACAGTAATTGCAAAATTGCTTTTTCTTAACACAGATGTTCTACTGAATACAAATTATATAATTCATGCTATTCCAATCTTTTCTTTCTCCGTACGGACGTTGCATGCAACGTCCCTACCTCCTGACTCCTGACTCCTAAAGCGATACGATAACTAATTACCCGGATTCTATATTATGAATAATAAATGGGATTAAAATACTTGACATTAGATGTTCTTTTGGCAAAAGATTATTGATGACCTGAAAAATGGTATTTTAACTATTCATTCTAACTTCTTATATCAAATCCACTTGCTTCAGAGTTACAAGAAACCGGGTTTGTGGGAAGTCAATATTAGTATTTTAGGGCATTTGATACAAACCCGGTTTCTCTGCTTTTTTTATACTGGTACTACCAGATTTGATATTACTCCTTAGCACTGCTACAATTAAAAAGTCTCAAGAATGGCACAATTTTATGAATACACTAAAATATCAAACAACTATCAAAAACGGTCAACTTAATTTACCTCCCCTCGACTTACCAGAAGGAACAGTTGTCGAAGTGATTTTATTAATTAAAGAATCTGCTCAAACTGATGAAACAGACTATCTTCTTTCAACAGAAGCAAATCGTCAGCATCTCAAAGAAGCTGTAGAATTACTCAAAAATCCTGACAATTATATTTATGTAGATGCAGCCAAATTATGAGGAAAGTTGGATTTTTAACTCTGAGTTTTAAAGCCCGAAATACGGGCTTTTTTTTATTGCTTAATTTCTTTTGTAATCTCTACTCTTTTATCAAGAAAATAATCCTCATAAGGTTCTTTAACATTAACCCAAATAGTTGTTGGTATAAACCGGAATAAACGTCGTAGTCCTAAGTCAAGAAAATATTTTTTGTCTCTTTTGGGTTTACCATTTTTCGTGTAGATAGTATCAATTGCTTTGTTGAATATTTCGTTTTCTGCTTCAATAACTTCAGCTATACCTTGGAAATAAACACCAAATCCCTCTCCACTCAATACTGTTGAATCATAAACAACAGCAAAAACCTGCCCATTATTAATAATATTTTGAGAGTGCTGATTTTCTATCCATGATGACCAATAAAATGTGTAATCTTCATCAAATCTGGAATAGACAGGTGAGTTCCAAGGGTTCCCTTCTTGATCTACTGTTGCTAAGGTGAGATAGGTGATTTTATTGAGTACCTGTTTTGCTTTTTCGGTAAGTTCGTCGATGGAGGATGATATTTGCATATTGAAATTATCAAAGGAATTTTATAAGAAGTATTATAAATCGACGAAGAGCAACAGGGAAGATCAATCTTGTCGATCTTCAGCAAAAAATGTAGGGGCGAATCGCCGTTCACCCCTACTACGGAGAAACCAGGTTTCTTAATTTATGTAGATGTCTTTTGATTCTGGCGCAAAGACTAATACTGATAATCCATCTAAGAACACATAGCTAACCCAACCAAAAGCACAATAGCAATAACAATATAAATTAGAATTTGTTGCTGCCTAGTTTTTCCACCTCGAAAAAGAATATCTCTCAAAGCTGTAAAATCAGGGTTCTGACTTTGACTTGCACGGTTTTTTGCCTTTTCAATAAATGCAAGCTGCATATCAATATGCTCAATAAGCCGTTCACCCAACCAAGCATGAATTCTGAATAACGCATCTAAAACATCACCCACTCCAACAAAAAAACCAATGAGAATATCAATTACAGATAGAAATACTATGAGAAACATATCACCCAACGAAGCACGCACGCGACTGGCTTGCATTAACATCCAAAGTCCAGCAAACCCAGTATAGACTCCACCTACAACAGGTATAATTCCGAGAAAAGCATCTACACCAATTTTTCCAAACAATAATCCATCCGAAAGCTTCTTAAAACTTTCAATATCATTACGAGATTTAAGCAACTTGGCTTCATACATCTCTATATCAGGAGGAACAGCATCAAAATTACTTGAATCAATCATTGGTTTACCTCATACAAGTTCTAAGTTTAA
The DNA here is from genome assembly GCF_010672085.1 of Okeania sp. SIO3I5. Taxonomy (GTDB): domain Bacteria; phylum Cyanobacteriota; class Cyanobacteriia; order Cyanobacteriales; family Microcoleaceae; genus Trichodesmium. The sequence continues at coordinate 6,201 of NZ_JAAHHT010000137.1, forward strand.
TTATAAACAAACTACCTAAGTACTTACCCTATAATAGGGCTTGCTGAATAAATATAAAAGCTTTATATGAAAAGGCGTTCAGCTTTTTTTGAACGAAAAAAGTGCAAGATTTTAGGTCTCTCAGGTTCAAAAATTTAGACGTAGTGGATTGTTTCATCTTAAATGGTGCGTTAGATGGGGAGGGTGGGAAGTGTGGGAAGGGTGGGGAGGAAAAGACACCTAGAAACAAAAATCTATTACACAGTTTTAGCTGAAACAGTCCAGTAGGTTGGGTTAAGCGACAGCGCAACCCAACAAAAAAGTTGTATAGCGCTAGGGAATAGGGAATAGGGAATAGGGAACAGCAAACTGTCAAAGGGTTTCAGGATTTAGAAATGTCCTAACCTATTTGCGTAGTGCTATATATGTTGTTGTTGGGTTTCGTACCTCAACCCAACCTACGGTTAGATTAAATGTAGAAACACCTCTGTAAAAATGTGGTTACTGCTGTTATTTATAACCAAGGAAAGTCTAGCATAAGTCAATCAAAACATTGTTGAAAATCGAGAGCAAAAGATAAATCTTGTCGATCTTAGACAAAAAATATGTGGAGTGATACAATGTCTCGATAATTAGCTATAATTAAAATTTTTGTTTGTAGTTTTCCTCTAACAAAAAGATAATAGGTTTCAGGACTAAAGTCCAACTACAAGCGAAATTATTAATGTTTTTGAGAAGCGATCGCTCTAATCCTAGCAAGCTACGTTATCAAGTAATTAGTTATAAAAAAGTCTTTGTTTGTAGTTTTGCTCTACCCCCGGAAATATGTCTCTAGGGCTAGAGCAAAACTACGAGCCTAAATATAAGTGTTTTACTGATTACTCGTACATCTAGTAATAAATACTCTACTTACCAAACGTTGCTTTATGGCAAATAATAATACAACTTTAGGAAAAAAAATCAGTATCAAACACTGCAAAACATCAATTAACGGTCTGTCATACTGAATTATAGTATCTTCAAAGGTATTGGAATTTCTGAATAAAATTGAGAGAAGAAAATCAACATTTTTTTCTGCAAAATTCAATCTATCTCAATTATTTAAACAGTAACTTATCAGCGGATATAGTAGCTATTTTTCTAGCAGTACAAACTATAGAATTAACATCTTTACTCGAAAGACATAAGAGCAAGGATGAAAAGTTATTAACTATGAGGAGTAATTAACCATGGAAAAAGTATTTCAAACTCAAAAAACAAACAATATTACAACTAATTCTTATGGTTTGAGCCGTTGGTTAAAATCTCTAGCCCTAGGCATAATTCCTGCTGTTTTAACTGCTTTGCCAGTTAATGCAGCCCAACAGATTTCTGTAGGTCACGAAGGTCTAAATACTTTTATTTCTGTATCATCATTAGAAAGTTATGCTGAAACTGGAGAAATTAACTATGAGCTAGCTAGCTATATGCTACTTTTAGAACCTGAAGACGAAGAGATATATCGAGGATTATTGCAAACTCGCTACAATTTTCCCCATCAAATAGTTTCTCAATTTCTCCACTCACCTATGGGAAAATTATTCCTCGAAAGTTTAGGGGAAGTAATTAAAATTCAGTCAAATTCTGATGATTCATCCTCTATAGAAAATGGTTCAGAAGCAATTAAAACTGCTCTCTTAAAATCTGCAAATGATTCTGAAGGCTTAAGTCTGATAAATTTTGTTCGTCATTTTCCCAGTGAGATTATGTGGCTAGAAGCCAAGAAAATTTTGGCTGTAACTGAAAAATTTTATACTATACAAGAAGAGACAAAAGCTTTTATCGAAACAGTAGGTAATCTAACATTAAAAGAAGCTTATCAAGAAAACAAAGTAGATTTCTCCCGATTGCCAGATATTAGAAAAAAGGGAAAATATAGCTTTTCAAAACAAGAAATTATTCTGGAAGATACTCAACGTAATCGTAATTTTTCAACGAAATTTTACTTCCCAAATCTCTCTTCAAAAGAAATCTCAATTCCTGTAGTAGTTATTTCTCATGGATTAGGCTCTAATGGGGTAAACTTTGAGAGTTTAGCTGAACATCTAGCCTCTTATGGATTTGCTGTAGCCTTACCTCAACATCGAGGTAGTAATTATGAATATATCCAGAAATTCTTAGCAGGTAAAACTAAAGATATGTTCCAGGGCAATGAATTTATCGATCGCCCTTTGGATATTTCTTTCTTGTTAAATGAATTAGAGCAATTAAATAAATACCAATTCCACGGTCAGTTAAACTTAGAAAAAGTTGGTATATTTGGTCATTCTTTTGGAGCTTATACCGCTTTTGCTTTAGCAGGTGCAGAAATTAACTTTAATCAACTCAAACAAGACTGTGGCCCACACATGGAAGTTTTGAATATGTCGCTGCTGCTACAGTGTCGTGCTTTGGAATTGAAACCACAAAAATATAATTTGAAAGATGATAGAATTGCAGCAATATTTGTACTCGATCCAGTGAATAGTAGTTTATTTGGAAAAGCTGGTATGAGTCAGGTTAAATTACCTGTTTTGTGGGGAAGTGGAAGTGAAGATAAAATTACTCCCATAGTTTTAGAACAAGCAAACTCTTTTACTTGGTTAACAACTGCTGATAAATATTTGGTCTTAACAGAGGGAGCAGATCATATTAATATTAATTTGGGTGCAGTACACAAAAATGCTTTCACTTCTCTGGAAGAGTTGATCAAAGCAGATCCAGATGTAGTAGTTGGTTATGCTAATGCTCTTGGTTTAGCATTTTTCCAAACTCATGTTGGCGATCGCTCTGAATATCGTCCTTATTTGCAAGCATCTTATGCTCAGGCCATCAGCGAACAACCTTTTAATCTAAGTTTGGTCCGCTCTTTGTCAGAAACTCAGTTAAACAAAGTATCGAAACAAGCAAGAAAAGACTAATTTAGATCATGTCCGCTTGAATATTTATAAATAAAAATGGAGGAGTCAGGAGTCAGGAGTCAGGAGTCAACCCACCCCTAACCCCTCCCAGGAGGGGAAGAGGAAGGAATTTCAAGCTATGGAAGAAAGAAGATAGTTACTCTCCTAAATTTCTGCCTGTACTTTCTTCATTCAAAAAACTTTTATAGCAGTTGAAGGCAAAGTTAGAACATAGCTAATATCATCAGGATTTACGCAGAACCACTGTATCTAGTAGAGGCGATTCGCGTTTGCGTAGCATTCCGCAGGAAATCGCCCCTACAGATGGTGTGTGATTTGATATTTTGCGTAAATCCTGAATATTTACAGCAGTTTTCATTTCAGTAGACCACAGTAGGGACGTTCCATGGAACATCCCTACGGGGTTTTGGTTGTGACGATGTGGTTCATCAATCTGAAAAGCGCTGTAATATCAAATCCGGTAGTATCGGTACAATTCAATATTGTAGGGGTTTGCTCACCAAACCCCTACCAAACTTGGAGTTTTTGACAATACTGATAATAGAAACTTATTCTCAGTGTGGCAAGCGGATTTGATAGAATTCAGTATTTCAACCCTCCGAGTTTAGTCGGAGGGTAACTGATAACTGATAACTGATAACTGAAATGACCCCTACTTCATCCACAACAAAACCCTATTATTACCGGAATCAGCAATAACAGCAGTATTGCCACAAACAGAAATGCCATAAGGCCAACACAAACTTTGCCGAGTCGGATGCAAACTCAAAGCATTTTCACCTTTACTCTGAAAATCAGGTTGACCAGTCAACGCAATCGCCGGAGTTCCCATCCCCACAACATCCCGCCAACCCAATAACCGAGAATTAGCAGTATCAGCAACAATCAACCATTCACCAACCGCTACCACACCATAAGGCATACTCAAACTAACAGCAGAAGGAAAATAAACCCCCTGATTTAACTGTACCGCATCAAATTGAGATTGACCAACAACCACAGAACAAGGTTGATTATTCTCAGTAGGGATACCATCCCAAATCATCACCCGGTTATTGCCAGCATCCGTCACAACCAAACGTTCTCCCCAAAAAGTAATAGCATGAGGCCAACGCATACTCGCCGCCGTCGGTTCTCCCCCACCATTTTCATCGCGACAACTCATATCTGCTTGCCCCAAAACCAAATCTGCAGGTTGCCCGTTAATCTCTGGTAACTGCTGCCACATCAACACCCGACGGTTGCCAGTATCCGCCACCCAGAGTTTATCTTGATAACAGATAACACCATAAGGCCAGTGCATTCGATCAGGAGCAGTTTCCGATTTACCTCGGTTAGATTCATTTTCAGAAAAATTTGCCTGCCCCAAAACGATATCAGCAGGCACATTATTATCCTCCGGTAACTCTTTCCAAATCAACACCCGATGATTCCAAGCGTCCGCTACCGCTAACCCTTCCCCATAAGCACAGATACCAGTAGGAACGCTAACGGTTGCTGCTGTTGTTTCACCGTTAGCGTTTTGCCCCTCTTGAGAAAAATCTGGTTGCCCTATTACCCAGTCAGCAGGTTGCCCGTCAGTTTCCGGGCGTTGTCGCCATCCCAATAACCGATGATGTCCGGTATCAGCTACCCACAGGGGACCAGTTTCGGAGATGAGGCAAGCACCACGGGGTCCGAACATTGTGGTTTGACTGGGTGCCAGTGGTACAACTAGGGAATTAGAGGATGGTGCGCCAAGAATAATTTCTGCTCCGTTAGGATTGAGGATATGTGGGTTTGTTTCTGGATTTTGATTGGGGTAGGTGTTAGGAGATGCTTTCATGTAAATTTTAAGGTTTTGGGTTTTAGTATCAGGACTTACGCAGAACCACCATACCTAGTAGGGGCGAATGGCATTCGCCCTCTACAGATAGCGTCGCCCTCTACAGATAGCGTCGCCCTCTACAGATAGCGTCGCCCTCTACAGATAGCGTATTGTCTAATAATTTGCGTAAGTCCTGAGTATATAGCATTTCCCAGGTTAGTGAGGTACACCGCTGGAGTTCCCCCAACTCATCGGGGGGTTAGGGGGGAAGTCCCCCTTTTTAAGGGGGATTTAGGGGGATCATTGATGTAACTCACGCCTACTGAAAAACGCTATAGTGCAAGTCAAAATTCAAAATTCAAAATTCAAAATTCAAAAGTTATAACTTGGAGAATTTATAAATGTTTTAACCTATTAGACATTTCCAATAATAAAAAATAAAACTAATTATACCAAAGAAATAATCCATTATTTTTCCCTACCCCCGTAGGGGCGATTTCCTGCTCATGCTACGCAAACGCGAATCGCTCCTACTACCTACTCCCTGTAATTGATAACTGAGGATATTGATTGACAAATTAATATTAACTATGATATGAATTTTACTTAGTTAAAATTTCAAATTATCTAGTAATAACTGATAATAACTGATAACTAATAACTAATCTAGTAATCCTAAATGATTTGTGAAAAACAACTGTAGGGATTTAGTCTAAAAATCACATTTTAGCTTGGGGAAAGGAAACCAAACCCCTACAATAAAATACTACAATCTATTTAAGATTGATATAACTGATAACTAATAACTGATAACTGAAATGACTTCACAGCAATATAAACAGAGAATGCAGCGCCGTAAAGAAGTTCAAGACCAGCGAGTATCCAAGGCAGATCGAGAAAAAGGCTTAATTATTGTGAATACTGGTCATGGTAAAGGCAAAACTACAGCAGCATTAGGTATGGTAATGCGCTCTTTAGGTCATGGTTATCGAGTGGCAATTATCCAATTTATTAAAGGTGCTTGGGAACCCGCAGAAAAAGAGGTTTTAAGTAAGTGGGGCGAACAATTATCTTTTCATGCTTTAGGTGAAGGGTTTACCTGGGAAACTCAAGACCGCGATCGCGATATCCAGAAGGTTTATGAAGCTTGGAATTTGGCTTTAACTTTTATTCGCAACCCAGATTTTAAATTAGTCTTGCTTGATGAAGTTAATGTCACTCTAAAATTAGGTTATTTAAAATTAGAAGATTTATTGACTGGGTTGGAGGAAAAACCAGAAGATTCTCATATTATTCTCACAGGTAGGGGCGCCCCTCCTGAGTTGATTGAAAAAGCTGATTTAGTGACAGAAATGCAAATGATTAAGCATCCTTTTCGAGAACAAGGTGTGAAGGCGCAACCAGGTATTGAGTATTAATATCAAATCTGATTGTATAGTTTGGGGGTAATGGGGTGATGGGGTAATGGGGTGATGGGGTAATGGGGTGATGGGGTGATGGGGTGATGGGGTGATGGGGTGATGGGGTAATGGGGTGATTGAAGTAAGTAACTATAGAATTATACACATACATTTAATATAACCCAATTATCCTTTCTAAGAAAGTAATTAATTGTTGAACTTGGCAAACATCCTAATATTAAATACAAAACAAAAAATTGTGCAAATATAACGAATTCCCCAATCTCCTCATCCCCAAATCTCCCTATCAATCTTTAGTAGCAAAAAACATTAACTTATTTCATCTACTCATAGACATATCCAATAATAAAAAATGAAATAAATTATCGTACTATACTTCATTGATTATTTTCCCCTACTCCCTACTCCCTACCAAACTAAATGTTGATAGTTAGTTTGACAACTACTTAATATTCGGAAATCATTATCACTCACTTGATTGATCTGATAATATTTCTGTAAATCAACTATATAATCAGAAGCATTGTTATCATAACTATCTATAACTTTGACCTGTAAGCTATCTTGCTTATGAATACCATAAAAGCAGTAAAAAGCTGAATGGGGCAGGTACAAAGCACCTATTACCTTACCATTTTTCAGCTTGAAAACAAAATACTCATTTTGAATTTGATCTGGCTGTTTAGACTGACCAAAAAGGTAAATGTCATCAGTCTGCGATATATTAGAGTTGTTTATTTCGGAAAAAAAGTTTGGCCTTTCTTCCTTAAACTTAACAGATATAGATTTATATTGCATCACTGGCTTATTAACTACACCATAGGTCAATATAGAGTAGGTGGCGATCGCTACTAACCTAAAAATCACGAATATTGCTTAATTATTATCTACACTATTATCATATCCATAAAAAAGGATAAAAACCTATTCTTTTAATAATTTTTGTTGCCTGATCAAATTTTTTAGAGAGTAGGGAGTAGAGAGTAGAGTTAGACTGAATCGAATCAGATATGTTCGTGCTTTACCTAGAATCGTTAATATTACTGAATCTTACTTATTGCCTAATAACTGAAATCTTGAGCAAGTATAGTATTATTTTTGGGAATTGGTGTAATCAACAAACCTCGATCTAAATCAAAAAAAATCTTGTGGAGACAATTATCAAAAATAACTATATCCACAAGAAATGATTAAAAATTGAAATTAACAAAAGAGGGATCGATACCAGGAGAATACTATTCAAATTTTGTCATAGCAGGAATTTACTTCTGAATTCTGAACTCTGAATTTTAAATTTCAAATTCAGAATTCTAAATTCTAAATTCAAATCAAGCTCAGTCACAGCAGGAATTTACGTATGAATTCGGAATTCTAAATTCTAAATTCTAAATTCTAAATTCCAAATTCATCTAGCTGGCTACATACTCTCGGACCTTGGCCTGGCGACGGCGCAAATGGGCCAAAGCTTGATGCTCTAATTGACGAACTCGCTCACGACTAAGTTGTAGTTTATCCCCCACTTTAGCTAAGGACATCTCTTTGCCATCCTCAAGACCAAAACGCAATATCAATACACGACGTTGTTGCTCAGTCAATTCTCCCAGTAAGGTATTTAAGTCTTGACGCAACAACTCACCAGTAATGTAGTCATCTGGAGAAGATGTTTCATCCTCTAAAAGTTCTTGGAGTTCAGTGTCCTGATTATCTCCAACCCTTAAATCTAAAGAAATAGGATGACGGGCCATCAAGAGATATTCTCTAATTTGAGATGGTTCTAATTCTAAAGCTTGGGCAATCTCAGAAGGAGTAGGACTACGACCTAAACTCTGAATTAGTTCTCTCTGAACTCTTTTGATTTTGTTGAGCTTTTCAGTAATATGAATAGGTAAGCGAATTGTACGAGCTTGTTGGGCGATCGCTCTAGTGATTGCCTGGCGAATCCACCAGTAAGCATAAGTAGAAAATTTATATCCCCGCATAGGGTCAAATTTTTCCACTCCTCTTTCTAAACCAAGAGTACCTTCTTGAATCAAATCTAAGAATTCCATATTTCGCTTTTGGTACTTTTTAGCGATCGCTACTACTAAACGAAGATTAGCTTCAATCATTTTTTGCTTGGCACGTTGACCTTGCTTAATTGCTTGCTTAAGTCCTTCTTCACTTAGTTGTACATATTCTGCCCATTCTAGTTTTGTTGCTGCTCTGTTTAGTTTTTCCTCTAATTTTTCTTTTAACTCTAGCAATTGCATCATTTGCTGCACTTGCTTACCATAAATAATCTCTTCTTCACGAGTTAGAAGTGGTACACGACCAATCTCATGTAAGTAGGTACGAACTGTATCCATTGAGGAGTAAGTGCTAGTATTCAATTTAGTTTTAGTTGTCTTTTGAATTTTATTTTCTTGATTTAGTTGTGACATTTGTGTAATAAACTCCTCTAATAAGTATTGCAGTAGTTATAATTCCCTCCCCAGGGTGGGAGAATTATAGAGATACAACTAGATGAGGATAGGCTTACTCATCCCCCCACAAATGTTATAAAGTGGGAAAAACTTTATAATTTGAGTTAGCGATATTCTCGTTGAGACCCTCGGGTTTTTGGTAAACCATAGATTTTGGGTGAAGTGATAGCAGGATGTAGGCAAGAGAATTTTCTCAGAAGTCAAAGAAACTACACTTGTTGAAAACCCTAGAGTCACATCCAGCGTCCATAATTGTTATAGCGCTACGCGCTAGGGAACAGGGAACAGGGAATAGGGAACAGCAGACTATCAAAGGGTTTTTCTTATAGGGAAATGCTCCGCAAACAGGATTTATAACTGTCCTAACCCTTGCTTCGACTGCTATATGAGTGAATAGATAAGATTTAGAGTGAAGGGGTTTTAGGTAGCACAGTAAACTTTTTTCACCTAAAACCTACAACCAAGGACTTACTACCTAATAGTTTGTTCGAGTTGAATAGATTTATAAGATAATTTTATTTTTGACATAAATTTTATAGTTTAGTGTTCGTGTAAAATAAACTCAGTATAAGTCCACCTTGGTTCTATGTAATACTAAATTCCTCAATAATATGTCCAATTTGTAGGTATAAAATCTTAATTTTTCCTTAAGACTGATAAGACCTAAGATTAACTCCAACTTATTCTTCACAATTTCCGCAAAACTTGAATAAAATTCTCAGCTAACTATCTATTCCATTCCATAATGGCTCAAGATATTGTTAATAAACAACTCTCACAACAGAGAGATAACCGAACTTTTCTCAAAAGTTGACAATGAAATATCAAAATTTAGTTGTTTTTTCATAGGATCTCCCAAAAAACACCACCCAAAAACTATGGGATATTTATAGATACCATCTGACTATATACTACACTGTAGCATAAAAACTGATTTTTGCATCAATCAAATTAAGTTAATTTTTTTGGTAGTCCTGCTGAGGAATGGCGAAGATACATAAGTTTTGTAATTTCTTCCCACACGAACCAACTTCCCACACCTCCCACACCTCCCACACCTCCCACACCTCCCACACCTCCCACACCTCCCACACCTCCCATACCTCCCACACCTCCCACACCTCCCACACTCTCTCTACCATTCCTCAGCACCACCACCATTTTTTTGTCCCCTCTCTATCTCTTAATATGGGCCATTTTTGATGTAGATTTGAAAAAGCGTTGAAAGTGATTTCACAGTAGTCAGCAGTCAGTAGTCAATAGACATCTTCAGAAAAAAGGCAATAGGGAATAGGCAATGGGCAATAGGGAGAAGTAATTGATAATTTATGGATCAGAATTAATTTCCTGTTTGAATTTTTGGAGATGTCTAATAGTCAGTAGACCTTTTTAGAAAAGAGGGAACAGGAAACACTTAACTGAGAACAGGCAGAAGTAATTGATAATTTATGGATCAGAATTAATTTTGTTGTTGATTTTGTTGTTGATTTTTGGAGATATTTAGTAGGTATAAAGGATTTTTTCGGTGACTTGAGAGGAATAAATCAGTATAATTTGCACTATTGTTTTAGCTGAAAATTTACCGAATAATTAATAATTAATAATTAAATAATTCACCTTTCAACCTTCCCTTTTCAAGGGGAAAAAGCGGTCGTTTCGCTGCGCGACATGAAAAGCGGAGCTTCCCGTAGGGAGGGATGCCGAGGAGACCTCAGCATATCCAATCGACCAAGAGAGCAGTCGGCAAGCGGAGGATTCCGTAGGATGGGATGCTGTTTAGCTAACGCCAAACTTTCCTGAGGTCATGCTCCGCAAAGGTTAACGCGGAGCGACATGAAAAGTGCAGCGACTCTGTAAGAGCGGGAAACCTCGCCATATCCAATCTCCCAAAAGAGAAATAAATTTTTTCCTTTTAGTCAATCCTCTCCCAAAAAGGGAGAGGTAATTATCAGTTATCAATTATCAATTATCCATTATCCATTAATTCTCTATTCCTGTAAGAGTGATTCGCTCTTCGCCCCTACTTGCTCTTTTCCGGAGAGGTCTATTAGATATCTCCAAAAATCAAAAATGAAATTAATTCAAGATATGAAATCAACAATTTCATTCCCTATTCCCTATTCCCTCACAGGAGTGCGCGTTCCGCAAGCGATCTGCCGTCGTCGCGGGGTCGCACCGCTATTCCTTATTCCCTGACAACTGCCACGAAGTCTATTAATTACAAAATTGATGGATCGCCTCCAATAATTGGGTCTCCTACAGGATTTCCGAGGAATACCCTGGTCAAACCCACAAAACCATTATCAACACCTGCATCTAAGGTAAAACTTCCGATCAAAGGTAGCTCTGTATAAGTAACACGTAACAGATAGTTAAACCCTGGAGAAAGAGTTAACTCTGAAGAAACCCCTGGAATATCTGATACTACTCCTGGTCCAATTCTTGCATCTAGATTATTAATATCATTACCACCATTATCATTAGCTGCAATTATCTGTCCTTGTCTAGAGTCTAATGGAGAACCTTGAGGAATTTGATATATTTCTAATAGAGGATCAAAAGGAGCATTGTTGCTAATCAGATCGATTGTTACTGGAGTATTTGCTGTAGCATTTAACAAATAATCTTCTTTAAAAACAAAAGCTGTATTTTCACGATTTCTCACCGCTTCATCAGTGTTGTCTATGAAACTATCAATACTAACATTTACTGGTTGGGGATTAGGGGGTATTGGAGGTGTGGAAGGTAGTGGAACTGGAGGTAGTGGAGGTGCTGGAGGAATAATATTAGCACTAGCAGGAAACAGAGCTAATTCATAGTTACTAGAAATACCAGGAGCAGTCTGAAAAACATTGATTAAATATTCACCAGGGGTAAAGAAAGCTGCCTGAAACGCCTCATTTGATGCATCCAGATTGTTGCCACTAGCAATTAAGTTACCATTACTATCTAATACTGCTACATCAATATTACCAGTCAAATTTTGTAGTGCAATTCCTGCAGTTAAAGGGGTATTAACTGTGACGCGATAGAAGTCTACAGGATCGAAATCATTGATTGTTGCAAACTGACTTATAGGTACTTCTGGAACTAGAGTACCCAACAAAGTTGGTGTGTTTGGGTTATTATTACTGTTGTCATTGTCAGTAGTATTAACATTACCATTGTCTGTAGTATTAATATTAGGATTGGCAGGAAATAGAGCTAACTCATAGTCACTAGCAATACCAGGAGAAGTTTGAAAAACATTGATGAAATATTCACCAGGGGTAGAGAAAGCTGCCTGGAATGCTTCATTTGATGCACCTAGGTTATTACCACTAGCAATTAAGTTGCCATTGTTATCTAATACTGCTACATCAATATTACCAGTCAAATTTTGTAGTGCAATTCCTGAATTTAAGGGTGTATCAACTGTGAGACGATAGAAGTCTACAGCGTCAAAATCATTGATTGTCCCGAAGCGAGTTATAGGGATTTCAGGAAATAGAGTACCTATAGGAGTTGCTGCGTTGATATTATCGTTACTGTTATCAGTAATATTCACTTGAAGTGCATTTATCGTTTCAATCATTTTGATATTTTTTTGAATTATGTTGAATTCTTAAGTTTTTTAGGCATTGGCGAAACCTTTTTAACTTAAGAAATTGGTATAGGATTAAAAGACTTGTCTATAGTGAAAAAAGTTTCTATCCTATGGAAAAATATTATAATTTTTATTCTATAGCAGGGAACACGGAACAGGCATGAAAAACATTTCCTAGTTTGAGATTCATCATCAGTAATTGTCAAGAGCAAATTCTTTCTTAGCTATATTTGATAATTCTTAGCACTTGAGCGTGTTAATTTTTCTTACCCAATTTTTCGGTGAAGAAAATCCGAAATTTCCTTTTTTATCCCCTTAATGGTACTTAAACATTTTCTGCTCGGAAAAATGCCTCAAAATCTCTCTAGATCAGAGAATTACGTCGATGCCCTAAAAATGGCTATAACCGTTGGTAATTCAAGATTTATGCCTTTTTGACGTCAAAGCATTTGCCGGTCTTAATTTGAGCCTGTTTTTGGGGTTTATTTTGTTTAAGTCCCGTTAAAAGGGGAGGTTTGAAACCTTATTTATTAGTCACAATTAAGGACTATAATCCTGAATTACCACCAAGGAATTTTCAGAAACAGTTAAGGCAAGAACTTTACCATTAATACCAGTTTGAAATACAGAATGCTATAAAAAGGTGCATCTCAATCAAAGATACTTAAAAAGAACTTCTCCAATTCATTTGAGAAAGCTATCTCTATCATTTTTACTTTTTTTCTTCAAGATTTATTCCTACTTCATTCACCTACGGACGTTGTATGCAACATCTCTACCATTTGTAGCAAATCTCTACCATTTGTAGCAAATATTTATCACGCTTGGTATAATATATGTGTGAAATTTAGCTTGAATAAGTCTTATTTTTGGTAGTTTAACATCTGATTGTGTTAACGAAGTCATATCAAATCCGTTTACTTTGGAGTAGGGAGATTTTCAAAAAGGCTATTCATTCATAGGGTTTGGGTTTACCGGAAAAATAAGGTTTAAAGCCTCTCCTTTTAAGGATAAAAAAAGAAAAAAAATCCTTTTAAACGTTCCTATTATTAATAAATAAAAAGAGGTAATTTTAATTATTAATTATTAATCATTTAAAAAACCTCTATAAGGCATACAAGGCATGAATTGTAACGATAATACCTCTTTTGACATTATATATCATAAGTCTGGAATGTAAAATCAGGCGTCAAAAGTTGTCTTTTTAATACCAATTCCTATGCATTAATGCTATGCTTCCTGAAAACTTCAGTTATTAAGTAATAAACAAGTAAAAGCAATATTAAATACGATTCGTTTACAAAGTGCGAAAATATATTATGCCTAAAAACCCTACTTCCTATTCCCTATTCCCTCCTCTCAAGAAAATGTAGTGAGAATCCGTGAGATTATGATATAACCTGGATTTTGAGGAAATCTCCAAAAACATTTCGCCTATCAAAGAGGGGATTTATACCTGTATTCCTAACTACTAACAACAGCTCAACTATTTGTAGCCAAAATTTAGAACACCTGGTATTAGTTATGAGGGTGTGTATTGCTATGTAATTTTCGCGTATAATATGCTGATAAACTGCCTGCTAAATGTATCTAACCAAAAATCCCTAATTATGATGAATCTCCCAGAATTTTTTAACCAACGTTATCAAGTTAAACAAGAACTAGGTTGCAATCAAACTGGAGGTCGAATTACTTATCTCACAACTGATACTACTACCGATACACCTGTTGTCACAAAACAATATCAATTTGCAAATTGGGCAGAATATGAAAGTTACTATAGAGAAATAGAACTGCTACAACAACTAAATCACCCTAGTATTCCCCGTTATCTTGATTCATTTGAGACAGAAAATGGCTTTTGCTTAGTGCAAGAGTACAAAAATGCTTCCTCTCTTGCCCAAACCCAACTGTGGACAGTAGCAGAAATCAAACAAATTGCTCGAGAAGTATTAGAAGTTTTAGTCTATCTACAGAAGCAAGTACCACCAATTATTCATCGGGATATTAAACCAGAAAATATCTTGGTTGAACGAAATGATATTCAACTAAAAGTTTACCTAGTAGATTTTGGGTTTGCTCGCAGTGGGTATGGTAATGTAGCAGTTAGTAGTGCAGTTAAAGGAACTCTAGGATTTATGTCACCGGAACAGTTGTTTAACCGGGAACTAACTAAAGCATCAGATTTGTACAGTTTAGGCGCAACTTTAATATGTTTACTCACTAATACAAAATCTAGCGATATTGGTAAGCTAATCAATGATAACTATCGAATTAATTTCAAAAAATTGCTTCCAGAAGTAGATCCAACATTTACTGATTGGTTAGAAAAAATGGTGGAACCAAACCTAAAATCTCGTTTTCCAAATGCTGAAATAGCTCTCAAAATGCTTAATTCTCTTGGAAATTCAGACAATATGACAAATCAAAAAATGCCATTTGCTAGAAAACAACCAAAGAAAATATTTGCTAGAGTAACAACAATTAGTTTATGTCTATTAGGACTTTATAGTATCATAGCAGCACTAACAACCTGGGGTGAAAATAAATGGTTAAGTTCAAGGATAGAAATAGAAATATCTCGATCTAATGCTAGAAAGCAACATTTGCAGCAAGCGTTATTACAAACAGGTCAGTGTCCTCGGTGTGACTTAAGCAATGTTAATTTAGCTTATGCAAACTTGAAGAATGTTAACCTCAAGGATGCTAATCTAAATGGTGCCGATCTCAATAATTCTGTTCTCACAGATGCAGAATTATGGAAAGCAAATTTAGCGGGTATTAATCTGTCGTCTGCTAATTTATCTGATGCTGATTTAAGAGGGGCGAAACTCAGGTACGCAGATTTACACTCTGCCAATCTTTGGGGCGCAAATCTAGGATATGCTAATCTTTGGGATGCTAACCTAAATAAGGCGAACCTTCAAAATACTAATTTTTGGAGAGCAAATCTAGGTTATGCCAAGCTAGAAAATGCTAACCTCAAAAATGCTAATCTCTGGGGAGCAAATTTATTCAGAGCTGAGTTAGAGAATGCTAATCTGGAAAATGCCAATTTGGAAAATGCTCAGTTGGATGGTGTCAACCTTAAGGGTGCGAAATTAAAACAAGCTAATCTCAAAGATACTGTACTCACAGCGCATAAAGGTGATAGCGAGCGCATTGTTAATTTAGAAAATGCCGATCTAGAAGGTGCTAATCTTGAAGGTAGTCATCTAGAAAATGCTAATCTATTAGGTGCTTATTTGAAGAATGCTAATCTCAGGGAAGCTTCTCTCGAAGGTGCAGACTTGCGGGGTGCAAATTTGACTGATACTAACCTCAGCAAAGCTTATTTACGGGGTGCAAATCTTCGTGGTGTTAATCTTCGCGGCGCAAAATTGGAGAGTGCCAACTTCCGAGATACTGACCTCAAAGGTGCTATTATGCCAGATGGTAGTATTCATCCTTGACATACTCCCGACGTTGCCCTTCTATTCCCCCCTTTCCAAGGCAGGGTCAATTTATTGTCATCAGAGAAAAAAGTAGGAGAGGGTGGGGAAGTGTGGGAGGTGTGGGAGGTGTGGGAGGTGTGGGAGAAAAATCCGCTTTTATTTATGCAACTTCCGTATCCCAATCCTCACCATCTTCCCAATCCTCACCATCTTCCCAATCCTCTCCCTAAATATTCTCTGGCGACAAAGAATTAGCCCTGCCTTTCCAAGGGGGGTTATATAGAATCCGGGTAATTAGTTATCGTATTACTGAGGAGTAATGAGTAATGAGTAATGAGTAATGAGTAAGGAGTAAGGAGTAAGGAGTAAGGAGTAATATCAAATCCGGTTGAATACAAGAGTGTATTGTTGGGGGAGATGGTCCGATTGTCCGATTTAATAATGAACATATACTATATAACTGGATTCTATATTAGGGGGGATGGAGAGCAAGGGACTTCCCGCCAGGAAAGTTAAAATCAGAAAAGAGGGAATAGGGAATAGGGGGAAATAATTGATGTCCTGTTTTTATTATTGGAGATGTCTAATAGAAGAAGTTATATGATTTTCGGTTGAATACTTATAAATAGTTAGTCCTGTAGATGTAGTGTAGATGTAGTGATATCAAACCTGCTTAATTCGGTATAAAAAAATCTTCATTTTCAGCAAAGAGTAAATCTTTCTAAGTTCTCTTCCTTCCTGACTTCTAGATTAACTATCTAATTATACTGATGCTAGCGAATTTGATATGATTTAGGGAACACTTAACTGGGAACAGGGAATAGATAATAAGGAATAGAAAGTACCATTATTTCCTAGTTTCTAATAAATAGTATTCCCTTGACTACTTTACTTTTTTTAGGATATTACTACTTGTACACTACTACCAATAAATAATGGTAGTAGGGAAGAGTTCAGCAATTAACAATTAACAATTAATAATTACCTCTCTCTAAAAGGAAGAGGATTGAGAATAAAAGAAAAAAATTTCTTTTTTTCCCCTTGAAAGGGGAGGCTTTAAACCTGAATTATTGAATAATTAATTATTAATTATTAATTATTCAGTTGACTAACTTCTACAACTCTCAAGAAATTTAATTAAATGTTTGTGAAACTCTTCAGTTTTTTTCATATAACAAGCATGGCCAGCATCAGTCAGGATAACTTTTTGAGCATTGGGCATTAATTTCACTAATAAATCAGCTTGTGTTACAGGTACTATTCGATCGTTACTTCCCCAAATAGCTAATGTTGGTAATTGAATACCTTTTAATTCATTCTGAAAACGTTCAATTCCTACAGGGGAAACTGCTACAAAACCTCCTAGTCGATCGCCATAATTAATCACAAAAGGCAAACTATAAGCACCACTCATAGAAGGAGATATTAAAATTGGGAAATTTAAGTTTAAATTATTTAATATTTCTCGCAAAAAACCGAACCTAGAAACCGATATTCTTTGGGAACGGCCATAACCAGGAATATCTACAGCAACAGCTCGATAACCTCCTGTAGTCAAAAGTTCCAAAGTACCTATTTCTTCCCATGTCTGAGCAGTAAAACTTGCTCCATGTAGCAACAATACACTTGCTGAATTTTTTTGCCCAGTTTCTAGGTAATGAATCCGAACATTTTCTAGCTCTAGAAATTTAGAATTAATCTTGATATCCATGATTTATTTAAGCTAATTTTATGATTTTAAATAGTACAAGAAAAAATGATTTTTATAGCGCTAGGGAATAGGGAATAGTCAACTGTCAAAGGTTTTTTCCTGCGAAAATGCTCCGCAAACAGGATTTATAAATTTCCTAATCTTTGCTTCGACTGCTATAAATATGAATATTAGTAACAAAAATTCCAGGGAAAAACCCAAAGTTTTTGTCGAAATTCGCTCTCTTTGATTGATTTTAATTGCCGAACATTTGCAAGATAACCAAGGATAAATTATCGATTATTGGCGAGTAGAAAAGGATAACTCTTTCAACAATGAATAATTAATAATGAATAATTAATAATTATTCATTGTTGAAACTGATAGGATTGACTAATCATGAAAATTTTTATTTATTATCCCCTATCCAAGGGGAGGCTTTAAACCAAAATTTTTCGGTAATAATATTGACAATTCAATCTGAGTAGTTATTATTACTTATTTCTACATATTGCCTTGGCCTAAGAAAGAAAATTTTAGATTTTCCTGGTGGCAGGATGCCATCTGAACAAACATCAGCGCCAAAAATTTTATAGTGGGAATAAGGAATAACAGAAGCAGAAATTATTTATCTTAAACAGCTCGACACCAATGGATAGCCAATTCATAGTTCGTAAATCTAATCAAAAACTTTACGGTTTTATTGCCCAAATAGACCCCACCCTATCAATATCCAATAATTTGTTGGATACTATCTATTTTACCAGAAAATCAGGCAAAGTGTAAGTATTCAATCAAACGTAATATAAGGTGTAAAAAATTGACAAATTTCGGCGGATCTGTTCCGATAAGTATCATCATTTAAAACAGGAACTAAGTCTGTTATATTGATTGGTTTAGCTAAGTTAATCCAAGAACGACAGCCACCATATTTAGGATGATAAAAAATCTCATAGACTTGAGAAAGTTTATAAGTTCTTAAAAGTAAAATATAAAGCCTTTGTTGGGGTTTCCATTTGAGGCGATCGCTGACAAACTTTTCATTCCAAATATGGTAGGCAAACAAGTTATTTAAAATTGACGGATCGCTTACTGGTAAAACATTAGTAATCTCAGCAAAACTACTAATTTTAATTTTTTCAGGATGCCAACCAGAATCTACAATTTCTACCTGTTTTGCATATTGTGGTTTGAGTAAATTTGGCTGTTGATGTTCAAAAGTTGGATACAGTAAAACCTGTTTATGTACAACGGTAAAATTATTCCCCTGTTCTCTAATTCCACCTTTTCTTAGTAACATAATTGTGTTGCCATTTTCTAAAGCATTAACAGCAACATTCCATTCTTTAAGGGCAGCAGTAGTAGTTTCCATAATTATCTGCTTCTAGCTACAAATTAAATAATTAATAATTGGAAAATCTGGTTAATTATTGATTACTAAGCTAAAAATTGTACCATGTAAAACCAATTAGATGTTCCGGAAATTGCCCAAAGTCTAAGAAGTATTTGGAAAGCATCTATAGCATTTCTCATAAAGATGAGGTACAGTTACGATCCCCCTAAATCCCCCTTGAAAAGGGGGACTTTGAAGACTCCCCCCTTTTTAAGCTATGCTTTATAAAGATTTTTCTTAACATAAAACTTGACAACATAGAGGAGTTATGTTTAAGTCTTGAATCGGCTTTTTCAGGAGAAAAGAGTATTTTTCAATACACTTTTTTATGAATGTAGACAGAATTCTTCCTCCCCCTCCTCCCCCTCCTCCCCATCCTCCCCACCCTCCCACAAGGGTTTCAAGAGTTCCTTAT
>NZ_JAAHHT010000138.1:0-8488 GCF_010672085.1 Okeania sp. SIO3I5
ATCAGTTATCAGTACCTCTGCCTAAAGTCAGAGGCTTGAAATATTGAATCGAATATTTTTTTCATCCCCTTGAAAGGGGAGGCTTGAGACCTTATTTTTTGCTCAATGATAAAGTTTCCATGGTATTAATGTACATTAAACTAAGTACATAAAAAATTTACAAAAGTTAATAAGAAAAGAGTTTCAAAGAAGTTTGAATCAACATAAATTAAACCCTATAAACCCATCTTAACTTACTTAGATAAATATTGACACCTTATTTAAAATCCACATTCTATATTTCAAATGTAGTGCCAAATAATATAAAACAGCAGTTCTGCTGATGCAAGACTCTCAAAAGGCAATTAATTAAGCATTAATACTAGGAATCGAAAAATTGATTTTTTTTGAGTAAAAATACCGGATTCTATCCAGAAAAAAAGGATAATTTTTATGTAAAAATTACTCCGAAAATTTGCATAAATCAAAAAAGAAAAATGTCAGTTTAAACTAAAAACTTAGACCACTTCTAGCTAGTAAATGAGTAAGCATTCAGACGTCAGCTATCAGTTTATCAGCTTCCCAAACAGATTTATATTTCACACGACACAATTAATTGTATGGGTTGACAAGTAAAACTTTTTGTTTTTGTGTAAGTATTCAGCTATTAGGGGTCAGCTATCAGCAAGAAAAATCAACCTAAATAGTTAAAATTAGCTGATGCTTTTGTTTTCATCTAGACTTTTAATTCTCGCATTACCTAAATCCTAATTCCTCTTCCAAATACAACAAATAAGTAATATCATGTCCGGATAATTAGTTATAAAAAAACTTTCTTCTTCTTCTCCTATTCTTCCTCTTCCTTCTTTCTTCCCTCCTGACTCCTGTACGGACGCCCTTATGCAACGTCCCTACCTCCTGACTCCTCCGTAGTTATTTATTTATCACTGTTCAACCGGACATGATATAACGCTGAAAGCTGAGAGCTGACGGCTGAATGCTTACGTTTTTGTATTTCAATTTATGGCTTGAAAATGTGCTATAAGTTCAAGGAAAAATTGCTTGATTGATAATTAGAGTTGAGTTCTGAAATCTAATAGCTGAATTATTACATAAATGAAGGAAAGTGATGAAATAGATAATTGATAAAATTAACGAATTAATAGAAAAAAAATACTTTTAAAGTAAGTATTCAGCAGTCAGCTAACAGCTATTAGCTATATTACCTTTAACGCAGAAAAAAGCAATTGAAAAATTTCTAAGAATGAGCATGAAAATTTAGTAGAAGTTAAATGAATGAAGCAAGCATTCATGTCATTTAAAGTTATGATGGACATACTAGAGCCATGAGTATTAAGTATAGCTTGAGTAATATTCAACAAACTCTTCCTACTCGTATTGTCTTTCAGTTATTCCAAAGTAACCAAAACACACAGTAATAATGCTTCAGTCCATTCAACCACAGCGCCGTAAGTATCGCCAGTATGACCGCCCAAACGATTGTTAAACCAAGCACCTGTCAGTAGAGCGATCGCTATTCCTCCTATTGCCATTCCACAACCTACTAACCAATTTTGAGGATCTAATAAAATCAAAATTCCACTTAGACTCACCAATAAAAGTACCCCTAATAAAAAATCCCAAATAGAATATTTTGCCTTTTTATGAAAAGCTCCTTTTCCAGTAGGTTTAAGATAGGGATAACGAGCGATCGCTACTAACTGACCCCATCTTCCCCAACCCCCTACTCCCATTAATATCAACAAACGATAACTATCTAAATCTGTTAAAGCTGTAATTTTTAGCAGTAGTAGAGCGATCGCTGCCATTGCACCAAAAGCTCCTGTAGCACTATCTGCCATTACTTCTAATCGTCGTTTTTGGTCTAACACTGCTAACCCATCAGCAGTATCCATTACCCCATCCAAGTGTAAACCCCCAGTTAAAACAATTCCAGATATTATCACTACAGTCGATCTAGTAAGTACAGGCATCCCTAAAGACTGTAACCCCATATCTACTAAACCCTGAATACCTCCAACCATTAATCCAATCAGTGGAGCAAAACGAGCAATACCATGAAAATCTAAATTCCAATTATGGGGAATTGGTAAACAAGTGTAAAAAGCAATTCCAGCACTGAGCTTTGCCAGAATTTTCCTAATTAGTTGTATCAATATTTACCACCACAATTTTGTTTGTTGAGAAATAGGAGAAACAGTAGAGAGCTTCCATAGAACCTCCCTACCACAATATTCTATTTATAACTAAACTAAATTATCCAAACAGGATCTGATTTGACAAAATAAATTTTATATGGTATATGAATTTTTCAAGATTGTTAAAAATAAACATACATTGTATAACCAGATTCAATATTAATCAGTTAACCTCCCAGATAGGAACTGCGTTAATAGTAGATGTTAAGTGCGTTTAATTGCATAATCTAAGCATCTATAAGGTTATGCATGAAGTCTGTAGGCAGTTGAGTGTTAAATTCCTGACAATAGTAGAATGTAGTGGTTTAGTATATTTTCCTGACTCCTGACTCCTGACTCCTGACTCCTGACTCCTAATTTGATTAATTCTATACGTTGCTAATCCGGTGGTTCCCCTATCTAACCTCGTTAAAATCGCTGCAAAAATTTAAAGAATAGTCTTAAAGGATATATTATTGGTTCATATTCAGAGAAACTGTGCCAGAATTGGAACAAGAATAGCACTATCTTACAACTCAGAACAAAAAAATTGTTCTGCTGACTGTCTACCAAATCAAAGGCTTTTGCTATATGACTTCCAATAATTTTGACCACAGAGTATCTGCACCTTGCATAATCGACAATGGTATTATTGTCAACAAACGTGATATGCAAAGACTATTGATAGATTTAGGCAGAGTCCAATACATCCATACTCAAGATGGCCAAATTCAAAGCCAAGGGGAAGGATACATATTAGAAATATTTGCCGATCGTCAAAGGTCAACCTTAATTGCAAATCACTCAATATATTTGAATGTCTATAGTTTTGACTACCTAGAACTGGGGAAGTCCCCATCTCAAGAAACATATTTTGATTTAGTTAACGAAGGACGCCAGTTAAGACTAATTCCCCTCTCAAACCCCTTGCAAGAAGAAAATAGCAGAAACATTAATGCTGCAGCTTTTGATGCAGTAATGGATCAAGTTTTGTCATCCAATTGGGATATGCAGTTAGATGATGATGATTGCCCATTTTAAGCAGAAAGGAAAAAATAGGGATGGGAAATAATATTGTGAAGTCAGAAGTTATAACTCAGAAGTCAGAAGTCAGAATTTAGAATTTAGAAGTTAAAAGTCAAATTCTTGCTCTAACTAAATTTGAGAGGAGTGAGAAAGTTCTAACCGTTCTGGCGACTGCTATACATAAACTTTTCTCACTAACTGAGAAAACAGGTAAAATTTCTTAATTGCTAAAATTTACTATCCCATGTCCCAAAACTTTTCCTTTCATTCTCAGGCTCGTTGTAGCTATACAAAAGCTCGTGCAGGTATTTTTATGACTCCTCATGGCAGTATAGATACACCTAGATTTATGCCTGTCGGGACATTAGCAAATGTGAAAACTCTCACACCTGCTCAGTTAGAGGCAGCGGGTGCGCAGATGATTTTGGCAAATACTTATCATCTTCACTTGCAACCAGGAGAAGGTATTGTTGCTGGTGCTGGTGGATTACATAAATTTATGGCTTGGAATGGGCCAATATTAACTGACTCTGGAGGTTTTCAGGTATTTAGCTTGGGAGATATCCGAACTATTAGCGAAGCAGGAGTTAAATTTCGCTCTCCTCGTGACGGTAGTATGATTGATTTGACTCCAGAACGTTCAATCCAAATTCAGAATGAATTGGGAGCGGATGTGATTATGGCTTTTGATGAGTGTCCTCCTTACCCAGCGAGTCAGGAAGAGGTGGAGTTGGCAACAAATCGCACTTATCGATGGTTGCAGCGTTGTATTGAGGCCCATCAATGTCAAGACCAAGCTTTATTTGGTATTGTTCAAGGTGGTGTTTATGCCGATCTGCGTTCTAGAGCAGCGAGGCAGTTGGTAGATTTAGATTTGCCTGGTTATGCTATTGGTGGAGTAAGTGTAGGAGAACCTAGTGAGTTAATAGATAATATTGTGAAGGTGACAACTCCTTTGTTGCCGGAGGATAAACCTCGTTATTTGATGGGTATTGGTACTCATAGGGAAATGGTACGGGCGATCGCTTCGGGTATAGATTTGTTTGACTGTGTAATACCGACTCGTTTGGGGCGACATGGAGCAGCATTAGTGAGGGGTGAGAGGTGGAATTTGAAGAATGCTAAGTTTAAGGAAGATTTTAGGCCACTGGATGAGTCTTGTCCTTGTTATTGTTGTCAAAATTTTAGCCGCGCTTATCTTGCTCATTTGGTTAGAGCTAAAGAAGCTTTGGGTTATACTCTTTTGTCTCTGCATAATGTTACAGAA
Organism: Okeania sp. SIO3I5; assembly: GCF_010672085.1. Classification (GTDB taxonomy): domain Bacteria; phylum Cyanobacteriota; class Cyanobacteriia; order Cyanobacteriales; family Microcoleaceae; genus Trichodesmium. The sequence goes on from NZ_JAAHHT010000138.1 coordinate 4,471, forward strand.
TTGATTCGTTTTACCCAACGTATTCGGGATGCTATTTTGGGCGATCGCTTTACCAGCGAGTTTGCTAGTTGGTTGTGAAAGGAGGGTTGAGGAATTAGTCAGGGAGTAGAGGAGTATTCAACAATTAATAATTAATAATTAATAATTATTAATTACCTCTTCTTTTCAAGGAGAAGATTCACTCCAAGGAAAACTTTTTCTTGTTTCTCCTTGCTCATCAGAGGCTTTAAACCTTAATTATTCGGTAAACATATTTCAAATTGGTTTAATACCTGAATTATTAATTATGAATTGTAACATTCAGTCAGCTATTAGCTATTAGCTCACCTACTCTAAAATACCTCTCTTTCCATAGTATCTTAATTCAAAGATCGTGGTTGAGGAAATTTTCTTTCTTTAACTTCCACACTATATTCTTTAACTGCTTGAGTAATAGTCTCTCGCAAATTAGTATAAGATTTTGCAAAGGGTGGCTGCCAATCAGAAATTCCTAAAACATCATTAATCACTAATATCTGACCATCACAATCAGCACCTGCACCAATACCAATAGTAGGAATAGAAATTTTTTCTGTAATCTCTTTGGCTAAATCTACTCCAATATGTTCTAAGATAATGGCAAAAGCACCAGCTTGTTCCAAAGCTACAGCTTCTCCTAAAATACGGGCACTAGCATCAGGAGTTTTACCTTGTTGACGATAACCTCCAAATTGATGTACAGATTGGGGAGTTAGACCGATATGACCCATAACAGGAATGCCTACTGATGTTAGTTTATAGACAGTTTCAGCGATCGCCTCATTGCCACCTTCTAACTTCACAGCTTGAGCACCTGTTTCTTTAAGTATTCTCCCCGCAGAATGTATGGCTTGTTGTAGACTTTCCTGATAAGTTAAAAATGGTAAATCTACCACTATTAAAGCCTGCTTTACACCTCTTCGTACTGCTTTAGCATGATGAATCATTTCTTCAAGAGTGACGGGTATTGTTGTTTCATAACCTAAAGTTACCATTCCCAAAGAATCTCCCACCAGAATTAAATCTACTCCAGCATTGTCTAAAAGTTGAGCGATCGTATAATCATAAGCTGTTAGAGCTACTATCGGGCGACCTTTTTGTTTCCATTGAATTAATTGTCTAATTGTAATTGCCATTTTAATTAAGTTAACCGCTTTGGGGAAGTCAAAAATCAAAAGTCATGCATTAATCTCTGACTAGGTTTTTCCTACGTCCATGCGGAGTCAACAGGATTTACCAATGTCTGCCAAGGACATAAGAGTTTTTCTAGGTTGAAGCTATACTCCATTGACCTGAAAGGCTAATTATATCTAGCTTTTAACTGGCTTTTAAGCCAACGAGTCACACCCAGATGGATCTATCTGTTCATTTACCCAAATAGTCATGGTTAATAACCTCAGTATTATCTGTGATGTTCCTGACACTAAATTAAAAATTAGTATTACATCTTAAATTATAGTCCCAAGCGATCGCTTCATAGTTATTGGCACTATTACCACTTCCTAGAAATAGTTATTTTTTACACAAAAATTGACACCAAATCTTTATGATAAATTATATAACTTGTGGTAAGATTTTTGATACACCAAAGAAATAGTTGGTTAGAACAATAGTAATAGGTAAAACGAAACGGTTAACAAAAAATAGGAAAAAAAATGTCCTAAGTATCCCTTTCCCTGCTATATAAAGTGCTTTCCAGATTGATGAACAACATCCTCACAACTAAAATCTTGCAGGGACTTACTTGTAGCGACGTTCTATGGAAAGTCTCTACTGTGGTATACCCAAATCAAAACTGCTGTAAGTGCCTTTTACCTTACCTGTAGCCTTATAGCTGTTAACTTCTAACTGTTTCAAAAGTCCCTTTTAGGTTACTTAAGTTATAAAAATGTCAGTATATTGGCTAGAAAACCTCACTTAAATTGAAATTTTGGGTTATAATATATCTATAGTTATATGTTGTTGCAATAGACAGGGCAGCTAGGATATGTTCAAATTCTCTAAACTCAGTCACAGCAAAAATTTAACTTTATGACTTTTAAATGTATGACTTTTGACTTGGTATGACGTTAATTCCTCAAAATTTTCTGAAACAAGTTGCAAGTGGCTATGGTGTCTCAGATACAGAATTTGAAGTCTTATCTAAGGCTTTACTGGAAGGAGAGTCAATCGCCACAATTGCCACACAACTAAAACTTAAGCCAGAAACGGTTCGTAAACGACTGGGTGAAACTTATCGTAAGTTTCAAATTTCCGGTAAAGGTCCAGGAAAAATGGCTAAGTTACAGCAATTATTGGTAGCTCTATATCAGGAGCAAACTCAATCTGAAGAGTTTTTATCTCGGAGTGCCGAACCTACTAATTTGATTTCTTGTCAGGATTGGAATGCTGCACCAGATGTTGAAACATTTTATGGGCGGAGTGAAGAATTGTCTCAGTTGAATCAATGGATTTTAAGCGATCGTTGTCGGTTAGTTGCTCTATTAGGGATGGGGGGAATGGGAAAAACTACCCTAGCGGTGAAACTTGCTAAACAAAATGCAGGTAAATTTGATTTTGTGATTTGGCGATCGCTACGTCAGGGGATGTCACTTGGTTCTATTTTGTCGGATTTTATCCAATTTTTATCCCCTCAATCATTGAGCAACTTTGAGGAGATTGAAGTTGGGATTTCTCAACTGATGGAGATTTTACGAAGTAATCGTTGTTTATTGGTTCTTGATGATGTGGAGATGATTTTAAGTTGTCAGGATTTAGCAGGTTACTATGCTGATGGTTTTACAGACTATGGAAAATTCATTCAACGAATTGCTGAAGAGCCGCATCAAAGTTGTTTGATTTTGGCAACTTCTGAGAAGTTGAAAGATTTAGGTCAGTTGGAAGGGCAAAAAGTTCGCTCATTACAGGTGGTTGGTTCTGAAGAAATTTCCCAAAAAATTTTAGCAGAACGAGGATTTGTTGTGAGTCAAAATTGGGTGAGTCTGATTGAACGCTATGGTTGTAATCCTTTAGCAGTTAAGATTATTTCGGGAATGGTTCAAGAATTATATGCTGGTCAGGTTGGAGATTTTATTAAAAATACGCTTTTAATGGGAGATGTTCGCTCTTTACTCGATCAACCTTTTCAACGATTATCTTTAGCTGAGAAAGAGTTGATGTATTGGTTAGCTCTTGAACAACAACCTATAAATTTATCTCAACTGCAAGAAAAAATTTTATTACCTCTATCAGCATCGGAATTATTAGAAACAGTTGGTTCTCTTGGACGACGTTCGTTAATAGAAAAAAGCCAGAAACAGGGTCAAACTTATTTTAGTCTTCAACCTGTAGTGATGAAATATGCGATTGAACAGTTTGTTCGTCAAGTAGATGAAGAGTTGGTGGGATTGATCAAGAATCAAGATTTGTCAGGAATTCGTTTGTTGAAACTTTATCCCCTTGAAAGTTCTGAGAATAGTAACAAACATTATTCTATTCTGGATTTAGTTATGAATCGATTGAGGTCGAGATTATTTACTAATACTAGAGGTTTAAATTTAGCAATTAAACGTTTAGAAGAAAGTTTATCAAATTTACAAGAAGAATTTTTTGAGGGAGAATACATTACCCAAAATCTAGAAAATGTTATTAATGCAATTCAATAATACAGAAGGAATAACGAAAAATATACTGTCAAACTTTAGATGTGAAAAAAAATTCCCAAAATTACTGTAGTCTGAAAGTTGGGAGTGGATAAAATCTGGTTTTTGACCTTTAAATTTTGACTTTTAACTGCTGTAGTTTATCCAATTCCTTATTCAAAAAAAATGGCAAAATAACTTTACAAATAATGTCAAACTTGAGATGTGAAAGAATTTCTGAAAATCACTGTATTCTGAAAGTTTTGAGCCGATAAAATCTGGTTTTTGAGTTTATAAATTTTGACTTTTAACTGCTGTAGTTGCTCAAATTCCTTATTCCACAAATTGGCAAAAAAATTTTACAAATAATGTCAAACTTG
>NZ_JAAHHT010000138.1:8588-25323 GCF_010672085.1 Okeania sp. SIO3I5
TCTGAAAGTTTTGAGCCGATAAAATCTGGTTTTTGAGTTTATAAATTTTGACTTTTAACTGCTGTAGTTGCTCAAATTCCTTATTCCACAAATTGGCAAAAAAATTTTACAAATAATGTCAAACTTGAGATGTGAAAGAATTTTCCAAAATTACTGTAGTCTGAAAGTTGGGGGTGGATAAAATCTGATTTTTAACTTTTGACTGCTGTAGTTTCTCTAATTTCCTATTCCACAAATTGGCAAAAAAAATTTTACAAATAATGTCAAACTTGAGATGTGAAAGAATTTCGCAAAATTACTGTAGTCTGAAAGTTGGGAGTGGATAAAATCTGATTTTTAACTTTTGACTTTTGACTTTTAACTTCCGTAGTTGCTCAAATTCCCTATTCCACAAATTTGACAAAAAAATTTTACAAATAATGTCAAATTTGAGATGTGAAAGAATTTTCCAAAATTACTGTAGTCTGAAAGTTTTGAGCCGATAAAATCTGGTTTTTGAGTTTATAAATTTTGACTTTTAACTGCTGTAGTTGCTCAAATTCCTTATTCCACAAATTGGCAAAAAAATTTTACAAATAATGTCAAACTTGAGATGTGAAAGAATTTTCCAAAATTACTGTAGTCTGAAAGTTGGGAGTGGATAAAATCTGATTTTTAACTTTTGACTGCTGTAGTTTCTCTAATTTCCTATTCCACAAATTGGCAAAAAAAATTTTACAAATAATGTCAAACTTGAGATGTGAAAGAATTTTCCAAAATTACTGTAGTCTGAAAGTTGGGAGTGGATAAAATCTGATTTTTAACTTTTGACTGCTGTAGTTTCTCTAATTTCCTAAATTACTTTAGTCTGAAAGTTGGGAGTGGATAAAATCTGGTTTTTGACTTTTGACTTTTGACTTTTAACTTCCGTAGTTGCTCAAATTCCCTATTCCACAAATTTGACAAAATAATTTTACAAATCATGTCAAACTTTAGATGCAAAATAATTTCCCAAAATTACTGTAGTCTGAAATTTTTGAGTGGATAAAATCTGATTTTTAACTTTTAACTTTTGACTTTTAACTTCCGTGAAACGGTACTCCCTATATTATGAATTACTGTATCAATCCTCAATGTAACAATCGTCAAAATCCAGAAGAGCTTGATTTTTGTCAAGCTTGCGGTAATACATTGTTGATTGAAAATCGCTATCGTATTATTCGACCTTTGCGACAACCACAACCTGCACATCCCACAGAAATTTTTGAAGTAGAAGATTGGGGAACGGGTTTAGAAGATTGGGGAAGTTTGAAAGTTTTAAAAGTTTTGAAATATGACAATAATCCCGATTTAGTTCGATTATTCAAACAAGAAGCAAGAGTATTAATGTGGTTGCGTCATCCTGGAATTCCGAGAGTTGAACCGGATGGTTATTTTACAGTTTCACCTCATAAAAGTTCTAAACAACTACATTGTTTAGTAATGGAAAAAATTGAAGGAGAAAATTTAGAGCAGTGGTTGATTAATCATGGGAAAATTTATCAAGATGAAGCTTTAGATTGGTTACAACAAATTACGGAAATTCTAGATATGCTTCACAGTCAAAACTTACTTCATCGAGATTTAAAACCTTCTAATTTAATTTTGAGACCAAATGGGCAATTAACCGTAATTGATTTTGGCACAATTGGAGTAGGAGATTGGGGAACAACAAAAATCGGTTCGTTAGGATATGCTGCACCAGAACAAATGACTGGAGAAGCTGTTTTACAATCTGATTTTTTTGCATTAGGTCGTACCTTTGTTCATTTACTTACAGGTCAGTCTCCCATGAATTTTCCAACTGACAGAAAAACTGGCAAAATTATTTGGAGAAATTATGCTCCTCAAGTTTCGCCTTTACTGGCAGATTTTATTGATGAGTTAATGAAACCTCTTCCACAACAGCGACCTAAACATACACGATTTATTCTGAAAAAATCTAAAGAATTATCAGAAAAAATTGCTGAACAGACTAGCTCGCCAAAACAAGTTAAGGTTAATTTGCAGTTTTTCCTTTTCATGTTAATTGGATTTATGGGATTAGGTTTTCTTGTGCCAAAAGTTCCTCTTTTCATCCGAACTTATATTTTTCCAACCATTGACAAAAATCTCACAAATATTGGATTTGAACAGTATCTAAATAGTAATTTAGGCAGCGCTCAATTTTATTATCAACTTGCTCTAAAATTTAATCCTGAAAATGCAGCTTCTTATCTACAGTTAGGATTAATTTGTGAAAATAGGCAAGATTTTGGTTGTGCTAAAACTGAATATCAACAGGCAATAGATTCTGCGGTTTACCGAAATAATCATTATGTAAAAGTTGCAGCAATTAATAATTTATCCCGTCTCCAAATTTGGTTAGATGGAAATAGTCAAATAGCAATTAAAAATCTGACTCTCGGTTTACAAATTATGTCTGAAATACAGCAAAAATATCCTGGGAATTTAACTCAAGGAATAGAATCAAACTTACATAAAAATCTAGGTTGGGCTTATTTTCAGAAATTAAATTACTCTCAAGCTAAATCTCATTTAAAAAAAGCTATTAAACTAAATTATGAAAATGCTCCAGCACAATGTCTATTAGCACAGGTACTTGAGCAAATTCCTACAGATATAGACAGTTTAAAAAAAGTCAGGCAAAATTGTATAGATATTAAATCTACTCAAAATCCTGAAACTAACACATGGAAAAATTTAGTCCGTCAACGTTTACAAAGTAGGGAGTATTCATTAATGGATAATGGATAATGGATAATTACCTCTTGAGCGAGTTATTGAGTTAAAAAATACCAAGGGTATAGATATGAAAATTCAGAATTTTTTGCCTCTATGTAGTTATTTTAGTTTTGACCATTTTTTGAATTCTAAATTTGCGCATTCATTCAAAGTTCAAAAATTTTGATTATAACTGAATTTCAAGAATTGTTGAATTAAAGATTCAAACCTCGTTCTTCAGAACTCGAAAAAATCAAAAATATTTTCCTTATTTCAAGGCTATGACTTGAGGCAGAGGAGATAATGAGGGAATTAATAATGTTGAATTTTGAATTGATTTGACTCCATTCAACCAGATAATTCAATTACAAAATTATATTAGATTGCCAGCAGCTCATCCTATTACTCAAATTAATTAATTTTCTAATTGAGCAAGTTATTGAGTTGAAAAATACCAAGGGTATAGATATGAAAATTCAGAATTTTTTGCCTCTATTTAGTTATTTTAGTTTTAACCCCAGTCAACCAGATAATTAAATTACAAAATCATATTAGATTACCAGCAGCTCATCCTATTACTCAAATTAATTAATTTTCTAATTGAGCGAGTTATTGAGTTGAAAAATGCCAAGGGTATAGATATGAAAATTCAGAATTTTTTGCCTCTATTTAGTTATTTTAGTTTTGACCATTTTTTGAATTCTAAATTCGCGCATTCAAAGTTCAAAAATTTTGATTATAACTGAATTTCAAGAATTGTTGAATTAAAGATTCAAACCTCGTTCTTCAGAACTCGAAAAAATCAAAAATATTTTCCTTATCTCAAGGCTATGACTTTAGGCAGAAGAGATAATCAGGGAATTAATAATTTTGAATTTTGAATTTTGAATTGATTTGACTCCATTCAACCAGATAATTCAATTACAAAATCATATTAGATTGCCAGCAGCTCATCCTATTACTCAAATTAATTAATTTGTAATTAATTTTCTAATTGAGTGAGTTATTGAATTGAAAAATACCAAGGGTATAGATATGAAAATTCAGAATTTTTTGCCTCTATTTAGTTATTTTAGTTTTGACCATTTTTTGAATTCTAAATTCGCGCATTCAAAGTTCAAAAATTTTGATTATAACTGAATTTCAAGAATTGTTGAATTAAAGATTCAAACCTCATTCTTCAGAACTCGAAAAAATCAAAAATATTTTCCTTATTTCAAGGCTATGACTTTAGGCAGAAGAGATAATCAGGGAATTAATAATTTTGAATTTTGAACTTTGAATTGATTTGACTCCAGTCAACCAGATAATTCAATTACAAAATCATATTAGATTAAAGCAGCTAATGCTACTACTCAAGTTAATAAATATCCAATTGGGCGAATTATTTAATTGGTATAACGTAAAATTCAAACGTAAAATTCAGCCGTCAGCTTTTAGCTCTCAACTTTTTAATAAATGAAGCTGATAGCTGACCACTAATGGATAAATTATTACTGTATAAATCCTTAGCAATACAAAAATAAAACCTACTAAATTTGAAAATTATCAAGGCTATAGATATGAAAATTCAGAACTTTTTAACTCTATTAGTTCTTTTATTTTTTACTCCAGTAAAACAGATGATTAACTTACAAAATTATATGAGATTTGCACCAGCTAATGCTATTACTCAAGTTAATAAATCTCCTGTTGGTCGAATTATTGAAGCAGATGGAAAAGTATTTTTAAAGCGTCAAAACTGGTCAGAATATTATCCAGCTTTTGTCGGAACAGAACTATATGCAACCGATAAAATTAAACTTACATCTCAAGCAAATTTAATGGCAATTTGTTATGCCAACTGGAAAACTTGGAGTGTACCAAAAAATACTATATCTCAAACAATGGATGGCTGTTTACAAGCTAAATCACAATGTGTTGAAACCCCAGATGGATGTGTTCCTCTTGATGCTACTCGTGGGATTAATCAAGTAGCAATTACTGATAAAATTCCCTATCTTATTAGTCCACGCCACACTTTATTATTACCAGATAAACCCTTAATTTTACGTTGGAATCCTGTGGCAGGTTCAACTCGTTATACTGTTAGAATTAAAAGTCCGTCAGAATATATTTGGGAAACGGAAGTTAGTGAAAATCAAGTAATTTATTCTGGGGAATTGCCTTTAAAAACGGGTGTCCGATATACAGTAATTGTTCATGCTGATACTGAGGTTTCTTCTCTTGACGAAAAATCGCCTTTTTCTAAACAAGATTATTTGGGAATAGGATTTGCTTTAATTTCACAATCCCAACAACAAGAAATTTTTGCAAAAAGTGAGGAACTTACTCAAAAATTAGACGGTGAAGCACGGGTACTAAGTATTGCTGAACTTTATCAACAAAATAGTTTGAATGGAGAAGCGATCGCTATCTTAGAATCTTTTGTAGAGTCAGGAAATTATACGGCAGCCATTTATCAAATGTTGGGTGAAATATATCAACAGATTCAATTACCTGAGTTAGCCAAAGATTACTATTTAGAATCGGCAAAATTGACGGGAGTTGATGATGTTGCTGGAAGTGCAAAAGTTGAGGCAGCTTTAGGAGAAGTTTATGCAACTTTAGGTAGTAAGGAGGAAGCGATTCGTTGGTTAAAACTAGCTTTTAATAAGTATGAAAAGTTAGGAGAATTTCAACGGGGAGATGAGGTGAAATTATCACTAGAAAAATTGCAGCAGCAGTTGGCAGAAGAATAGAAGAATTTAGAATTCAGAATTCAGAATTTAGAATTTGCTGAAGCTGAACTTGATCAACAAAATGGTTTGAATGAGGAGGCGATCGCTATCTTAGAATCTTTTGTAGACCAAAGATATTTTACTTCTGCTGTTTATAGAATGTTGGGTGAAATATATCAGGAGATTCAAAAGAAGCAGGAGCGCCTAACCTCTGAACTAAAGGCAGTTTTATCTATTTTTTTCTCTCACAATATAGCGCTACCCATTAAGGGCGCGGACATTTCTAAATCCTGAGACCCTTTGACAGTTTACTATTCCCTATTCCCTATTCACGCTTCGCGTAGCGCTATATCTAATTATTAGAAAAAAATGGCGCCATAGCTCCCGTATGAAATGCTATGAGCTAACTAACCTGAAATTTTAGGGTGGAGAATGAAACAGCCCTGCCTAACTCCTACCTTTACTCATAAGATTTTTTCAGCAAACCTTAAATTAATTCTGCAATTTATATTAAATTCTAAATTCTTAGTCAAATGTAGCGAATATAACAGAACTTACTCAACTAAAATAGTAAAAACTATTTTTAGTATTAATAATATAAGTATACTTAAAACTATAGTGCTAGGGTACAGATGAGTATTATGGAATATATTGGAACTAGAGAAGCAGCTTTTTTATTGGGTATCTGTTGTCAACGAGTCAGAGCTTTACTGGCTCAAGGTAGAATAAAAGGTGCTGATAAAGATAATAAGGGATTTTGGCAAATTCCTCTTTATGGAAAGAGAAAGATGCCTATTGTCATACCAGGCAAAAGAGGTCCTAAAGGTGTTTGGTGTCATCACAGGCGGGAGAATCCCACCAAGATGCATGTCAATCAACATTTCATTCAAGCAAATGGCAAAAGAATAAAAAAAGATCCAGAAATGACTCCTGACCAGTTGATACCAGTAATTAGTTTGAAGCAGACGAATCGTAACGATATGGGTTATCAAATCGAAATTCATGGTTCTTGTCGTATAGTTTACAAGCCTTATGCACCTTTGTCTTGTGGTGCCCATGTTTGGATTGAAACCTTTAATCCAGTGCAGTTTGTGGATACTCAATTTAATCCTTGTACTGCCAGGCTATCTTATGAAGATGCTGAAAAAATGTGGTTAGATTCCATAGCGAAAACCTCTAGGTGTGTCAACTTGACTACGGGTTAAAACCCATGGAGCCGTTTCGATCTAGCGGTTAAAACTGGCTGGTTTGCCAGAATCGCGAAAGTTTATGATGATATTATGAATAATTTATCAAAAATAGCTGCTTTGACTGGAGTAACTATTTTAAATTTCCCGTTAATGACTCTTGCCCAAATTATTCCGGCGTCTGATGGAACGGGAACAGTTGTCATGCCTACATCTCAAACCCCAAATTCACAAACTTTTGATATTGGGGGTGGGAGTCGTTCGGCAGATCGAGCTAATTTATTCCACAGTTTTGAACAGTTTAATTTGAACACTGGGCAAAGTGTTAATTTTATTTCAACTCCAGAAACACAGAATATTTTGACAAGGGTTAGGGGAGGAAATATTTCTCAGATTGATGGAATGATTCGAGTGACTGGAAGTAATGCCAATTTATTTTTGATGAATCCTGCGGGAATAATTTTTGGTTCCAATGCTCGTTTAGATTTACCTACTTCGTTTTTCGCCACAACATCAACTGGAATTGGTTTCGGAAATAGTGTCAATGGTTTTCCTTCCTCTCGTTTTGATGCCTTTGCACCAAACAACTACTCAGAATTAGTCGGTTCTCCTAGTGGGTTTATTTTTTCTGGAGCATTCGGCACAATTATCAATCAGGGAAATTTAACAGTCAGAGACGGACAAAGTATTGGATTAGCAGGAAATTATGTTGTGAATTTAGGAATGCTTGATGCTCCTAACGGTAATGTTAATACTGTAATAGCGGCGGAAAATAGTTGGGTTCAGATTAGGCAAAATGGAAATCTGTTGAATTTAGAAGTACCAACTCAGACAATTTTGGAAAATCCAGGTTTACCAATCGTAGCTTTACCAGAAATTCTCACGGGTGGAACTCAAGAACACGCAACAAATGTTCGGGTTGCAGAAAATGGTACGATTCAGCTTACCAATTCGGAGAATGAAAATATAGATGTACGCCGAAGTAGAATTGCTTCTGAAACTGTAGAAACTTATAACAATAATGATGGAGTTTCGTTTTTGCCTCCTCCTTCAGGGGAAAATTTATCTAGGGAGTCGGTAAGAGTTATTCATAGTTCCGAATCTGTTTTATTCAGACAATCTCTTTCCTTAAACAGGTCTCGGAATCAGTCTAATAACAGGACTAATATTCCAGAAACTAAGTCTATTAATGTGGAATTTCCAAATCCTTCTACCAGGCAAGACTCCAATAGTCGTTCGACACGAACCAGAAATTCGAGAGAAAATTCAGGATTGGCAAATTCTAGCTTTGAGTCAGAAAATGGTTCATTGAGACAACCTCCTCAAGTAGAATTTCCAAATCGTTCTACCAGGCAAAACTCCAATAGTCGTTCAACACGAACCAGAAATTCGAGAGAAAATTCAGGATTGGCAAATTCTAGCTTTGAGTCAGAAAATGGTTCATTGAGACAACCTCCTCAAGTAGAATTTCCAAATCGTTCTGCCTGGCAAAACTCCAATAGTCGTTCAACACGAACCAGAAATTCGAGAGAAAATTCAGGATTGGCAAATTCTAGCTTGGAGTCAGAAAATGGTTCATCAAGACAACCTCCTCAAGTAGAAGTTCAAAATCGTTCTGCCTGGCAAAACTCCAATAGTCGTTCAACACGAACCAGAAATTCGAGAGAAAATTCAGGATTGGCAAATTCTAGCTTTGAGTCAGAAAATGGTTCATTGAGACAACCTCCTCAAGTAGAATTTCCAAATCGTTCTACCAGGCAAAACTCCAATAGTCGTTCAACACGAACCAGAAATTCGAGAGAAAATTCAGGATTGGCAAATTCTAGCTTTGAGTCAGAAAATATTTCATTGAAACAATCTCACGGCCGAGAAGTTCAAAATCGTTCTGCCTGGCAAAACTCCAATAGTCGTTCAACACGAACCAGAAATTCGAGAGAAAATTCAGGATTGGCAAATTCTAGCTTTGAGTCAGAAAATATTTCATTGAAACAATCTCATCCTCGAGAAGTTCAAAATCGTTCTGCCTGGCAAAACTCCAATAATCGTTCCGAACAAACAAAAAATCAGAGGGAAAATTCACAATTGGTAAGTTCTAGCTTTGAGTCAGAAAATGGTTCATCAAGACAACCTCCCCTCTCAGATACAGCTAATGTTCTAGAAATCAGACCTTCTCCAGTTGCACCGTTGAATAATCCTGAAATCAGATTATCCGTAGAACCAGAACCATCCTCAGCAAGAGTACCTGCCACTCAACAAAGAATTAGAATTGCTGAAACTGACTCAGAGTTGATAACCAATTATCCAGTTGTGCAGTCTCTCCCATCTACTAATACTGAACTTCCAACCACAGAAATTTTAACCGAAGCTAGTATTCGAGAAATTTTTAGTCAAATTGAGACTCAAACTCAACAAAAGCCTGCTGCGATTTACGTCATTACTCATCCAAAACAATTGACTGACCAAATTGAAGGTGTCAAAGTACAGAATTTCACAAGCGGACTAACTTTAATGTTAGTCTTGCCAGATGGTAAACCAATTGTCAAAAGTATTCCAGATGTAGAAGCGAACAAACTCCGTCGAACTGCAAAAGAATTTTATATGGAAGTCAGCGACCCCAGAACAACAGGATGGCCGGCAGCTCGCCAACTATATAAGTGGTTAATTGCTCCCCTAGAAGCCGACTTAAAAGAATCTGGTATTAATACTCTATTATTTTATTTAGATGAAGAGTTACGTTCAATTCCTTTAGCTGCCTTGTATGACGGACAAAATTTTTTGATTGAGAATTATAATTTCAGTTTAATTCCCAGTTTGAGTCTAACCAATGCCAGTTATGAGGGGCTGGAAAATGCTGAAGTTCTAGCAATGGGAATGTCGGAATTTGTAGATAAACCTACTCTACCTAGTGTTCCAACTGAAGTTTTAACTATTACAGAGAAATTATGGTCAGGGGAAGTTTTACTAAATCAATCCTTTACCCTAGAGAATCTTCAGAAAAAGCGGAGCCAACAAACATTTAAAATTATTCATCTGGCTACTCATGCTAACTTCTCTCTCGAAAATCCTCCCTACATTCAGCTTTGGGATCGAAAGTTACCTCTGAAAGAACTCCGAGATTTAAAATGGTATAAACAACCCCAGGTAGAGTTGTTGGTTTTGAGTGCCTGTGAAACAGGTTTAGGCAATACCCTAGAAACTGAAATGGGATTTGCCGGGTTAGCTCATCAAGCTGGAGTCAAGTCGGCTTTAGCTAGTTTGTGGCAAGTGAGTGATGTAGGAACATTAGGGTTAATGGTTGAATTCTATCGTAATTTAAAGTCAAGTTCGATTAAAGCAGAAGCTTTGAGGCAGGCACAGTTGGCTTTATTGCGTGGAAAAGTTGAGGTTAAAGCAGATTTGCTCTACTCGACTCGGGGAAATGCCTCAGTTTCTAATACTTTAGCCCTTCGTTTAGAGACAGAAGATTTATCTCATCCTTATTATTGGGCTAGTTTTACTATGATTGGTAGTCCCTGGTAGAGGGAGATAGGGAGATGGGGAGTTAAAACTTAGTTGACAAGTTGCCTCATTATGCGATACAATGCGCTAGTTGATGTAACAGATAAGGTAGTGAAATTTGTCAAACCACTCTTAAGCTGCTGAGATATTAGGAGTTGATGTGCCCACGTTGGTCAAAGTGGTCAAATAAATTCCATAAAAACTCCATCGGGACAAAGGCGCTATGATATTGACCCTTATATAAATAAAAAGTACACCTGCAGTTGCTAGAAAAACGATAGTCGGCTTTACAGGCTCAGGAAATATAAAACTCAAACACAGCTAGGACTCAGAAATATGCACAAGTCAATCAGGACAAAACTGAAACTTAATAATAAACAGAAAACTCTGATGGCTCAACACGCAGGTTATAGCAGATGGTGTTACAATTGGGGGTTAAGCTTGTGGAATGCTGCTTACAGAGGTGGTTATAAACCAAATGCTCGTAAGCTAAGAGAGGTTTTTACCAATCACACAAAACCTATGCATCCCTGGATGAAAAACTTGTCCTCTAGGGTCTATCAATATGCTTTTATCAATTTAGGTGAAGCGTTCAAGAGGTTTTTTCAAGGGTTGGGTAAACACCCAAGGTTCAAGAAGAAAGGTAAACATGATTCCTTCACAATTGATAATTGTGGAAAACCAATAGAATTAAATGGATGGAATCATAAATTACCTTTTATTGGTTGGGTAAAAACTTATGAACCTATTGAAGCAACAACTAAAAAAATCACCATTAGTAGACAGGCAGGAAATTGGTACTTAAGTTATAGCTATGAATTTACTCCTAATTCAACAGAAAAGACGACTGAAGTTGTAGGTGTTGATTTAGGTGTAAAAACCTTAGCAACTTTAAGCACGGGAGTTATTTTTGAAGGTGCTAAATCTTACAGGAAATTAGAAAACAAGCTCTCTAATTTACAATACCTTAACCGCAATAAAATTATTGGTTCAGCTAACTGGAAAAAGGCGCAACTTAAAATTGCCAAGCTACACACAAAGGTAGCTAATATCCGTAAAGACGTGCTTCATAAATTGACAACTTACCTAGCTAAAAACCACAGCGTTGTTGCCATAGAAGATTTGAATGTTAGCGGTATGTTAGCTAACCATAAGTTAGCGAAATCAATTGCAGATCAAGGGTTTTATGAATTTAGGCGACAGCTTGAGTACAAAACTCACTGGTATGGCTCTGAATTAGTAGTAGTTGATAGATTCTTTCCATCATCAAAAACTTGCTCGAACTGCGGTCATGTCCAAGATATGCCACTAAACCTTAGAACTTATAACTGCCCCGATTGCGGGATATCTATAGACCGTGATTTGAACGCAAGTATAAATTTGAGAGATGCGGTCGGCTTGACCGTGAATGCTTGTGGATGAGTAACCGCCGACGGCCTCAGTTGAAGCAGGAAGTAAACAGTATAATGTCACATTATGACGTTTTATATCGGTTTTATGAAGCAGACCATCAAATATTCAGGAAATTTCCCCAGGAGTAATACTAGAAACATTTTCATCTTGTAAAGCTTCCGAGAAATATATGGTTGTTTTTGCCTCATCAAATTTTCCATCTATCCCTCCTCAGTAGAAAACCAGAAACATTTTCATTCTCTGAGAGCTACCTAAAAAATTCGCGCGTCAAAGGATTTTCTGTTGCATCATCAAAACAAATGTGATACCATAAAAACCATGGGGGGAATTCGCCCATATACATGATTTTTTATTCAACAGAAGTTCCTTGCTAAGAGGCCATCAAATATTCAGGAATATTGCCCAGGAGCAATACCAGAAACATTTTCATCTTGTGAAGCTTCCCTACTCCCCAACAACGATACTCTAGAAACTGAATTTAGTATTCAGATAGGAGGAGCCTTCGGATGTGAGACGTACACTCAGAAGTTATCCCTGAACGAGTTTGAGCCTTGATAAATCTCCTTATCTCCATCTATTATCACAAAAGTGAAAAAAAGTATCTTCTACACCCCAAGAATATAAGCTGTAACACTTGCATCAAGTAACTTTGAGAAATTATCTATAAACTTAGAGAAAAAATTTTTTCTCCAAACACTTGACATCTAAATTTTATCCAGCTACTATATAGATAACTTAAGTGAGAAACTTGAGAGGGACAGAAAAATTTAATAACTCTCAAATCTTAGTAGGGCAATATAGCGCTACGCGCAATTCAAAATTCAAAATTCAAAATTCAAAAGTAATCCCTGACTGAGTTTGAGAATTTATAAACGTCCTAACCTATTTGCGTAGTGCTATACTCTGTTAAATTTCTAACTCAATATTCGCGATCATTTCTTTTCTCAAACAAGTAATTTTTACCAATGATACCAACCAAATCCAGTTATTACCTTATAGTAACTTAAATATTAAAATCCTTACCCAATCAGGATTTTGACTTTTTTGAAGATTTCTTGAATAAAGCAGATTTGGTATGATTCATTCCCAGAGTTAGAGTTGCGATCGCACAAAAGCGTAAACCACAATATCAAATGGAGACAAATCAATTATGAACGAAGAATTTCAGTCATTTCGTGGCAGAAGAGGATCTGGTTTTGGAAGACGAGGATTTTTAAATAACTTAAACCAAATACAAGGCACTGAAGAAGATGATAATCTAACTGGTACACCAGAAAACGATGGGATTTTTGGTGATACAGGAAACGACATATTAACAGGAGATGCAGGAAACGATTTCATCAATGGTGGTGATGGCAATGATATATTAACAGGTGGCCTAGGAGTAGATCGACTTCGTGGTGGTGATGGACAAGATACTTTTGTTTTCAACACCAGCAGTGAAGTTGATTGGGTTTCAGACTTCATTGTTGGAGAGGATATCCTACAGTTATCTGCAGATTTTGGTGTTACTGCAGAACAAGCTGTTAGTCAGGTCTCTACCATTGCATTACCTTTTATGGATAATCGCTTTTTATCTATTCTTAACCTAGGTGACGATACACTTGTAATCAAACATGAAGGTGATTTGACATCTGATAGTTTCCAAATCCTTTAATTTGGGAAGTTTTTAGTAGTGAATTGGTGTTGCTTATTAGGTAATGCTCTTAAGTATTTATGAATTGTATAACTATACTTTTTTCATAGATATTTAAGACAAAAGCATTACAAATTCAGCAACACCAGTAATTTCCATAGTGTTGGATCAAGGTTTAATAACTCCAAAATCTTAGTTTGGTACAATACATTCACGATTTTTTATTGGGAAGCTCTATCTATACAGAAAATACAAATTCACTGCTACACAAACAGGAGCAAATAATTTTGTGTAGCAATTTTTTTTCATAAACTATCAGTCAGTCGGGAAAAAGTATGTGCATCACTATAGGTAAAATAGCGATCGCTAGATCGAGTTGAACAAAAATGTCGGTAGAACTCCCCACCTAAAAATACGATCAGGACACCTTTATGTGAGGTGGGGATGAATACCTTGCAAAAAAATATATATATTAAGACATCCTCGTGGTTTGACGTTGGTGATGAAAATCCCAACTAGAAATTTAACTTCTGAGTTCTGAGTTCTGACTTCTTTAATTGGGGCTTGCTGATTAAATATGAAAGCATTGACAGGCAAAGGTTGTAGCATTTTTTAGTCCTTAAAAAGTACCAGCTTTTTGAGCTTTTACCGCCAAAAAGCCAGTATTTTGCGGTAATTATGGCAGAAAAATTGTCCCTCAATTTTTCCGACTATCTCCTCTAAAATTCCCATTTCTCCTGACTCCTGACTCCTGACTCCTGACTCCTCCCCTCACTCATAAGACTTTTTCAGCAACCCCTAATTGGTTGATCGACTTTTTTGATTTTTCTGGTTGGCAAATGTTGAATTATTTATAGTTCTGCATAGAAATTCTAGGATATTTTCAAGTAACTATCTATTCATCTGCAGGTTGCTTTAATGGCTCTGTAGACACTTCATTTAAACCTACAGAATCTAGTAAATTTTGCCACTGCGAAGTAAATTTTACATTGTTTGGATCGGAAAGAATTTGTTCTGCCAAAGTAACCAGTGCTTCATACCATATACCAGCTTCTGAATAAATTAACCAGCGATCGCTCTCTGGAGTTTGCTGTAATTTTTTTGTCAAATCTGCACTTGGATTAATTCTTTGAATTGAGCCTTCGACTTCACGAATAGAACTTTCACAGATTAAGCGGAATGTCCAGTTATAATTTGTACCTACTTTTAGTTCTGATTGATCGGTAGGAATTTTTATACCTATAATTCCTTGACTATTAATTACCTGACTATTCAATGGTGATACATAGTCTTCATAAACCACTTTTTGACTAGAATCTTTTAAGATAAACTCTCCACCTACAGCTGTATTTTCTGGTACATAAATAAATATTGTTGGATGTGATGCTAGGGTTAATTCTAGCTTGTTATTTGTCTTAGGAATTAAAGGAGTTAGAGGTTTTTGATCTTTATAAAAGCAGTCACCTCGTGTTGCTCCACCTTCACTATTTTCTGTACCTTTATTTGTCCGTGGAGTAACATTTGCAGATGTACTTCTTGATAAGGAAATAGTAGATAATCCCAGAAATAAGAATGTCAAAACCAGAGTTTTGAGCGTCAGGGAAGATAGTAATTTTTTTTGATAAATATTCATAGTTGGATAAGGTTTGTATTTTTTCTAATTATAGTTTGCTTGGCAGGTATTTTCCCTAAAAATTAGAAAATTTTTATTTGACTTTTAGCCTATTCATTTTAATTTTTAGGATTGAGAGGTGAACATAGACAATAGGAGCATTTATTGACATTACGATTATATATCGTAGTTATATGTGGGTTATGCAGAAAATATTTTCAGAATATGGAAAAAGCCGAATAGTGGGGGGTTTCAGAGAATTTTTGGCAGGAGAGTAAACGATCGTCTATTTTCAGAGCTTATCTGGAAATCCCATAGTCGATTAAACGGCAAATTGTGCTAGTAAGTAGACTCTTAGAAAATATTGTTATATTTTTTATCAAAATTGATAAGATACACAAGTTTTAGATTTTAGGGAGTAGGGATGGATGGAAGAGAAAAAAATACTTTATCTTATTAAGGCTCTAAATTACTATATACCAATCTGATCAAAGAGTAAATGACTCCTGTCTGTAATTATATGGAAGGGAAGAGAGAATAGGGTATAGGTTATTTAGCAAAAATCTTCATTAAAATCAAATTATCTTAAACTACTGAACTAAATTTATCTATATTAGACATCTCCAAGCAAAGAGAGAGTAAGGAGCAGGGAGTAGGGAGAAATAATTGATGATTTCTATGGGATGATTGATTTTATTTTTGATTATTGGAGATGTCTAATTAGATATCTTCAACAAATAAAGAAACTTTTTCTGAAATCCTTGTAGGGAAGTTTCATTGAACGCCTTTTAATCCCTACATTCTTTTTCAAAGGAGCATTAACATTCCCATTTTTAAGATATCTACAATGATAACAAACATGAGTCCGGGTTAATAAAGACTTTTTCAGTATCTTACCCCAATTATACCGTTTCTCATGCATGAATGCTATGTTTGATTGGGTGGGGAAGTTTGGGACGTGTGGGGAGAGGTTAAAAGTAGGAAAAATCTATACTAACTCATCTTAAATTGTTAAAAACAGACTTTGAGTATTGGTAACTATTGAGGTGTTGAAGTATAGCATTACTTTCAGTAATTGGTATTAGAGCAATTTTGACCTAATTTTTTGGTTAATAGCCTCTCCTTGGATAAGGGATAAAAAAGCGGTCTTTAAGGAAGTTTCCCGTAGGGTGGGATGGATGGGTTATCTAATACCAATTTCATAAACTTGAGCTACTTACGTTGGAAGTAGTCAGTAGTCAGTAGTCAGTAGTCAGGAGGTAAGTTTAACAATTAATAATGAATAATTAATAATTAATAATTACCTCTCCTTGAAACTGATAGGATTGACTAATCATGAAAATTTTTATTTATTATCCCCTATCCAAGGGGAGGCTTTAAACCAAAATTTTTCGGTGAGTAGCCTTACTTTTTGAATTTGGTATAACCAGATCCAATCTCCCCTCGATAAATAAACTTTAGTATTTTAATCCCAATGCTTCATTTGGAGGTACTGATAATTGATAACTGAAATAACTGGTATTATGGGAGGCTAATAGATAAAGATAGAATATTTTTAGTCAGATTTAAAACCGCCAGGCGCGTTTTTAATCGCCACTTTAAAAAGACGGTAGTTTTAACTTCTTGAATATTTTTGGTAAATAATTAGACTTCTTGCAGAAGTCAGGGAATAGGGAATAGGGAATAGGGAATAGGGAAAATTGTTTATTTCATGTCTTAAATTGATGTAATTAAAAATTTGGCAAGATGTCTATTGATTTTTAGTTAATTAAGAATTATTTTTGGTAGTCCTGCATAGTAATGGCGAAGACTAAATACATAAGTTTTGTAATTTCTTCCCACACCTCCCACACCTCCCACACCTCCCACACCTCCCACACCTCCCACACCTCCCACACCTCCCACACCTCCCACACCTCCCACACCA
>NZ_JAAHHT010000139.1 GCF_010672085.1 Okeania sp. SIO3I5
TTAGGAACTCAAGAAAAGTGTTCCGAGAAGTTACCTTTTGCAATGATTTTTGCCGTAGAACTCGCTTTTACTAGCATTCCTAAAATAGAAATTTTGAGGAGTATAAACTGATGCCTAAGAATAATGAACGATTCGACGTTCAAACAAAAAGTTATTGGACCCTTTTTGCTTCAGGTTATGAGGCTACTATCCGGGATAATAATACGGGTAAGGAATATTACGGTTCTGGTTCTACCCCTAAATTAGCTCGCGATTCTGCTTGGAAAAAAGTACCATCTAAAGATCGCCCTTAAAATTTGGTCAGAACTGCTTTATATATAAGGACTTACGCAAAGGCACTAATTGTAGTGTAAATATCTGAATATTTATGAAATATACACCATATACAGCCTTGCTGCGTAAGTCCTGTTCAGACTAACCCTGTCGCCAATCCTGTAAACTGACGCATATAGGGAGACCTGTATCCTAGCACAATATCAGACTTAGGCACTCCCGCTGCAATTAACTCATTAGCTATTCCAACTTCTGTTCCATCTCGTTGAATCCAAATTTTCCCAGACCTAATCTCAACGTGAATCACACATCCAAAAACTCGTCTTTCTCCACACCATCCGACATGAAACATCAAATAGCGATCGCGTTCTAAATCAAAAGCAATTTGAGTTTCTATTTCCTCATAGTCATTATCTCCTTCAGAATGTTTTTCGATAATCGACTTAATTAGTTTTCTATATTTTTCTATGTCCATGTTATAATCTCCTTTCTAATAGGATTAAATATAAGTAAATTTAGCTGCATCCGCGTTACTGATATTTTAGCTAAACGGCGAGTAAAAAAATCTTCATAAATATCTTCTGGAATTGCTAAATAAAGAATTCTATTTGGTTCTATTTCTTCTAAAACTACTTTATAATTCCAAGCTTGACCCATTGCTTCGTGAAAATCATTAATCAACGAAAGACCTAAAAAACTTTTAATTTCTACCGCTATTTTTTGTCCATACCTTTCTGCTCCTAATAAGTGATTTTCAGCACCTAAATCTATATATAATTTATCTCTATCTACTTTAAAATACAGAGGATCGTGAGTAATAGTCCATCCTTCTTTTTCTAATGCTGAACGTACAACGGGATGAAATATATCTTTTGCTGCCATAGCTTTAATTGATGATTTTCACTGACCAAGCTACAGTATTATATAATTAATTATCGAAAATAGTCAACTTGATAGAAGCAGCTTTGCGTGAATATATTCAACGTCGCCAACAAGTGAAAGTATTAGAATTATTTGGTACTATCGACTATGGAGAAAATTATAATTATAAGCAACAAAGACAGAAAAAATGAATTTTGTAGTTGACAGTGATAAAATAGGAATAATCAATTCAACTGATTTTAGTTACCATGTTAAATTCTGAATTATTAGCTGAACTTAAACACTTATCCCGCGCCGATAAGTTTCAAATTATCCAGTTTTTAATGACTGAATTGGCAAAAGAAGAAGGGTTAGAACTATTAGATAATAATAAGCCTTATCGTACTTGGTCTCCCTATAATTATTCTGATGCAGCGGATAAATTAATGAGTTTATTAGAACAAGAAGAAGGAAAACAAAATGCCTAATGCTAAAAGGTTTCCTTTTGTTGAAAAAAGCGATCGAGCTGGAAAAACCAATGTTTTTCCATATCTACCTATCAATTTAAGCTATCAAGATGGCATTTTGGATGCTTTAGGATTGTTGGATACGGGTTCGAGTCTTAATGTATTGCCTTACCATGTTGGTTTAGCGTTAGGAGCAGTTTGGGAGGAACAAAGACTTTCAATTTCCTTAGCAGGTAATCTTGCGCCAGTGGAAGCAAGGGGTTTAGTTGTTGTGGGAAAAATTAGCGATTTTCCACCCGTTCGTTTAGCATTTGCTTGGGCGAAATCTAACGACCCACCTATTATTTTAGGTCAGTTAAACTTTTTTATGGAGTTTGATGTATGTTTTTATCGTTCCCAGTTAGCTTTTGAAGTCTGTCCCAAATTGAAATAAAGTTCAGTAGGGTGCGTTAATGAAATGTAACGCACCGCATATCCTATATATTTCCTTGGGTTAGGGTTCTGGGTTATCCTATATATTTCGGTGCGTTACGACTAGCGCCTAACGCACCCTACTAGACTATGAAATTGATCTAAGTTTGA
This sequence comes from Okeania sp. SIO3I5, assembly GCF_010672085.1. Classification (GTDB taxonomy): domain Bacteria; phylum Cyanobacteriota; class Cyanobacteriia; order Cyanobacteriales; family Microcoleaceae; genus Trichodesmium. The sequence goes on from NZ_JAAHHT010000139.1 coordinate 2,184, forward strand.
CATAATTTATGAGATAATAAAACTGCCAAAAAATTAACTGAATTTCCCAATTATAAATTATGTCACAAACTCCGTTTTCCCCAGAAGAAATAGCATCCGAAGGCATCATACCAGAAGAATATCAAGAAATTCTGAACCGCCTCGATCGCCACCCCAATAAAGCAGAACTCGGAATGTTCGGGGTCATGTGGTCTGAACACTGCTGCTACAAAAACTCCCGCCCTCTCCTCAAACAATTTCCCACCACGGGTAAACGTATCCTTGTTGGACCAGGAGAAAACGCTGGAGTTGTAGACCTAGATAACGGACTGCAACTCGCGTTCAAAATCGAATCCCACAACCACCCATCCGCTGTGGAACCATTCCAAGGTGCTGCCACGGGAGTCGGCGGTATTCTCCGAGACATCTTTACAATGGGTGCCCGTCCGATCGCCGTACTTAACTCCCTCCGTTTCGGTTCCCTAGAGGATGCCAAAACTAAACGCATTTTTACCGGAGTAATTTCTGGAATTTCTCATTATGGTAACTGTTTCGGAGTACCTACGGTGGGTGGAGAAATTTATTTTGACCCCGCTTACACGGGCAACCCCCTAGTCAACGTGATGGCATTGGGATTAATGGAAACTCCCGAAATTGTTAAATCTGGTGCATCCGGTATTGGCAATCCAGTCTTATATGTCGGTTCCACCACAGGTAGAGACGGTATGGGTGGAGCAAGTTTCGCCAGTGCCGAACTCAGCGAACAGTCAATAGACGATCGCCCTGCCGTGCAAGTAGGCGATCCATTCCTAGAAAAATGTCTAGTTGAAGCTTGTCTAGAAGCATTCAAAACAGGAGCAGTAGTGGCAGCGCAAGATATGGGAGCTGCTGGTATCACCTGTTCTACTTCAGAAATGGCAACAAACGGAGGCGTTGGCATTGAATTTGACCTCGACAAAGTACCAGTGCGAGAAACTGGTATGGTTCCCTATGAATATTTGCTCTCAGAATCTCAAGAACGGATGTTATTTGTTGCCGAAAAAGGTCGCGAACAAGAATTAATTGATATTTTTGAACGTTGGGAACTTCATGCAGTGGTGGCAGGTACTGTGATTGAGGAACCTATTGTGCGAATTTTATTTGAAGGCAAGGTTGCTGCTGAAATACCTGCTACTGCTTTGGCAGATAATACTCCTATTTATCATCGGGAGTTATTGAGCGAACCGCCGGAATATGCCAGAAAAGCTTGGGAATGGAATGTTGCATCGTTGCCAGCATCTACGGAAAGGGGTATTGAAATTAAGGGAAATTTCCAAACCTGGAATCAGATTTTACTGACTTTATTAGATACTCCAACTATTGCTTCTAAAAATTGGGTGTATCAGCAATACGACTATCAAGTACAGAATAATACTGTGATGTTACCGGGTGGTGCTGATGCTGCTGTAATTCGGTTACGCCCGCAAATTTCTGATATTAACAACCAGAGCGCAAATTCAGGTGTTGCTGCAACAGTTGATTGTAATTCCCGTTTGGTTTACCTCGATCCATACAATGGCGCAAAGGCAGTAGTTGCAGAAGCAGCACGGAATCTCAGTTGTGTAGGTGCTGAACCTGTTGCAGTTACAGATAATCTCAATTTTGGCAGTCCGGAAAAACCGGTGGGATATTGGCAATTAGCTGAGAGTTGTCGTGGTATTGCTGAAGGTTGTCGGGAATTGGGAACGCCTGTTACTGGCGGGAATGTGTCTTTGTATAACGAGACTTTGGATGCTGACGGTACTCCCCAGGCAATTTATCCGACTCCAGTTGTGGGAATGGTGGGATTAATTCCCGATCTGACTCGTATTTGTGGGCAAGGTTGGCAAACTGAGGGCGATCTGATCTATTTAATAGGGAATTTAGGAGTTAGGTATTTAGCTGCTTCTGAATATTTGGCAACTGTTCATAATGTGGTTGCTGGTAAACCAAGCGAAGTAGATTTTGATTTGGAAAAGCGGGTACAGGCAGTTTGTCGTCATGGTATCCGAGAAGGTTTGGTGCGTTCTGCTCACGATAGTGGTGAGGGAGGTTTAGCGATCGCTCTGGCGGAGTGTTGTATTAGTGGGAAGTTGGGAGCTGAGATTATTTGGCAATTGTCTGATGTTTCTGGTTTGCGATGGGATGAATTTTTGTTTGGTGAGGGTGGTTGCCGAATTTTGGTTTCTGTTGCGCCGGAAAATCAGATGATTTGGGAATCGTATCTTCAGGAAAATTTGGCTGATTTTTGGCTGAAAATTGGTCTGGTGAATAATGCTGAAAGTGGTTTGCAAATTTTAGTGAATGAGAGCGTGTCTTTGATTAATTTAGAGATGGGAGAAATGAGCGATCGTTTTGAAAATGCTATTGAGAAACGTTTGAAATTTTAGCGCTGGTTTTAGGGGTAGGTTTATTTAACCAGGGTGTAGGGGCGGGTTTTCAGGAGAACATCGTGCTGATGTCAAAGATTTTCTCAACCCGCCCCATTATGATTGCCCGCACCAATTTCGGGGCGGGTTTATGTAATTTCTGGGGTTTTGTCAATGTTTTGGAGTGAACCCGCCCCTACTTTATTCTTTGATTCTGACTCATGTCTCCTGATTCCTCTTTTAGTAAAGCTTTTAGGCATTTGTATAAGGAAAGTTGACATATAGCGATCGCCCCTAACAACCCATCCGTAGTCTATTATTTTTTTTAACTTTTAATTTGTTATTTTTTAATTTTGACTATGCTATCATAGACAAAAATCTACAAATTGTCTAGGATATGAAATAATCATAAATTTGGAGAAAAATTAGGAGTCAGTCTCAAAACAAGTGTAGTGTAATACCATGTCCGGATAATTAGTGATAAAAACACTTCTTTCTCCTGGTACATTCTTTTCTCCTGTCTCCTGTCTCCTGTCTCCTGTCTCCTCCATTTTTATTTATAACTATTCAACCGGACATGATATAAGGATAATTATTTTAAGTTAAAAACCAAATACAAAGCTATCAAATTGTAAATTATAACAAACACGATTATGATTACTCTGACTGGTTACCACATAACCGAAATCCTCTACCAAGGTATCAGAACCGAAGTTTATCGAGGGACACGCAACAGTGACAACAAACCTGTCATTATTAAAGTCTTGCGCAATCTTAACCCTAAATTTAATGAACTGGTACAATTTCACAACCAATATGTACTAACTCGCCATCTGCAACACCCCAGTATTGTCCAACCTCTTGCTCTGGAACGTTACGGTAATGGTTATGCCTTAGTGATGCCTGATGATGGAGCGATCGCTCTCTCGAATTATTGGCATGGGGGGGTGAAAATTCTGGAACCTGAATCAGAGCAAAACCTTAGAGAATTTTTGAGGATTGCTATTCAACTAGCTGAATCTCTCCACTATCTAAACCACAACCGTATCATCCACAAAGATATTAAACCTGCCAATATTCTGATTCATCCCGAAACCAAACAAATTCAATTGATTGATTTTAGCATCGCTAGTTTGTTGCCTAAAGAACAACAGGAACTTACTAACCCCAGTGTCATTGAAGGAACTCTCGCCTACATTTCTCCTGAACAAACTGGACGGATGAACCGGGGTATTGATTATCGCACGGATTTTTATTCATTGGGTGTGACATTCTTTGAACTACTCACAGGTGAATTGCCCTTTAGCACGGACGATCCAATGGAGTTAGTACATTGTCATATTGCTCAAATGCCAAGAATAGGGAGTAGTGTGGGGAGTGTGGGAAGTGTGGGAAGTGTGGGAAGTGTGGGAAGTGTGGGGAGTGTGGGGAGTGTGGGAAGTGTGGGTAGTGTGGGAAGTGTGGGTAGTGTGGGGAGTGTGGGTAGTGTGGGTAGTGTGGGTAGGGACGTTGCATGCAACGTCCGTACGGGAAGTGTGGGAAGTGGAACGCCAATACCTCAGACGCTAATTGATATTGTAATGAAGTTGATTGCGAAAAATGCCGAAGAGCGTTATCAGAGTGCATTGGGTTTGAAGCACGATCTAGAAAAATGTCTGCAACAATGGGAAACTACAGGGAAAATTGGGAATTTTGAATTAGGAGAACGAGATTTGAGCGATCGCTTCCTCATCCCCGAAAAACTCTACGGACGGGAAAAGGAAGTTGAGCAGTTGTTAGCTGCTTTTGAGCGAGTTAGTAATCCCCCCCATCCCCCCCTAACCCCCCTTGGTAAGGGGGGAGAAGGAAGAGCAGAAATGATGTTGGTGGCAGGATTTTCCGGGATTGGCAAAACTGCTGTTGTCAATGAAGTTCACAAACCTATTACTCGTCAACATGGTTACTTTATCAAAGGTAAATTTGACCAATTTAATCGCAACATTCCCTTTTCAGCATTTGTGCAAGCATTGCGAGATTTAATGCAGCAATTGTTGTCGGAATCTGATGCCCAACTTGCTACCTGGAAAACAAAGATTTTGGCAGCAGTTGGAGAGAACGGACAAATATTAATTGATGTCATTCCAGAACTAGAACAGGTAATTGGCAAACAACCTGCTGCACCAGAACTATCAGGAGTTGCAGTACAGAATCGTTTTAATTTATTATTCCAAAAATTTATTGAGATATTCACCGCTCAAACACATCCCCTGGTAATTTTCTTGGATGACCTACAGTGGGTAGATGCAGCTTCTCTTAACTTGATTAAACTGTTGATGGAGGATAAGAGTTATCTGCTATTGTTGGGAGCTTATCGAGATAATGAAGTTTCACCGATACATCCTTTTATTGTGGCAGTAGAAGAGTTGAAACAATTGGGCAAAACTGTTAATAATATTACTCTGCAACCTCTCACTTTCCCTGACATGAATCAATTAGTATCGGATACTTTACATTGTGCAACTGAGCGATCGCAACCACTTACGGAATTGATTAATCGGAAAACTCAAGGGAATCCTTTTTTTACAACGCAGTTCCTCAAAGGATTACATGAGGATGGATACATTACTTTTAATCAAAATCAAGGCTATTGGGAATGTGATATTATTCAAATTAATGACCTTTCTCTCACTGATGATGTGGTGGAGTTTATGTCGCAAAAGTTGCAGAAGTTACCCAAGGAAACTCAAAAGGTACTCAAATTAGCAGCTTGTATTGGCAACCAGTTCGACTTGGAAACATTAGCAATTGTAGCAGGAGAATTAAAATCAGATGTTGTGACTGCTTTGTGGAAAGCTTTAGAGGAAGGGTTGATTTTGCTACAAGGTAAAGTATATAAATTCTATCTCAGCAATGATCAAACCAAGGCAGATTTTGAATCTATTGAAAATGTGGCGTTGCTGAACCAAGGGACGAATCTTTCACCTCCCACACCTCCCACACCTCCCACACTCCCCACACTCCCCACACAAGGGTATCGGTTTTTGCACGATCGCGTCCAACAAGCTGCCTATTCTCTAATTCCTAATAATCAAAAGCAAGCGAACCATTATCAGATCGGGCAACTACTTCTAGAGCAGATATCTCCGGTAGCAAGAGAACGGCGGATTTTTGAAATTGTGAATCAACTCAATCATGGAGTGAATTTAATTACCGAACAAATTGCACGGGATGAACTAGCGGAACTGAATCTCGTTGCTTGTCGCAAAGCTAGAGGTGGAACTGCCTACAAAGCTGCTAGGGAGTATGCGGCAATTGGGATTGAATTACTTGGTAGTGAAGCTTGGCAACGACAATATCAAACAACGTTAAAATTGCATGAACTGGTAGCAGAGGCATCCGCGATTTCTGGCGATCTTGAAGCGATGAGTCAATGGATAGATGCAGTTATGGAACATGGCGAAACTTTCATGGATAAGTTAGAAAGTTCTATAATCAAAATCCAAGCTTTAAGCATCCAAAATAATTTAGTAGATGCCATCACTTATGGTGAATCAATTTTAGATCAATTGGGAGTAAAATTTCCCGATCCTGTAACCCCCGTTGTCTTGCAACAAGAAATAGAAGAAATTCAAACTTTGATAGGCGATCGCGACCTAGAGGATTTATTGTACCTACCAGTTATGGAAAATCCTGAAAAACTGGCGATCTTGAAAATAGCTGCCAGAATAATTCCTGCTTGTGGTGCAGCAGGTTCTCCTCTGTTTCCTCTGTTGGGTAGTCTCCAAACTAAGTTATCAATTCAGTATGGTAATGGTATCTTTTCATCAACTGGATATGCAGATTATGGAATGTTTCTGTTGCACTTTAAGAAAGATATTCCCACAAGCAATCAATTTGGTCAATTAGCTTATCGTTTAGCTGCTAGCGCCAAGGATAAAAATATTCCTGCTGTCACCTTTGTTCCCGTGGGATTATTTTTGTATCACCACCAAAATCATCTCCGGGAGACATTACCAATTTTGCAAGCTGGTTATCAAGCTGCTCTGGAAACAGGCAAAGTTGAATATCTCGGTCATCATAGCTACGGATTTTGTCTCAATTCTTTCTGGTGTGGTAAACCTTTGCCAGAATTATTAGTTCAAATTCGAGCATATCTTGAGGTAATAGATAAATTTAAACTGTCGAAATTTGAAAAATATTGTGTGATTTTTTGGGAAGCAACACTATTGCTCTTAGGGAACCCAGACAATATTCATCTCAAGCTTGAAGACAGTGACGATAGCAGACCTTGGATGACTGAAATGTTAAAATCCGATGATGCGTCTCAAATTTTTTATTATTATCTTCATCGGGGATTTTTAAGATTCCTCTTGGGGAATATCAGTTTAGCAAAAGTTGATGTTATAGCAGCTAAAAAGTATGTAAATGCCGGATTTGCAACAGTTTGTGAAGTTGGCTTTTATTTTTATGATTCTTTGATTGCTTTAGCTACTGTTCCAGAGTCTGACTCAGACATTGCGAGTCAAATGCAACAAGTAGAAGCAAATCAGAATAATTTACACCTGTGGTCAGAATATGCACCGATGAATTATTTGCATAAATGGCAGTTAGTGGAAGCCGAAAAGTATCGAATTTTCGGCAAAAAGTATGAAGCGGGGGATTTTTATGACCGCGCCATTGCTGGAGCAAAAGCAAATCAATATCTCCAGGAAGAAGCACTTGCTAACGAACTGGCAGCAAAATTCTATCTAGATTGGGGCAAAGAGAAAATTGCTGCTGGTTATATGCAAGAAGCTTATTATGCTTATGCTCGTTGGGGCAGCAAAGCTAAAACTGAGCAACTAGAAAAAAGCTATCCTCAACTTCTGACCCCTGTCCTGCAACAAGTTGAATCCAGTAGTTCCCAGACCACCACAACTGGCAGCATCTCCCCGACAAATCTTGTTACAGTTAGCACGAGAACTGCCTCGTTAGACTTCACATCCGCTATCAAAGCATCCCAAGCTCTTTCCGAGGAAATCGAGCTTGATGCCTTACTATCTAAATTGATGCACATTATTCTTGAAAATGCTGGAGCGGACAGAGGCGATCTAATTTTAAACAACTCTGGTATTTGGGAAGTTGCTACATCCTGCGAACATGGCAATTGTCATCTATTGAATACCCCCTTAGAGCAAACTAATCTTCTACCGAAGAGCATTATTAATAAGGTCAAACGAACTCGACAAAAGATATTGATTAATAATTTAGGCAAAGAAAATATCAACGTTAGCGATCCATATTTTATCAAAAAAACACCGAAAAGTCTCTGCTGTATCCCAATGCTTAACCAAGGACAACTTATCGGTATTCTCTACCTAGAAAATCATTTAACTACAGGAGCTTTCACTCCAGACCGGATTGAGATTTTGAATCTTCTGAGTGCTAAAGCAGCTATTTCTATCCAAAATGCTATGCTCTATCGTCGTTTAGAAGACTACAGTCATAACCTGGAGGATCAAGTTGAAATCAGAACCCAGGAACTACAAGAAAATAACCAACAATTACAACAAACTCTCCAACAATTACAGACTGCCCTAGAACAATTGCAGCGTACTCAAGCGCATTTAATTCAGACTGAAAAAATGTCTTCTTTGGGGCAAATGGTGGCGGGAATTGCTCACGAAATCAACAACCCTATCACTTTTATCGCTGGGAATATAACCCATGCTCGCAGTGCTATTAACAACCTATTCGATTTGATTAACCTTTACCAACAAGAGTGTCCCCAAGCAAGTCTAGCAATTGAAGACAAATTGGAGGATATTGACCTAGAATTCTTGTGTGATGACTTGCCCAAAATTCTGGATTCTATGAAAAGCGGTAGCGATCGCATTCGCCAGATTGTTCTCGGTTTGCGCAACTTTTCTCGCCTTGACGAATCAGGAAGTAAGCAGGTAGATATTCACGAAGGTTTAGAAAACACTTTAATGATTGTGCAACATCGCTTTAAAGGCAAAGGAAATCATCCCGATATTGGGATTGTGAAAAACTACGGAAAACTGCCCCTAGTCCACTGTTACCCTAGTCAACTCAATCAAGTATTTTTCCAGATTCTGACCAATGCGATCGATGTTTTAACAACCCCAGACAGTCCTGATGCTCCTGAAATTAGGATCGCTACTGAGGTACACAACGAAAAAACTGTGCGAATTTCTATTGCCGATAACGGAACAGGAATGAGTGAAAAAGTGCGCCAAAAAGTATTCGATCCCTTTTTCACTACTAAACCAGTTGGTCAAGGAACTGGACTAGGGTTATCAACAAGCTATCAAATTATTACCGAACAACATCATGGAGAATTATATTGTATTTCTGAATTAGGAAAAGGTACTGAGTTTGCGATCGAAATTCCGGTTTTCTTCGATTAGGGATAGTTCAGAAAAAAAAGTTATGCGCCAGCAAAACGCTTTCTCAGCACAACTCTAACTATTGGACAATAGATAAATGGAACATCAATCATCGCAAAAAAGAGCAATATAGCTGCGGAATGGATATTACAGCGCTTTTCAAATTGATGAACCACATTTTCACAACCAAAACCTTGTAGGGACGTTCCATGGAACGTCCCTACTGTGGTCTACTAATCATGAAAACCGCTGTAAGAACGCTACTTTCATGCAACAAAGCCCACACTTGGTATAACTTTTGACTTCTGACTTTTGACTTTTAACTTCTCTAGATTATGCAACGGCCTCTTTTAAATCAAATCCTTTAGTATCGCTACAATTCATACCTTTTAGGAGTTTGGTCATCAAACCAAAACCCTACTTGGGATTTTTGCCTTTTTTAAAATTTCCCAACTGCAAAGTAAGCGGATTTAACATTATATCATGTCCGTTGTTATCACAGCATATAAAAACCTTCGAGATATATCTACCCTAGGTTTAAGGTCTTTCTTTCTCTGAAAACTTCTGACTTCTAACTTCTGACTTCTGACTTCTGAAAACTGCTGCCAAATATAGATTATTATAGACAAAGGTCTACAAATTCTCTAGGATCTGAAATAATCACGAATAAAGGAGAAAAATTAAAAGTCAGTGTCAAAAAAAGTGTAGTGTAAGGATAATTATTTTAAGTTGAAAACCAAATACAAAGGCATCGAATTGTAAATTATAACGAACACGATTATGATTACTCTGACTGGTTACGAAATAACCGAAATTCTCTACCAAGGTATCAGAACCGAAGTTTATCGGGCGATACGCAACAGTGACAACAAACCTGTCATTATCAAAGTCTTGCACAATGTTCACCCCAAATTTAATGAACTGGTACAATTTCACAACCAATATGTACTAACTCGCCATCTGCAACACCCCAGTATTTTGCAACCTCTTTGCCTGGAACGTTACGGTAATGGTTATGCCTTAGTTATGCCCGATTCAGGAGCGATCGCTCTCTCTAATTATTGGCATGGGGGGGTGAAAATTCTGGAATCATTATCAGAGCAAAATCTTAGCGAATTTCTGAGAATTGCTATTCAACTAGCGGACTCTCTCCACTATCTAAACCAAAAGCGTATCATCCACAAAGATATTAAACCAGCTAATATTCTGATTAATGCAGAAACTAAACAAGTTCAATTGATTGATTTTAGCATCGCTAGTTTGTTACCGAAAGAACAACAAGAACTTACTAACCCCAATGTCCTAGAAGGAACTCTGGCCTACATTTCTCCCGAACAAACTGGACGGATGAACCGGGGTATAGATTATCGCACGGACTTTTATTCATTGGGTGTGACATTCTTTGAACTACTCACGGGTGAATTGCCCTTTACCACGGACGATCCAATGGAGTTAGTACATTGTCATATTGCTGAAATGCCAATTTTAGGGAACAAGGAACAGGGAACAGGGAGTAGTGTGGGAAGTGTCGGGAGTCTGGGAAGTGTCGGGAGTCTGGGAAGTGTGGGTAGGGACGTTGCATGCAACGTCCGTACGGGAAGTGTGAGGAGTGTGGGAAGTGTGAGGAGTGTGGGAAGTGTCGGGAGTGTGGGAAGTGTGGGAAGTGTGGGAAGGGACGTTGCATGCAACGTCCGTACGGGAAGTGTGGGAAGTGTGGGGAGTGGAACACAAATACCCGAGGTGCTAATTGAAATTGTCATGAAGTTGATGGCGAAAAATGCCGAAGAGCGTTATCAAAGTGCATTGGGTTTGAAGCATGATCTAGAAAAATGTCTCCAACAATGGGAAACTACAGGGGAAATTGCTAATTTTGAATTAGGAGAGCGAGATTTGAGCGATCGCTTCCTCATCCCCGAAAAGCTCTACGGACGGCAAAAGGAAGTTGAGCAGTTGTTAGCTGCTTTTGAGCGAGTTAGTAATCTCCCCCTAACCCCCCTTGGTAGTAATCCCCCCCTGCCCCCCTTGGTAAGGGGGGGAGGAAGAGCAGAAATGATGCTAGTGGCAGGATTTTCTGGGATTGGTAAAACTGCTGTTGTCAATGAAGTTCACAAACCTATTACTCGTCAACATGGTTATTTTGTCAAAGGTAAATTTGACCAATTTAACCGCAATGTTCCCTTTTTAGCATTTTTGCAAGCACTGCGAGATTTAATGGGAGAATTGTTGTCGGAATCTGATGCCGAACTTGCTGCATGGAAAGCGAAGATTTTGGCAGCAGTTGGAGATAACGGACAAGTATTAATTGATGTCATTCCTGAACTAGAGCAGGTAATTGGCAAACAACCTGTTGCACCGGAATTATCAGGAATTGCCGTACAGAATCGTTTTAATTTATTATTCCCAAAATTTATTGAGGTTTTTACCGCTCAAACACATCCCCTGGTGATTTTCTTGGACGACTTACAGTGGGCAGATGCAGCTTCTTTGCAGTTGATCAAGCTGTTGATGGAGGAGCAGAGTTATCTGTTGTTATTGGGAGCTTATCGAGATAATGAAGTTTCACCGATACATCCATTTATGGTAGCGGTGGCAGAGTTAAAACAATTGGGCAAAAGTGTCAATACTATTACCCTGGAACCTCTGGCATTCCTGGATATGAATCAATTAGTAGCTGATACTTTACATTGTGCGAGGGAGCGAGCGCAACCACTGACGGAATTGATGAATTGCAAAACTAAAGGGAATCCTTTTTTTACAACTCAGTTCCTCAAAGGATTACATGAGGATGGGTACATTACTTTTAATTTTCACCAAGGTTATTGGGAGTGCGATCTGAGTCAAATTAATAACCTGTCTCTGACTGATGATGTGGTGGAGTTGATGTCGCAAAAATTGCTGAAGTTACCAAAGGGCACCCAACAGGTACTGAAATTAGCAGCTTGTATTGGCAACCAGTTCGACTTGGAGACATTAGCAATTGTAGCCGAGAATTTCAAATCAAATGTGGTGAGTGCTTTGTGGACAGCTTTAGAGTCAGGGTTAATTTTGCTACAAAGTCAAGTACATAAATTCTATATCGGCAATGATGAAACAGAGGTGGATTTTGAATCTATTGAAAATGTAGGGTATCGTTTTTTGCACGATCGCGTCCAACAAGCTGCCTATTCTCTAATTCCCAACAATCAAAAACAGGCGAACCATTATCAAATCGGACGACTGCTACTGGAGAGCATATCGAAACCAGCTAGAGAAAGGCGGATTTTTGAAATTGTGAATCAACTCAATTATGGAGTTAATTTAATTACCGAACAAATTGCACGGGATGAACTGGCGGAACTCAATCTAGTTGCTAGTCGCAAAGCTAGAAGTGGAACTGCCCACAAAGCTGCTAGGGAATATGCCACCATAGGAGTTAACTTACTTGGTAGTGAAGCTTGGCAACGAAAGTATGCAACGACGTTACAATTGCATGAATTGGCAGCAGAAGCATCCGCGATTTCTGGGGATATTGAAGGGATGAATCAATGGATAGATGCAGTCATTGAGCATAGCAAAAGTTTCTTGGATCGACTAGAAAGTTATCTGATTAAAGTTGAAGCTTTAACCACCCAAAATAATTGTTTAGATGCTATCGCTTGCGCTGAGTTTGTTCTACAGGAATTAGGAGTCGAATTTCCAAATCCTGTTACCCCCGTTGAACTGCAACAAGAAATAGCAGAAATTCAAAATTTGATCAGCGATCGCCCCATAGAAGATTTCTTGCACTTGCCAGTTATGGTAAATCGTGAAAAACTGGCGATCTTGAAAATAGCTAACAAAATGAGTCTAGCTTGTTATATAGCAAGTTCTCCTCTGTTTCCGTTGTTAGGTAGTCTACAAACCAAGTTATCGCTTCAGTATGGAAACAGTCCTGTGTCATCAACTGGTTATGCAGATTATGGAATGTTTATGTTTATGTTCAAAAAAGATATAGCGATCGCTAATCAATTTGGTAAATTAGCATATCGTTTAGCTGCTAGCGCCAACGATAAAAATATTCCGGTTGTAACTTTTGTCCCTGTAGGCTTATTTTTGTACCATCATCAGGAGCATTTACGGGAAACATTATCAATTTTTCAAGCAGGTTATCAAGCAGCTCTGGAAATCGGAAAAATTGAGCATATTGGGCATCATAGCCATGGATTTTGTATCAATTCTTTCTGGTGTGGCAAACCTCTAAAAGAATTAGAGATTCAAACCAGAGGGTATCTTGACATGACAATAAAATTCAAGTTACTGATGACTGAAAAATATTGTTCTATTGTTTGGGAAACGATCATATTTCTTTTAGGTAACCCAGATAACATTCATCTGGAAATAGCTGACAAAGATGATAGCAGGAAGGAAATGTCTGAATTGCTAAACTGCCATGATGCTACTCGAATTTTCTATTTTTATCTTCACAGGGCAACTTTAAGATTCCTCTTAGACGATTTGGTTTTAGCAAAAGCTGATATTTTTGAAGCTCAAAAGTATTTACTCGGAGGGTTTGCTACAGTTTGTGAAGCAGAATTTTATTTGTATGATTCTTTAATTGCTTTAGCTACTGTTTCGGAGTATTCCCCCGAACTTGGCAAACTGCAACAAGTAGAAAAAAATCAGGATAATTTACATCTACGCTCAGAATATGCACCGATGAATTATTTGCATAAATGGCAATTAGTGGAAGCCGAAAAGTATCGGATTTTGGGTAAAAAGTATGAAGCAGGGGATTTTTATGACCTTGCCATTGCCGGAGCAAAAGAAAATGAATATCTCCAGGAAGAAGCGATCGCTAACGAACTGGCAGCAAAATTCTATCTTGATTGGGGTAAAGAGAAAATTGCTGCTGGTTATATGCAAGAAGCTTATTATTCTTATTCTCGTTGGGGCAGCAAAACTAAAACTGAGCAACTCGAACAAACCTATCCTCAACTTCTTACTCCCATCCTCCAACAAGTCAAATTAATTAGCTCTACTAACAGCATTTCCCACAGCATCTCCCAGGGAAATCTTGTTAAAGTTAGCACTACAACTTCCTTCCTAGATATAGCGTCCGCGATCAAAGCCTCCCATGCTCTCTCAGAAGAGATCGAACTTGATACCTTGCTCTCTAAATTAATGCACATTATTATCGAAAATGCTGGAGCTCAAAGAGGCGCTCTAGTCTTAAACAACTGTGGGACTTGGGAAATTGCTGCCTACTGCAATCGCGATAATTGTCATCTCTTAAATATCCCCCTAGATATAACCAAGAACCTACCAAAGAGCATTATTAATAAAGTCAAACGAACTCGACAAAGGATCTTGATGAATCATTTCGACAAAGAGAATCTCAACGTTAGCGATCCATATTTTATCAAACAGATGCCGAAAAGTCTCTGCTGCACCCCAATGCTTAATCAAGGAAAACTAATCGGTATTCTCTACCTCGAAAACTACCTATGTAGCAAAACTTTTACCCCAGAGCGGATTGAAGTTCTAAATCTTCTGAGCGTCAAAGCAGCAATTTCTATCCAAAATGCCATGCTCTATCGTCGTTTAGAACACTACAGTCGTAACCTGGAAACCCAAGTTGAAATCAGAACCCAAGAACTACAAAAAAATAACCAACAATTACAGACTACCCTAGAACAATTGCAGCGTACTCAAGCTCAATTAATTCAGACTGAAAAAATGTCATCTTTGGGGCAAATGGTGGCGGGAATTGCCCACGAAATTAACAACCCCATCACTTTTATCGCTGGGAATATTGCTCCCGCTAAAGAATATTTCCGAGATTTAGTAGACTTGATAGAAGTTTATCAAGAGAACTGTACCCAGTCAACTCCAGCAATACAAGACAAATTGGCAGAAATTGAGCTAGAATACTTGTGTGATGACTTGCCCAAAATACTGAATTCAATGCAAAACGGGAGCGATCGCATTCGCCAGATTATTCTGGGTTTGCGCAACTTTTCTCGCCTTGACGAATCAGAAAGTAAGCAGGTAGATATTCACGAAGGATTGGATAATACTTTGATGATTTTGCAACATCGCTTTAAAGGAAAAGGAAATCGTCGAGAGATTGCTATTATCAAAAACTACGGAAAACTGCCTCTAGTCCACTGCTACCCTAGTCAACTCAATCAAGTATTTTTGCAGATTCTGACCAATGCGATCGATGTTTTAACAACCTCAAACAGTCCCAATGCTCCTGAAATTACGATCGCTACTGAGGTACACAACGAAAAAACTGTGCGGATTTCTATTGCCGATAACGGAACCGGAATGAGCGAACAAGTGCGCCAAAAAGTATTCGATCCCTTTTTCACTACTAAACCAGTTGGGCAAGGAACTGGACTGGGGTTATCAACAAGTTATCAAATTATTACCGAACAACATCATGGAGAATTATATTGTATTTCTGAATTAGGAAAAGGCACTGAGTTCGCGATCGAAATTCCGGTTTCTGAAATTCAAAATTCAAAATTCAAAATTCAAAAGTAAGGTTTGATATTATGAAATTCAAAATTCAAAATTCAAAATTCAAAAGTAAGGTTTGATATTATCAGGACTTACGCAGGTGAACCCAGAAACCCGGTTTCTCGTAGATGCTTATTGTCAAAAACAATGATTTACCGTAGAAACCGGGTTTCTTTGCGTAAGTCCTGATTATGAAATTCAAAATTCAAAATTCAAAATTCAAAGTTCAAAAGTAAGATTTTATATTATGAAATTCAAAATTCAAATTCAAAATTCAAAAGTAAGATTTTATATCATGTCCGGATAATTAGTGATAAAAAAACTTTCTCTTCTTTATAGCTTAAAATTCCCTCTTCTTCCCTCCTGATATCAAATCCGGTTAAACAAACTCACAATCAATATGCTCAAATCCTAATTGTGACGTAATTGGATCTATGTGCAATTAAGCGGATTTGATATGACTCATTACTCATTACTCCTCCATTTTTATTTATAACTATTCAACCGGACTTGATATTAGTTATCTAGGAATTATATAGAATCCGGTTATATAGTATATGTTGATAATTCTATAATTACTTCAGTATTCAATCTCCCCTACTCCCTCACTCCCCTACTCTCAAGACGAGCGATCGCTTCTACAACTCTTTGCCATCCAGACTGTAAATCTTCTATATTTTTATCTGATTTATCAACTATATTTAGCCAAGAAATTGCTTGCTCAAAAATTGGCTCGTCCGGTGAAATTTGTTTTGACTTCAAACCATGAATAACTACTTTTAACCAGACGGGAAAAAGTTCAATCCAATTATGATATTGTAATTCTTGGAATGCCATTTCTGCCATACCTAAAGCACCCCAAATACAAAGAGATTTAACAGCTAAATTAATATCCCGATTTGAAACTGCAGACTCCCATAAATTCTCAGCATAAGATTGAAATCTACCCTGTAAATATTCATAAGTTGACCTAACAGTATCAGCATTTGTGACTTTATAAACTGTCTCTCCTCGAAAATTTCTATCTCCGCGATAAGAAAGCCAATTATGAGAGCCAGATAAATGAACTTTTCTATCTACTAATACCTCTTTAGCATGGGAATTTCCTAACCAAAATATCTGAGCTGCTGGTAAATCTTCAGGAGTTCTAATTGTTAATAATTTTTCCTCAACTTGAGGCGACATTGGTTTAGTTTCTTCTTCCTGTTTTTCGGCAATTCCATATCCGATTAAAATCCATACTCCATTATTTGCTAGCTTTTGTAAAAGTTGGATAAATTCCTCATCCACTACTTCCTCAGTCACCCAAGGAGAATAAATTAAAATCTGTTGAGTTGCCGCTTTAAGAGTAGATAAAAACTCCGGTCTAATGTCGCGATCGCGCAACAAAATAAACTCGGAATTTTTGGGTAAAGTTTTCTTCCCTTTCTCTCTAGTTTGCTTAATTATTTCAATTCCTTGTTGCCGAATTTTTTGGAGTCTCTCCTCAACTTTTTGGTTTTTTAATTCTAAAATTGATTCTGTTTGAGAAGCTATAGATTCAGGAGGTAAACCACATAATTCATTGAGCAAAAATTTTCCATTTTCTGCCATTTCTTGTAATTGATTTGACACCGACTCTACAACTTTATTTCCTTCTCTTGCTTGTAAAATTAACTTTTCTTCGATTGCATCAAATATTACCAAAATAGAAAGAGCTTTCCAAATAATTTTTTCTGCATCTTTATCAATAGAAAAATTTTTAACTATTTGCCCTGATTCTGGTAGATGAATAGCCAAATTAGAATCTAAAATTTGTTTTCGTAGTTCTTCAATAGTAAAACTTGAAAGCTCGGGAATTGTATTTTCAAAGGTTATAAAATCTGCTAAATTTGGCAATTCTGGAGCTTTAGATGTTGCAGCAGAAAGTCGCCAATTAATTTCTCCATAAAGAGGGTTACTAATAGCATAAATAACTTTATTTTCTGGCGGTTGTGGCAAGGAACCTTTTGTATAAAATTCTTGACCTTCAGAAGTTATGGTAATTCTAGAATCTGGTGGTGTTAGAGTCAGGGTTTGTAGAGATTGAAGAGTATTAGTAGTGCTATGAATAAATATCGGATCTAACTTCAATATTTGTGCTAATTCCACTTCAGTTGGTGGAGGATTAAACTCAATACTTGCTCTGAGAATAAATTCCTCAAGAATATTCAAATCTCGTTCTTTTGTTATCTCAATTTGAACCGGAGTTTGATAGAGTCGATAACAAAATTGACGGGCAGCAAAAACTGACAAACCAGGGCTATCTTTTTCGATTTTATCAGCTAAATTATTTAACTCAGAGTCGATATATTTAGTAGAAGATTGTAGAAACATTTATTTTGATTTTGTGGTGATTGATGGAGACCTCTCCGCCAACCCCAACCCCTTCCCTCGTAGGGAATAGGGAATAGGGAATAGAGAATAGTAAACTGTCAAAGGATTTTCCTAGGTCATGCTGCGCAAACAGGATTTAGAAATGTCCGCGCCCTTTGCTTCGACTGCTATACTTCTGCTTTTTCTGCTTTTGAATTATCATTTTTATTGGGTACATGAAATTCTGAGGTATGAGTGAGGAAAGATATAGTTTGCATTATTTTTTTACTCCTATTGGTTTCATTCAGTTTAGATATAGTGATAATTACATCTGGCTCCTTAGGTAAAAAAATTAATCTTCATTTCATAATTTTACTTTATAATGGTAATTTGCCGAAATAAAATTTTGAATCAAATGTAAAACTTCTAAAATATTAATTATGAAAAAAATTAATCGTAGAAAATTTTTAATCCTAAGTTCTAGTAGTGCCATAGCTACTTTAATAACTCAATGTAGCATAGCAAATACTCAAAAAAATAAACATTTTTTTTCATCATATCCTCAAATTAATCATAGCCAAAATGGAATTTTAGAAATTGATTTAACAGCTAATTTTCATCAAATAAATCTGGGAAATAAACAAGCTTATCTACTAAATTATAACGGACAAATTCCCGGACCAAGACTAGAAGCAAAACCAGGAGATACAATTCAGATTAATTTCACTAACAATTTGCCTCAACCTACAAATATTCATTATCACGGACTTCATATTCCCATCACTGGAAACGCTGATAACGTTTTTCTTCATATTCCACCAGGCGATCGCTTGACATACCAGTTCCAAATTCCTGAAAATCATCCTGCTGGGATGTTCTGGTATCATCCACATCTACATGGTTTAGTGGCAGAACAACTATTTGGTGGTTTGGCAGGATTATTTATTGTTCGGGGAGACTTAGATGAAATTCCAGAAATCAAAGCTGCTTCAGAACAATTCTTAGTGTTGCAAGATTTTGCCCTAGATCAACAAGGAAATATGCTCCCATCCCAGGAACTCTCAATAATGACTGGAAGGGAAGGAAATTTGATTACTGCTAACGGTCAGTTTAACCCTAATTTTGCCATTCCTGCTCAAGGTTTATTACGACTACGAATTTTAAATGCTTCAACTTCCCGGTTTTATCGCTTGTCTCTAGAAGAACACTCATTTTATCTCATCGCTACTGATGGAGGTGCATTAGCTAAACCTATAGAAATGTCGGAATTGTTACTGACTCCTGGAGAACGTGCAGATATACTAATTCAAGCTAACCGAGAACCAGGAAAATATTCCTTGTTGAATTTGCCTTATGAACGAGTGGGTATGGGTATGATGGGTAGAAATGTTCCTGAAAGTCAACCGCAAGTTTTAGCAACAGTGAGTTATGAAACAAAGGTTGCTGCTGTACCACTGCCAACAAAACTAATCCCAGTTCCAGCATTGCCAAAACCTGAAAAAGTACGTCGTTTTCAGATGAACCATGGCATGATACCTGGTCAAGGAATGGCATTTTTATTTAATGGTGAGTCATATCAACCAAAAAGAATTGATACTCAAGTTCAGCTAAATACGGTTGAAGACTGGGAATTAATTAATACAGGCATTATGGATCATCCCTTTCATGTTCATACCAATGCTTTTCAAGTTTTGAGTCGGAATGGGAAACCAGAACCCTATCGTGCCTGGAAAGATGTGGTGTTGGTCAGACCCGGGGAAAAAGTTTTAATTCGGATGCCCTTCCGAGATTTTGCTGGAAAGACTGTCTACCATTGTCATATTCTTGACCATGAAGATTTGGGAATGATGGGAAATTTAGAAATTAAAGCTTGACTTTCCACTCGACTGGAGAGTTTATGATTAACAGAAGCACTTATAGATTATTTGAGGTAATAGTTATGAAAAAATTTTTCTCTAATTGGATGCAGTCTCTAATTGCTGGTGTGGCAGTTATTGGAGTTTTAGGAACCGCTTATGCGTCTTTTGTTGGTTTGCCAGAAAATTTCACCTTTAGTACAACAACTAATACCGTGGCAAATTCTGGTTCAACAACAACATACTTAGCACCACAAGAACTTAATATTGCTGTCTACCGTACTCCAACTTGCGGATGTTGTAAGGGTTGGGTGGAACATATCAAGGAAAATGGCTTTCAAGTAACTGATATTGTCAAACCTGAGTCAGAAATTCAAACTATTCGCCAGAAATATAATTTACCTTCAGATTTGACATCTTGCCACACAAGTGAAATTGCGGGTTATCTTGTAGAAGGTCACACTCCGGTGGCAGATGTTAAACGCTTAATTGCCCAGAAACCAGATATTGCTGGAATAAGTGTTCCGGGAATGCCTATTGGTACTCCGGGAATGGAAATAGGCGAGCGCAAACAATCTTTTGATGTGTTTGCCTTTCAAAAAAATGGTCAGACTAGAGTTTTTAATTCCTATAAATTCTAGAATCTCGATCGCAAAACAGGAGAACTCAAACTAGAGGATATCATTTTTTGGCATTCCTGAAATAAAGTATGAAATTCGTATCGGAGTAAGATTGATAGTAAGGAAAAAGCTATGCGTGACTACTGACTACTGTACGGGCGATTTCCATTTGTCATGCTGCGCAAACGCGAATCGCCCCTACTAAAAATCATACAATCATTCAGCAACGCCCATTTTTGATTTGGGTAGACCATAGTAAGGACGTTCTATGGAATGTCCCTAAAAGGTCTTGATTGTGACGTGAGGTAATCTATAGAACCCATTTGGGATCTATTATTGGGAGGTGTGGGAGGTGTGGGAAGTGTGAGAAGTGTGGTCTGTACAGGACTCAAAAAATGTAGGGTTGTAAATATTCTAGCTCAGACAATGAATGAGCAATGCCTACACAAGCGCTCCCCTACTCCCTCTTTTCTAGAGATACGCTTAGGGGTTCTATATGACAAGCGCTGTACCTTATTGAGGTTTAAATTTCTGGCGTTGCTCAACCAACGGGTGAATCTTTGCAGAAAAGGTAAACCCACTACGAAGAAGCAACATGACGCAGAATATTTAGAGGTTTCTGCTCCTTAATAATATTCATTTGTTCCTGATTTTTCACCAACAAAGCACCAGCAAAACCCAAACTATTCACAGAAATAGACTGAAATTCCTCATACGATCGCGGCACGACTAACATCCATTCTCGCGTCACCAAAAGATTATAATCACTGGACTGTTTGCCACTCATCCCATCACTACCTTCTATACCCATTGCTTTGAGCAAAGTCAAATAAGATTTCAGTATCTCAGCAGCAGACTCAACAGGAGAACGCACCCAACCAGGATCTAACTTAGCTAAAGCGTGTCGAAAAGGTAGGGACGTTGCATGCAACGTCTGTAGGGACGTAACACCTATCCCATTATCAAATCTAGCAGTAGCGATCGCTCTATCTATCGGTATTTTTTCTCCATCTGGCACCAGAGGAAGAGGTACTATTTGCAAATGTTTATGACGTTGACTCGCTCCAGCAGTTTTCCCACCGTTGTAAAAAGCTAAACCTTCAAACTCCCCCATACAACTACCCAAAGCTTGAAAATCTTGTAAATTCAGTAAATTTTCTTGTTCCTCAAATTCTCTGGTAACAATGAGTAAATGATGATCGACAACATTATATTTATTCAACAGACACAGATGAGTTCTAGAAATATCGGCAACAAATAAATCCTCCTCATAAGGTAGAAAAGGATTAAAATCTTTGCCAGTGACAACCTTCTTTTTTTCCTGCTGTTTTCTAGCTTCATCTTTGCGCGATAAATTAGACAAAATGCGCACCAGAAAGCGAATATTATCCTGTTCTACAAACTCATATTCTGTGGGTATCGGTTGAAGTGCGCCACATTCTAGAGCATATTTAGTTTGTTGCTTGAGTCTTTCCCAGAGACTACCCGATGCTAATAAAATTTGATTTTCAGACATAATTAACTTTTAGATATCATATTAGTAGTCATCGACTATCATACTATTAGACATCTCCAATAATCAAAATAGGACTTACGCAGAACCACCTTATGTAGTAGGGGCGAATGGCATTCACCCTCTACAGATAGCGTATTGCCTAAGAGTTTGCGTAAGTCCCGATACTATTAGACATCTCCAATAATCAAAATAGGACTTACACAAACAAACTCAGAAACCGGGTTTTTTCGTAGATATCTATTATAAAAACAACGATTTATCATAAAAACCCGGTTTCTTTGCGTAAGTCCTGAAAAAATCAAATCAATTCTTTCCCCTCACGAATGCGAGAAATAAATTTTTTTCCTTCTTGGTCAATCCTTTCCCTTTTATACCAATTCTCATGCATTACAGCGGTTTTCATATGAATAAACCACAATGATACTGACTCTTCACTCCTAACTCTTGACTCCTGACTCCTGACTCCTAACTCCTAACTCCTGACTCCCGACTCCTGACTCCAAGATCATGAATTTAGTGGTCTACTCAACTGAAAAGCGCTGTCATGCTATACTTTGCCAATACTTCAGTTATCAATTAATTAGTATATATAGCAATTCCCAAGAAGCGTGAGGTACAAAATTCCTTGGTTTTAGGGAACAGGGAACACTTAACTGGGAACAGGGAATAGGGAATAGGAAACAGGGAATAGGAAACAGGGAATAGGAAATAGGAACAAATAAAGATAGGTGTACCTCACGATTGCTGAGAAACGCTATATCAAATCATTTTTTTGCTAATTTTAACTGATTTAATATTAATTATTGTTATGTTTACTTCTCCCGTACGGATGTTGCATAAGGACGTCCCTACTACTCCCCTACTCCCCTGCTCAACAGACAGGTAGAAAAGTTTTTGAGAAATAGTATAGCGTTTCTCAAATTGGTGAGATACAGTTTTATATAAAATCCGGTTATACAGTAATCGCAAAATTACTTCCTCAACTAAAATATGTTAAGCATGAATACGAATTTAAAAATTTATGCACTTTCATTTCCTTTCTTACTCCTAACTCCTACCTCCTAACTCCTAACTCCTTACTTCTTACTTCTTACTCATTACTCATTACTCATTACTCCTCAGTAATACGATAACTAATTACCCGGATTCTATATTAGATCCCCCCTGCCCCCCTTAAAAAGCTATGCTTTATAAACATCTTTCTTAACATAAAACTTGACAAAATAGACAAGTTATGTTTAAGTCTTGAATCGGCTTTTTCAGGAGGAAAGAGTATTTTTCAATACACTTTTTTATGAATGTAGA
>NZ_JAAHHT010000014.1:0-17678 GCF_010672085.1 Okeania sp. SIO3I5
TCTAAAAGGGAGAGGTAATTATCCATTATCCATTAATGAAGGAATGCTATCGCAAAGGTTAACGACCGCTTTTCCTCCTGGAAAGGAGAGGCTTTAAACCTTCTTTTTTCGGTAAAAATCTTATTGGAGATTTCAAGCTAGATTGTATTATGTGGAATATCTATATTGTCATAAAAACGTGGCATCTGCTAACTGGAAAAAACTACAACCCAAAATACCTAAATTATATAGAAGAATAGCTAATATCCTTCAACAATTAATAATTAATAATGAATAATTAATTATTAATTATTACCTCTCCTTGAAAAGAAGAGGATTGACTAATCATAAAAATTTTTATTTATTATCCCCTATCCAAGGGGAGGCTTTAAACCAAAATTTTTCGGTAAAGATGCAGTTCATAAATTGATGAGCTTACTAAGAACGACAGCACTATTGTTATTGAAGATTGAAATGTTAGTGAAATTCTTTATAACCATTAACTAAATAAATCAATTACTGATAGTGTTTTTATCAGTTCGAGGGTCAACTAGAATATAAAACTCAATTCCCACTATTTTAAAAATGCTTATTGACTTAAGTAAAATTTTCCTGAAAAGCAGGATTTTTCGTTTTTATTTTTAACAATATTTGGGCTTTTCAGCAAAAATATTATTAGTGGGATTACGTTCATAAGTGATAACTGATAACTGAAGTTATCTGTCCCCATTTGATTGTTTTTTTTAATCTCGCCACAAGGCAATACCACCTAATAAACCATTCACATTCGGCACTATTTTGACATTTGCTGGTAAATCAAATGTAATTTTTTTGGTATTTCCTCCACCTAGATAAATATAATCGCAATTAAAAAGATGTTCTAGAGTAGCGATCGCTTTTTCTAAGCGTTCATTCCACTTTTTTTTACCAACGTCATCTAATGCAGCTCTTCCTAATTGTTCCTCATAAGTTTCACCTTTACGGAACGGATGATGACCCATTTCTAAATTTGGCACTAATTTCCCATCTACGAATAATGCCGAACCAAAACCAGTACCCAAGGTTAGGACTAATTCCACTCCTTGGCCTTTAATTGTTCCTAATCCCTGAATATCTGCATCATTAGCAACTCGTACAGGTTTCCCTAATCTTTCTGAAAGTACTGCTGCCAAATCAAACCCTACCCAGTCAGGATCTAAATTAACTGCTGTTTTAATAATGCCACCCATTACTACACCAGGAAAACCTACGGATACTCTGTCAAATTCTCCTTGTGTTGCTGCTAAAGATACAATTTCTGTTAATATTGGTGCTGGTTTTGCTGGCTTTGGTGTTTCTGTTCGACTACGTTCTGTGGTGGCTTCTCCTGATTCATTTAAGGCTATTACTTTAATTCCACTGCCACCAATATCAACAGCTAAAGTTTGCATAGTTTTCTCTTAGTTTATTACTGATATATTCTTGATTATAATAGTTACTATTTTTTGATTCTCAGACTATTTATAAGCTTATTTTAATTATTTATGTGAGTAAAATTTTACTGAAAAAACTGATTAATTTCTGACCAAATTTTGGGCATAACATTCCCTAAAGTATGGTTACTATCAAGTTCTATTAAGTTTACCCAAGGCCGTTGACTGGCAAATTCTCTGCTTGCTTGAATAGGAATTATATTATCATTTAAACCATGAAAAATTAAAGTCGGCAAAGCACGTTGTAATTTGTTTTCCTGATAGTTCATCAAATCTATTATAAAATTGTAGCTCAACAGGGAATAACTTTTTTCTCCATAATGATAGATCCAGTAATTTCCTCTTTTTTGCCATTTTTGTAATTTTTCTTCTCCAAAATTTTGTTGTAAATGGGATAAAAAATTAAAGGATGGCGCGAGTAATATTATTGCTTTGATATTTAGATTTCTCTCTGCTAAAAAAGTAGATGTTAAACCTCCAAAGCTAGAACCAATTAATATTATTGGTGTAGATTTATTGGTAATTTCTAACTCAACTTGATGTATTTGCCTACTAAGAGTTAGATGAAAAAAATCATCTTTATTTAAGTCAATAATTTTGAGGTTAATGTTAATTTCAGCGAAGCGATCGCGTAAATATATCGCTTTGTTAGACCTGGGACTAGAGGCAAATCCATGTAAGTAAATATAGGTGTAATTATTCAGCATTTTTTTAAGTCAAATTGAATATAAAAATTAGGTGGGTGTTAGATAAATTAGTTATCAGTTATTAGCAAATATATCTTTTTGTTAGACTTGGGGACTAGATATAAATCTAGATTTTATGGTTATCAAACAATCTTAATAGCAAATATTAAAAATTTTGCTAAACATTGGCTTTACTCCACTAAAGAACATTAACATAGTAGGGTTTAGAATCAAAAGCTAAATTGATGTAGATATGAGTAAGTCTAAGTCTAAGTCCTCTATATTTGAAATATTAGATAATTTTAGAGAAAATTCCCATTCTCCTCGTGAATTAGGTGAGAAATTTGAAAAATTAATGTTAAATTATCTCAAAAAGGAGCCTAATTATCAACAGTATTTTAGCGAAGTTTGGTTATGGATGGATTTTCCTAAGCGGGGAAATATGCCTGATACTGGTATTGATTTGGTGGGATTAGTACGGGATACTGGAGATTATTGTGCGATTCAATGTAAATGTTATTCTCCAGACCAGACTTTAGAAAAATCAGATATAGATTCATTTTTTACTGCTTCAGGAACAAATTTATTTAAAAAACGCATGATTATTTCTACTACTAATAAGTGGAGTAAAAATGCTGAAGCTGCTTTAGAAAATCAACAAATTCCTGTTGTTCGGGCTACGATTTATGATTTAGCGAATAGTTCTATTGATTGGGATAAATACAGTTTCAAGAATCCTGATAATTTAGAACTTAAACCTAAAAAACAAATCAGACCACATCAAGAAATAGCTATTGAAAAAGTTCTCGCTGGTTTTGAAACTGCGGATAGAGGGAAGTTAATTATGGCTTGTGGTACTGTTCAACAATTAATAATTAATAATTAATAATTAATAATGAATAATTAATAATTACCTCTCCTTGAAACCGATAGGATTGACTAATTATGAAAATTTTTATTTATTATCCCCTATCCAAGGGGAGGCTTTTAACCCAAATTTTTCGGTAAAACTTTTACTTCTTTTAAAATTGTTAAACAGTTTCCTAGAGAAAATAAACGGCAGAAAGTGATATTGATTTTCATAGTATTGCGGTTTGTTCTGATACTAAGGTTGGCAAAAATAAGAGGAAATCTAAAAGTGATGATAATGCTGATATTACTGTTAATGATTTAGCTTTTCTTCCCACAACTAATGCTCAAGATATTATTGAGTCTTACCAAAAAATCTGTGATAATAATACCCAAAATTTTAATAAGAACGAAAATGTAGAGATGTTGCATGAAAGGTTTCTACAAAATCAAGAAAATCAAGCAGAATTGACTGTTATTTTTTCTACTTATCAATCTATTCAAGCAATATCTGAAGCTCAAAAAATTGGTTTGCCAGAATTAGATTTAATCATTTGTGATGAGGCACATAGAACTACGGGAGTAATTATTGCTGGAACGGATGAATCTTATTTTGTGAAGGTTCATAATCAAGATTTTGTTAAGGCTAAAAAACGGCTTTACATGACAGCAACTCCGAAAATTTTTAGCGATGATACTAAGGTTCAAGCTAGGGAAAATGATGCTTTTTTATGTTCGATGGATGATTCAGATATTTACGGTCAAGAATTTCATCGTTTGGGTTTTGGTGAAGCGGTTAGTACGGGTTTATTAACTGATTATAAGGTGATGGTTTTGGCAGTTGATGAAAAGTTTGTTAGTGCAACTTTTCAACAACAGTTAGCTGATGCAAATAATGAATTAAATTTGGATGATGCGGTAAAAATTGTTGGTTGTTGGAATGGTTTATCAAAACGTTTACTTAAGGATGCGACTGGGGAGGAAATAGAAGATAATTACCCGATGAAACGGGCGGTTGCTTTTTCCCGGAGTATTAAAGATTCCCAAAAAATTGTCAAATTATTTGCTGAAATTATTAATCAATATCAACAGTTAAATCCTGATGATGAGGATTTTTTACAATGTGAATTAGCTCATGTTGATGGTACACAAAATTCTTTAGAAAGAAATGACAAATTAGAATGGCTAAAAGCTGACACTAATACTCAAGAAAATATCTGTAGAATTTTGTCTAATGCTCGGTGTTTATCGGAAGGAGTTGATGTTCCGGCGTTGGATGCGGTGATGTTTCTTACTCCTCGAAATTCTGTGGTGGATGTGGTTCAGTCTGTGGGGAGGGTGATGCGAAAAGCTGAGGGGAAAAAGTATGGTTATATTATTTTGCCTGTTGGTATTCCGGCAGATATTTCTCCTAATGTTGCTTTGAAGGATAATCAAAAATATAAGGTAATTTGGCAAGTTTTACAGGCTTTACGGGCACATGATGATAGGTTTAACGATACTGTCAATAAAATTGACTTGAATAAACGCCGTCCCGATAAAGTTAGTATTTTGGGGGTAGGTGGTAAGGAAAAAGATGATTCTGCGGGTACAAATGTAGATAGTTCCTATAAACAATTGGAGTTCAACTTAAATTTCCCTGTGGAAGAATGGCGAGATGCTATTTATGCAAAAATTGTTGTTAAATGTGGTAATCGTCGTTATTGGGAAGATTGGGCAAAAGATGTGGCAAAAATTGCTGAAAATCATATTTCTAGGATTAAGGGTTTATTGGTAGGGGCAAATGGAAATTCATCTATAAAACAGGTTTTTGATGATTTTTTAGCAGGGTTACATCAAAATATTAATCCTAATGTGACTGAGGATGAAGCGATTGAAATGTTGTCTCAACATTTAATTACTAAACCTGTTTTTGATGCTTTGTTTGAAGGGTATGAGTTTACTAAGTTTAATCCGGTTTCTCAGACAATGCAAAAAATGTTGGATGTGTTGGAAGGTGAATCTTTGAAGAAGGAAGTTAGAGGTTTAGAAAAGTTTTATGACAGTGTGAGGAAACGTGCTAGTCGTATTGATAATGCGGAGGGTAAACAGAGGGTAATTACTGAGTTATATGATAAATTTTTCCGTACTGCTTTTCCTCGGTTATCGGAAAGATTGGGTATTGTTTATACTCCGGTGGAGGTGGTTGATTTTATTATTAAAAGTTCTGATTTTGCTTTGAAAAATGAGTTTGGTTTGGGTTTAACTGATGAGGGTGTACATATTTTAGATCCGTTTACTGGTACGGGTACTTTTATGGTGAGATTGTTGCAAAGTGGGTTGATTAAAAAGGAGGATTTACCACGAAAGTTTGGTTACGAGTTACACGCGAATGAGATTGTTTTATTAGCTTATTATATTGCAGCGATTAATATTGAGGAAACTTATCATTTTTTAAGTCAATCTTTTTCAGAATCTGTCATTGCGAGGCGGAATAAACAAGAGGATAATATTAATATTGATAATGATAATTTATCCGAAGCAATTTCTAATCCTGGTGAGATTGCTTCGGAGGGAGAGTCGTTTGTTTCAGGAGAGTTAACGGATAAAAACCGCCCTTGGAGTGAAAAGTTTTCTAATGATTTAGGAGGTTATCAAAGTTTTAATAGAATTGTTTTGACTGATACTTTTCAAATGTTTAAAAATCAGGGTTATTTGATGGAAAAGATTTTTCCTGAAAATAATCAACGGGTAATTGAGCAAAAGCAAAAAGATATTACTGTTATTATTGGTAATCCTCCTTATTCTGCTGGTCAAATAAGTGAAAATGATGGGAATAAAAATATCAAATATAAAAAGTTAGATGAAGAAATTAGAAGTACCTATGCTAAATACTCTAGTGCTACTTTAAAAAACAGTCTTTATGATTCTTATATTCGCGGTTTTAGATGGGCAAGTGATAGAATAAAAGATAAAGGGATAGTTTGTTTCGTTAGTAATGGTTCATTCATTGATAATAATGCAATGGATGGTTTCAGAAAATGTTTAGTAGATGAATTTACGAGTATTTATTGTTTTAATTTAAGAGGAAATCAAAGAACTTCTGGAGAACAATCAAGAAAAGAAGGAGGTAAAATTTTTGGTTCAGGTAGTCGTGCTACTATTGCTATTATTTTGTTAATCAAAAATCCTGAGAAAAAACAGGAAAGTAAATTATTTTATTATGATATTGGTGATTATTTAAGTCGGGAACAGAAACTACATACCATTAAAGATTTTGCTGATATTTCAACTATCCCATGGCAAGAAATAACACCGAATGAAAATTATGATTGGATTAATCAACGTAATGATATTTTTGAAACTTTTATTTCTTTAGGAGATAAGAAAAATGCAACTACTAAAACTATTTTTGATGTGTATTCAAGAGGAGTAATGACTTGTAGAGATACTTGGGTTTATAATTTTTCCCATCAATCAGTTGTTGATAATATGACGAGAATGATTGATTTTTATAATCAACAAGTTGAAGGGTTTAAAAAATATATAAAAGGTCAAACTTTGACTAATGCTGAACAAAGAAAAAAACAGGTAGAAAGTTTTATTGATACTGATGTTAAAAAGATTAGTTGGACAAGAGAATTAAAAGATGATTGCGGTAAATTTAAAATACATATATTTAATCAAGATGAAGTAACGAAAGGAATTTACCGCCCTTTTTGTAAACACATTTATTACTTTAATAGATACCTAAATAACTGTGTTTACCAAATGCCAAAAATATTTCCTAATCAAAACGTAGAAAATTTAGCAATTTGTGTAACTGGAATTGGTTCAACAAAAGATTTTTCAGCTTTAATAACTAATTTTTTACCTGATTTAGAATTAGTTTCAAAAAGTCAATGTTTTCCTTTATATACCTACGCAAAACAAAGCGACTTAGGCGAACTATTTGCCACAACCAACACGGAAGAATACACCAAAAATCAAATATTCCCGACACTATATTAAAAGACTTCCAGACAGAATATAAAGAAAAAACCATCACTAAACAAGACATCTTTTATTACATTTATGGAGTTCTCCACTCTCCAGAATATAAACAAAGATTTGCAGCAGACCTAAAAAAAATGTTACCCCGCATTCCCTACACCAAAAATTTTGGGAAATTCAGTAAAGCAGGAAAAGAATTAGCATATTGGCATTTAAAGTATGAAACTATAGAACCTTATGAATTAGAAGAATTTAAAAAAGACTTATTCTTAGATGAAGAAGATTATCGAGTCGAAAAAATGACATTTGGTAAAAACAAAAACGGCATAGATAAAACCATCATTATCTATAACAGTAAACTGACCTTATCACAAATTCCCCTAGAAACTTACCAATATATAGTTAATGGAAAATCAGCATTAGAATGGGTAATAGAAAGATATAAAATTACCAAAGATAAAAATAGTGGAATAGTCAACGACCCTAACAACTGGTCAGAAGAATCCCGTTACATAGTAAACTTAGTAAAAAGGGTAGTCAGAGTAAGTCTAGAAACAGTCAAAATAGTTAACAACTTACCTGCATTAAACGAAAGGAAATAGCGATCGCTCCTATCTATCTGAGAACTAAGGCAATAAATTAGTTCTCAACACTACATATACTAAGACGTTGGAGTTTTTCACCAGAATTTCTACTATATGTAGTGTCTCAACTCCACTTCAGAATTCTCAATTCTCAATTCCTCAAGCGATCGCTCCTCTCTATCTCAGAACTGAGACAATCAATTAGTTTTAAACACTACATATACTAAGACGTTGGAGTTTTTATCCAGATTTTCTACTATATATAGTGTTTTTCCATAAGTTCTATATATTTTGCCCCTTATATTAAACCAGAGAAAATAGCGATCGCTCCTATCTATCTGAGAACTGAGGCAATAAATTAGTTCTCAACACTACATATACTAAAACGTTGGAGTTTTTATCCAGATTTTCTACTATATGTAGTGTCTCAACTCCACTTCTGAATTCTGAATTCTGAATTCTAAATTCTAAATTCCTCAAGCGATCGCTCCTATCTATCTGATAACTGAGGCAATAAATTATTTATAAACACTACATATACTAAGACGTTGGAGTTTTTATCCAGATTTTCTACTATATGTAGTGTCTTTCCCTAAGTTCTATATGTTTGCCTACTCCATTAAATGAGAGAAAATAGCGATCGCTCCTCTCTATCTGATAACTGAGGCAATAAATTATTTATAAACACTACATATACTAAGACGTTGGAGTTTTTATCCAGATTTTCTACTATATGTAGTGTCTTTCCCTAAGTCCTATACATTTTGCTCCTTACATTAAACTAGAGAAAATAGCGATCGCTCCTCTCTATCTCAGAACTGAGACAATAAATTAGTTCTCAACACTACATATACTAAGACGTCTGAGTTTTTATCCAGATTTTCTACTATATGTAGTGTCTAAACTCCAGTTCTGAATTCTGAATTCTAAATTCTAAATTCCTCAAGGGTAATTCGCGTTTGCGGAGAACTCTGCAGCAAATCACCCCTACTAACTTCTGAATTCTAAATTCTAAATTCTTCAACGTAGAGTTACTAACTCTTCTGAAGTGGAAGGGTGAATACCAATAGTCCGGTCAAAGTCTGCTTTGGTTGCGCCCATATTTACAGCGATCGCCATACCCTGGATAATTTCACCAGCATCTTTACCGACCATGTGTACTCCTAAAACTCTGTCAGTATTACCTTCGACCACCAATTTCACCATTACTTTATCCTCTGCACCTGTGAAACTGTGGAACATTGGGCGAAACTTGGCGCGGTAACATTTGATGGAGTCTCCAAATTTTTCTCTTGCTGCTGCTTCTGTCAGACCTACTGTTCCTCCTTCTGGATCTGAGAAAATAGCAGTGGGGATATTTTCTAGAGAAATTGCTCTGGGAATATTACCAAATTCAGTATCAGCAAAAGCGCGACCTTGAGCAATAGCAACTGGGGTCAAATTTGCTTTATCTATACAGTCTCCCACAGCGTAAATATTTGGTTGAGTCGTGCGACAGTTGTTACCCACAGCAACTGCACCTCTGAGTGTTTCGACTCCAGCATTTTCTAGATTTAAACCTGCTAAATTTGGTTTACGACCAGTTGCGCAGAGGAATGTATCAACTATTAAGGGTTCAGCGTTTTCTCCACTCAAGTGAACTTTTAACCCTTCTGGAACTTTCTCAATTTTTTCTACATTTGTATTGGTGCGGAAGTTAATGCCATGTTTTGTCATTCCTTCTTGAATATTGCTGCAAATGTCTTCGTCAAATCCTCGTAAAATTAAATCTCGACGAATAATTTGAGTAACTTCGGTGCCTAAACCATTTAAAATTCCAGCAAATTCGACACCGATATAACCGCCTCCCCAAACTGCCATTCTTTTTGGTTTTTCTGTGAGGTGGAACATTTCACGAGAAGTAACACTATGTTCAATTCCGGGAATATTGATTTTTTCTGGTTTACCACCAACAGCAATTAAAATTTTATTTGCTGTAAACTTCCGATCGCCTACTTCTACAGTATGGGGGTCAAGAAATTTGGCATATCCTTCTATTAACTCTACCCCTGCTTTTTCTAGGAAAGTGATATGTAATTTATTCAGACGTAGAACTTCAGTATTCACAGCATCTCTTAATTTATGCCAATCAAAACTAGGTTCTACTTCACTCCAACCATAACCCACCGCATCTTTATATAAGTGAGAAAATCTCGAACCGTAAACCATCAGTTTTTTCGGTACACATCCTCTAATAACGCAAGTCCCTCCAACTAAATCATTTTCAGCGATCGCTACTTTTGCTCCATAAGATGCTGCTCTTTTTGAAGATGCTAACCCTCCTGAACCTGCACCTATCACAAATAAATCGTAATCGTATGCCATAATTTAATACCCTTTGATTCCTATAACATAAGTAGTCTGACAGAATTAATTACATCATTTCAATGATGCTAAATCTCAATCTTTGTTGTCCATTTACTTATTTTGCTTAGTAGATTATAACATTTTGTAAATCAATTCAACTATTAATATTTCAGTGGGGTAAACAAATTTGTTAGGTAGGAAGTTTTGTTGCACAAAATTTATTTCTCAAGTTGGAATACCAGCCAATTTTTTTTTGTTAAATAATCAACTTCTACCGTAAGAATTAACAAGTTACTTAAGGTTAGTTAATGACTAATTTCAAAAGCACCTTATTTCTCTCTCAATGCTTTGAGATTAAGAGAGCAACTCCTAATCCAACTTAGCTACTTAATAACTTATAGCTGATAGCTGATAGCTGACCGCTGAATGCTTACTTATTTAGGTTTCCGTGCTGTTACTGTAGGATATATTCTTGCATTATCCCAAATCAATTCTATGTCATCAAAACCAACAGTTTGTAGTTGTAATTTTGTGGTTGAGGAACTTCTAAATGCTGTAAATTTTATATCTATTAAATCAAAAAATATAATTTTTGAGAGCAATAGATCATCTGGATTAATCTGACTCATATCCCATTCTGAATTGGGGTCAATATTTGGGGATGGAGTCATAAAGCTAGTGACTAATATACCTCCTGGGATTAATGCTTGGAAAAACTGGTGATATAACTCCGTTACTTTATCATCATCTGGCTCATAAATATTTAAACCATGGCTATTTAATAGTGTAAATTCATCTTTAAAAGACAGATTCCAAGCATCTTCCTGATGGAATTCTACTTGATCAGATAACCCATATTCTTCAGCTAATTTTTTTGCCAACTCTAAACTTTCATAGTCAATATCAATTCCCACTAAACGAAAATTTTCCACACCTGTAAAATCCAACTTCAACAAATCTCTCATTACCCCAGAAGGTAAGGAAGTAAAAACTATATCCTCTTGCACATAATTCTGAATAATTTTACCGCAATTGATGTATCTTTGTTGCGCAGCAAGGGGAAAAGGATTTTTGTCCAATATAAACTTTTCCAATTCTGTTAAACTACGACCTTCTGTATCAATACCACTAATCCTTCTTTGATATTGATGTTCTATTCCATAATCTGTCCAATAGCCATTTAAACCACGATTTTGTAACCAAAACTTTCCTAAAGGAAAACCTACTAACTCATTGAGAAGTTCTAATTGTCTGGCAACAGTAACATGGGGTTTATCTCCAGTCTGAATAATTCTCTGTTTAACCCTTTCTATGGTTTGTTGAAGAGTTTCATTTTGATTTCCATGAGAGAGGATACGTTGTTCATTAAGTTCTTGAGATTGTTTAGTCATAATTCTATTGTAATTAAATTGCATTGTTGATTTTATTAACTGTTGAATATCTGTAAAATCAACAGCTTCTCCACACTCTATTTAGGTTGACGCGCCACTACTGTTGGGTAAATTCTTGCATTATTCCAAATCAATTCTATCTCATCAAAGCCAACAGTTTGCAGTTGTAATTTTGTTGTTTATGAACTTCTAAAGGCTGTAAATTTAACATCTAATATATCAAAAAATATAATTTTTGAAAGTAATAAATCTTCTGAATTAATCTGACTCATATCCCATTCTGAATTAGGGTCAACATCTGGAGATTTGGTTGTAAAGCTAGTTACTAATATGCCTCCTGGCATTAATGCTTTGAAAAACTGTTTATATAACTCGGTGACTTTTTCATCATCGGGTTCATAAATATGTAAACCATGGCAAGTTAATAGTGTAAATTCATTTTCAAAAGGCATATGCCAAGCGTCTTCCTGATGGAATTATACTTTTTCAGATAACCCATATTATTTAGCTAATTTTTTTGCCAGTTCTAAACTTTCAAAGTCAATATCAATTCCCACTAAACGAAAATTTTCTACTCCAGTAAAATCCAACTTCAACAAATCTCTCATTACCCCACAAAGTAAGGAAGCAAAAACTAAATTATCTCTCACATAACTCTGAATAATTTTACTGAAATTGACATATCTTTGTTGTGTCGCCAAGAAACTTTTATCCAACAAAAATTTTTCCAATTCTGTTAAACTACGACCTTCCCTATCAATACCTGTCACCTTTCCTTGATACTGATGTTCAATTACATAATCTGTCCAATAGCCATTTAAACCTCTATTTTGTAATAAAAATTGTCCTAAAGGAAAACCTACTAATTCATTCAGAAGTTCTAATTGTCTAGCAACAGTAACATGAGATTTATCTCCAGTCTGAATAATTCTCTGTTTGATTCTGTCTATGGTTTGTTGAATAGTTTCATTTTGATTTCCATGAGAGAGAACCCGTTGTTCATTAAATTCTTGAGATTGTTTAGTCATAATTCTATTTTAATTAAATTGCATTGTTGATTTTATTAACTGTTGAATATCTGTAAAATCAACAGCTTCTCCACACTCTATTTAGGTTGACGCGCCACTACTTTTGGGTACATTCTAGCATTCTCCCAAATAAATTCTATGTCATCAAAACTAACAGTTTATAGTTGTAATTTTGTTGTTTATGAACTTCTAAAAGCTGTAAATTTAACATCTAATATATCAAAAAATATAATTTTTGAAAGTAGCAAATATTCTGAATTAATCTGACTCATATCTCATTCTGAATTAGGGTTAACATCTGGGGATTTGGTTGTAAAGCTAGTTACTAATATGCCTCCTGACATTAATGCCTTGAAAAACTGTTTATATAACTCGGTGAATTTTCTTTCATCGGGTTCATAAATATGTAAACCATAGCAAGTTAATAGTGTAAATTCATTTTGAAAAGGCATATTCCAAGCATCTTCCTGATGGAATTCTACTTTTTCAGATAACCCATATTATTTAGCTAATTTTTTTGCCAATTCTAAACTTTCAAAGTCAATATCAATCCCCACTAAACGAAAATTATCTACTCCAGTAAAATCAAACTTCAACAAATCTCTCATTACCCCACAAGGTAAGGAAGCAAAAACTATATCCTCTTGCAGATAATTCTGAATAACTTTACCGAAATTGACATATCTTTGTTGCGTAGCAAGAACACGATCATTTCTCTCCAAAATAAATTTTTCTAATTCTTTTAAAGTACAATCTTGTGCATCAATACCAGTAACTCTTCCTCTATATTGGTGTTCCATTACATAATCTGTCTAATAGCCATTTAAACCTCCATTTTGTAATAAAAATTTCCCTAAAGGAAAATCTGCTAATTGATTGAGAATTTGCAATTGTCTGGCAACAGTAACATGGGGTTTATCTCCAGTCTGAATAATTCTTTGTTTAATCCTTTCTATAGTTTCTTCAAGACTTTCATTTTGATTTTCATGGGAAAGGATACGTTGTTCATTAAGTTCTTGAGATTGTTGAGTCATTAGCTTACTTTAATTAAATTCACTGTTAATTTGATTAACTGCTGAATATCTGTAAAAGTAATGGTTTTTCCATAACTTATTTAGGTTTACGTGCCACTACTATTGGGCATATTCTAGCATTATCCCAAATTAATTCTATGTCATCAAAACCAACAGTTTGTAATTGTAATTTTGTCGTTAATGAACTTCTCAATCCTGTAACTTTAAAATCCAATATATCCAAAAATATAATTTTTGAAAGTAATAAATCCTTTGAATTAATCTGATTTATATCCCATTCAGAATAGGAGTATAAATCTGGGGGTGGAGTAATAAAGCTAGTTACCAAGATACCTCCTGGTATTAATGCTTGGAAAAACTGTTGATATAAGTCTGTCCGTTTGTTATCATCTGGTTCATAAGCATTTAAACCATTGCTGATTAATAGTGTAAATTCATCTTCAAAGGGCAACTTCCAAGCATCTTGGTGATGGAATTCTACTTTTTCAGATAACCCATATTCTTCAGCTAATTTTTTTGCCAATTCTAAACTTTCATAGTCAATATCAATTCCGACTATACGTAAATTATTTACCCCTGAAAAATCCAACTTCAACAAATCTCTCATTCCTCCACAAGGTAAGGAAGCAAAAACTAAACCTTCTTGTAAATAATTCTGAATAACTTTACCACAATTGATATATCTTTCTTGTGTAGCAAGGAAAATAGGATCATTATCCAATAAATACTTTTCAAATTTTGTTAAACTACGACCTTTTGTATCTATACCTTTCACCCTTCCTTGATACGGATGTTCCATTAGATAATCTATCCAATAGCCATTTAAACCTCTATTTTGTAATAAAAATTTCCCTAAAGGAAAACTTGCCAATTCATTAATAAATTCCAATTGTCTAGCAACAGTAACATGGGGTTTATCTCCAGTATTAATAATTCTTTTTTTTATCCTATCTATAGTTTCTTCAAGACTTTCTTTTTGATTTCCATGGGAAAGGATACGTTGTTCATTAAATTCTTGAAATTTTTTATTCATTGACTTATTTTTATCAAATTATGGTTAAATAGCATAATTTTTTTCAGATAAGCGATCGCCACCCCAAAACTAATATTTTCAAAACTTCTGAAAAACAAAATACAACCAACTAATATTTTGAGCATTTTTTGAATTTTAAATTCAAAGTTCAAAAATTTTGATTCTAATTGAATTTCAATAATTGTTTAATTAAGGATTCAAGCCTCGTTCGTACAACCATGAAAAAATCAAAAATATTTTCCTTATTTCAAGCCTCTGACTTTAGGCAGAAGTTATAAACTGTGATTGATTAAGTTTTGATTGTTCCATAAAATAAATTCCTTAAAGTCTCGTTATCCCAATTTCCTAAATGTTCGCTACAGTAATGATTTATGGTAGGCAACTTTTAAAGTAATCTCACTACCGACTTAAGCTTTAGTAAGAATTTTTTTAAAGTTATTAGTAGAGGTAATATTTCTCAGATATAGCACTACAAATATAAGTTAAGACCTAAAATTAGGAGATTCTCGAAAAGAGTTTTATCCAGGTATTAATGTAGAATTTAAAATCTTTTTCTCGCCTTGACTTGTACTGCTATATTTAATTACTATTTAATCAAATGAAACTTAGAATAAAGCATTTATTTAACAGGTAGTATACTCAGGAAATGTTGTTCCATAATTACTGAAATATTTTGATAATAAACGCGACTATACCAAACTTCTTCTGGTAAAACTAAAACCATTAGTCCGCTGCCACATTTTCCCAAACATCTACTTTTTTGAATAGTAATATCAAGAATATAAAATGCCTGAAAAGCAGCTCATACTTTTTCCGAAAAAATAAGGTTTAAAGCCTCTCCTTTCATGGAGGAAAAAAGAAAAAAATCCTTTTAACCAATCCTCTTTTTTTTAAGAAGAGGTAATTATTAATTATTAATTATTAATTGTTAATTATTAATTATTGAACGAACCTTGTTTCCGACAAGTGCGATTTTGACAGACTAATAAAAGTCTCTCAACTTGAATATTTTCCACCATAAATTCTCAAA
Organism: Okeania sp. SIO3I5; assembly: GCF_010672085.1. Lineage (GTDB taxonomy): Bacteria > Cyanobacteriota > Cyanobacteriia > Cyanobacteriales > Microcoleaceae > Trichodesmium. Next base: position 15,405 of record NZ_JAAHHT010000014.1, read on the forward strand.
ATTATGCCTCATCCGGCAATAAATTTTTAGCAGTTAACCACTCACGATTAAATAATTTTGATTGATAACGAGAACCACTATCACATAATACAGTCACAATAGTATGACCAGGACCCATTTGTTTTGCTAAAGCTACTGCTGCACCAACATTAATTCCTACAGAACCACCCATAAATAAACCGTCTTTTCTTAACAGTTGATAAACCACTCTTACCGCTTCTTGATCATCAACTCGAATCGCATCATCAATCGGCACATTCTCCATATTTTTCGTTACCCGACTATTACCAATACCCTCAGTAATAGAATTACCCTCGCTAGAAATTTCCCCAGTTTTCACATAACTATAAAGACCGCTTCCCATGGGGTCTGCTAAAACAGTTTTAATTTGCGGATTTTTTTCTTTTAAAAATAATGACACACCAGCAAAAGTTCCACCTGTACCAGTAGCAGCTACCCAACCATCTACTTTTCCATCAGTTTGTTCCCAAATTTCCGGTCCGGTTGTTTCATAATGAGCGATTCTATTTGCCAAATTATCAAACTGATTTGCCCAGATAGCATTTTCCATTTCCGATGCTAATCTACCTGACATTTTCACATAGTTATTTTGGTCTTTATAGGGAACTGCTGGAACAGGTCTAACTTCCGCACCTAAAGTTCTCAAAGCATCCATTTTTTCAATAGATTGAGTTTCCGGAATAACAATTAAACACTTATAACCTTTAGCATTACAAATATGCGCCAAACCTATTCCTGTATTACCAGCAGTTCCTTCAACTACTGTTCCACCAGGTTTCAGTAAACCTTTTTCTTCTGCATCTTTAATAATATAAAGTGCTGCTCTATCTTTTACCGAACCCCCTGGATTAAGAAATTCTGCTTTGCCTAAAATTTCACATCCAGTTTCTTCGCTGAAACTATTTAATCTAATTAATGGTGTATTACCAACACTACCAACAAAGCCTTGTTTAATATCCATTTTTTTCCCAATCTACTATTTAGTATTTACCAAATCAGATTTTACCAAACTTTGCTCATATTTAAAACAAATCCTGGCAATACTGGGTCTCCACTTACACTCTCAGGATTTTCTAAACATTCTGTAGAAATTCCAGGACGATAAATATAAACTTTCTTTTGCTTTCTATCAATTAACCAACCTAATTTTACTCCCGGTTCTTCCATGTATTCTGTCATTTTTGCTTAAAGAGTTTTCAGATTATCTGAAGGTGAAATTAATTCCAGTACAAAGTCTGGGCAAATAGGAGTAAATTTTTCTTTTTGTTCTGGAGATAAACTATTCCATCTTTCTAATTTTATCCAAGCAGCATCAGGAGATTTTTTAGCTCCTGTAGAAAGAGTAAATCCAGTGCTTGAACTAAAAGCTAAACCTGTACCATTTTTTTCTGACTATACCCATAACTAACCACAAAAATTAAATTCTCAATTTCCGGTTTCTGAACCAGTGGGAGACATAATTAATAACTCTCCAAATTGATTAGTTTCTATGCATAAATCTCGGTTAACTTGACAAAATTCAAAAAATTGTTCCTCTGTCATTTTTAAACTTGGAGGCATTTGTAAAATCATTGTTTCTTCAAGCATATTTTTCTTCCTATTTACCAAATCTTGCTCATCTTTAAAACAAATCCAGGCAATACTGCTTCCCCACTCACACTCTCAGGATTTTCTAAACATTTTGTAGAAATTCCTGGGCGATAAATATAAACTTTTCTCCCTTTTCTATCTATTAACCAACCGAGTTTTATTCCTGGTTCTTGCATATATTCTGTCATTTTTGCTTGGAGAGTTTTCAGATTATCTGAAGGTGACATTAATTCCACTACAAAATCCGGGCAAATAGGAGCAAACTTTTCCTTTTGTTCTTGAGATAAACTCTGCCATCTTTCTAATTTTATCCAAGCAGCATCGGGAGATTTTTTAGCTCCTGTAGAAAGAGTAAATCCTGTACTCGAACTAAAAGCTAAACCCGTACCATCTTCATCTGACCAATTCATTGTTTCTTCAAGCATATTTTTCTTCCTATTTACCAAATCTTGCTCATCTTTAAAACAAATCCAGGTAATACTGGTTCTCCATTTACACTTTCAGGATTTTCTAAACATTCCGTAGGCATTCCTGGGCGATAAATATAAACTTTCCTTTGCTTTCTATCAATTAACCAACCTAATTTTACTCCTGGTTCTTCCATATATTCTGTCATTTTTGATTGGAGAGTTTTTAGGTTATCTGAAGGTGACATTAATTCCA
>NZ_JAAHHT010000014.1:17688-58282 GCF_010672085.1 Okeania sp. SIO3I5
CGATAAATATAAACTTTCCTTTGCTTTCTATCAATTAACCAACCTAATTTTACTCCTGGTTCTTCCATATATTCTGTCATTTTTGATTGGAGAGTTTTTAGGTTATCTGAAGGTGACATTAATTCCACTACAAAGTCTGGGCAAATAGGAGCAAACTTTTCTTTTTGTTCTTGAGATAAACTCTGCCATCTTTCTAATTTTATCCAGGAAGCATCAGGAGATTTTTCTGCTCCTGTGGAAAGAGTAAATCCGGCACTGGAATCAAACGCAATACCATTACCTTCTGTTTCTGCCCAAAAATATAATTGTGCTGCTATACCGAGGCTGCGATTTCCAGTTTCTGAACCACTCGGAGACATAATTAATAACTCTCCAAATTTATTAGTTTCGATGCGTAAATCTCGGTTAATTTGACAGAATTCAAAAAACTTTTCCTCTGTGATATTCCAATCTGAAGGTATTTTTAAAACAATTGGATTTGACCACATACTTTTTCCTCCTATTTACCAAACTTTGCTCATATTTAAAACAAATCCAGGTAATACTGGTTCCCCACTGACACTGTCAGGATTTTCTAAACATTCGGTAGGCATTCCTGGACGATAAATATAAACTTTTCTCCCTTTTCTATCAATTAACCAACCTAGTTTTACTCCCGGTTCTTCCATATATTCTGTCATTTTTTCTTGTAGAGTTTTCAGATTATCTGAAGGCGACATTAATTCCACTACAAAGTCTGGGCAAATAGGAGCAAACTTTTCTTTCTGTTCTTGAGATAAACTCTGCCATCTTTCTAATTTTATCCAAGCAGCATCAGGAGATTTTTTTGCTCCTGTAAAAAGAGTAAATCCAGTGCTGGAACTGAAAGCTAAACCCGTACCATCTTCATCTGACCATAACCCTAGTTGTACACATATATTTAATTCTCTATTTCCTGTTTCTGAACCTGTGGGAGACATAATTAATAACTCTCCAAATTTATTAGTTTCTATGCGTAAATCTCGGTTAACTTGACAGAAATCAAAAAATTGTTCGTCTGTCATTTTTAAGCTTGGAGGTATTTGTAAAATCATCAAATCATCAATCATAATTTTCTGTCCTATTTACCAAACTTTTTTACCAAACTTTGCTCATATTTAAAACAAATCCAGGTAATACTGGTTCTCCACTTACACTCTCAGGATTTTCTAAACATTCGGTAGGCATTCCAGGACGATAAATATAAACTTTTCTCCCTTTTCTATCGATTAACCAACCTAGTTTTACTCCCGGTTCTTCCATATATTCTGTCATTTTTTCTTGCAGGGTTTTCAGATTATCAGAAGGCGACATTAATTCCACTACAAAATCCGGGCAAATAGGAGCAAACTTTTCTTTTTCTTCTTGGGATAAACTATTCCATCTTTCTAATTTTATCCAAGAAACATCAGGGGATTTTTTAGCTCCTGTAGAAAGAGTAAATCCAGTGCTTGAACTGAAAACTATACCTGTACCATCTTGTTCTGACCATACCCATAGCTGCCCAAAAGTATTACCTTCTCTATTTCCGGTTTCTGAACCAGTGGGAGACATAATTAATAACTCTCCAAATTTATTAGTTTCTATGCGTAAATCTCGATTAATTTGACAGAATTCAAACAATTGTTCCTCTGTCATTTTCAAATCTGGAAGCATTTGTAAAATAATCGGTTCTTCAATCATATTTTTCCTCCTAAAATGTAAGTATTCAGATGCATGAAGGTCATAACTTGACTTAGTTAGCTAGTGACCTTTTTCTTTTCTGCGGAATACTAAACAAACATAATTTTAAATTCTAGTTCTAAAATAATAAGTTAATAGCTGATATAGCAATCAGGAATGATTTTGATAGAATTTAAGAACCATTAAGCTCAATCAAAATTCTTTCATATTCTGACTCCTGACTCCTAATTACTACTAAAATCTCACAACTGAAATATGATTGCTATAGCTAAAAGCTGAATGCTGAATGCTTAAAATAATTAAGGATTAAGAATCTTAGTCAAACTCTTAATCCTTAAATTCAATTATAAATCTACTTACTTATTAGGTTGAGGAGTCATCCGTAAATATGGCTTAACTTCTGTGTAACCTTTAGGGAATTTTTCTTTCAATACTTCTGGATCTTTCAGAGAAGGAACAATCACACAATCATCTCCATCATTCCAATTTACAGGAGTAGCAACTTGATAATTATCTGTTAGTTGTAAAGAGTCAATTACTCTGAGAATTTCATCAAAATTACGACCTGTACTTGCAGGATAAGTAATAGAAAGACGGAGTTTCTTTTGAGAGTCGATGATAAAAACAGTCCGAATTGTCAGATTATTTAAAGAGTTAGGATGAATCATATCGTACAAGTCAGAAACCCTTTTATCCACATCTGCCAAAATAGGATAATTAACAGTTGTACTTTGGGTTTCATTAATATCCCCAATCCAACCTTTGTGAGATTCTGCGTCATCCACACTTAGAGCAATAACTTTAACTCCACGCTTGTCAAATTCTGGTTTCAGTTTGGCAACCGTGCCTAATTCTGTTGTACAAACTGGTGTAAAATCAGCAGGGTGAGAGAATAGTACTACCCAACTATCCCCTGCCCAGTCGTAAAAGCTGATTTGTCCTTCAGAAGAATTTTGAGTAAAGTTGGGTACTGTGTCACCTAGTCTTAAGGCCATAGCTTAACTTCCTATATTGTTTATAGTGAACAATTGTCTATAGTCTATAGTTTCATCCTATCGGGATTTAAGCTTTCAACTTTAGATATTCTTAAAAATTAGATTAAATTAGGTTAAGTTTAAAATTATCTAATTTTATGTTTAACTGGCTATGTTTCAACTTCTTTACTTTGTAATTCATGCCATACAGCCATTTTTGATTCCTCTTTGCTTTCTCTTTGCTTGGGGATTGATAATTAATTGTAATGGTTTGGAGTATAGATGGGGTGATCGCTGATTCAGTCCGTCGCGCTCAAAGGATGCACAATATTCCCTGTCCTAATTGTCTATTTTTGACTGGAGATTATCATCTAAAATATCCTGTACGCCCTCAAGTTGCTCTTTCAGAAAAAGCAATTAATTGTATTGATATGAACCTAAATTTGTGAGTTGGTACGATAAGGTTAATTCCTAACAGAGAGTAGGGAGTAGGGGAGTAGGGAAGTGATAATCAAAAATAATTATGATACAGTCTGAATAAGATCAATATAGTTTTGTTTACTAAATTATAAATATTCTAGGGGGAAGGAAGTAATTTATCCAAATAAGGCTGGATTAATTCAATTAATTTTTTAGTTCTTAGGCGAGTTCCCCGATCATTGAGATGATAAGTTGTATCGTAAAAGAAAGATGTGTCATACATAAAATCTATAGGTTTACCTATAATAGGAACCTCAATCAATTGATAAAAATCTTGGATGCTTTGAAAGTATTTTTCGGCTTCAGGTTTTTTATATTCTTCAAACCAAACTGTATTAGGCCAATTAGCAATAACCTCAATGTTATTTTGATGACACCAATTTACGAATTCACGGATAATTTTCTGGGCTTCAGCAGAGAGTAAATATTGCTTACCAAACTTCATGGGTTTTAGTCGTGCAATTTGTTGCTTATGAACATTTGTCATCTTAACTTCAAGATTATCTGTTTCATCTCCATATTCATTAATCGTTGTAGCTTGATAACCAGTAGTAATTTTTTGGTTTTTTGTCAACTTAGACACCCAGCCCAAAGCTATTCTCTTGAAAGAAAGACCTCCAATGAATCTTATTTTTTCCATGAAATTAAGGGAGAGGATGTACTGGGGTTCGCGACTAAATACATAATCAATTAAAACATTACTTATTTGACTGTCATAGCTATAAAGACTATGTTCTAAAACCAAAATAACAGTATCTCCCGACTTGGCAAGTTGACGACCAAAATACAGGATATAATCAAGGTCTAGTCCTGCATGTGTGCCTCCGTTTATGCAGGGAATGTCTGTAGATTTCTTGATAGCTTTACAACTTATACCAAACAAAGCACCAGAGCCACCAACTACCACTAACTTTGGCTTTTTGATCGAATCAGCCTGCTGTAATTTAATTTGCTGAATTTTGTCAATCCAACGGGAAGATTCTGTAGGGCTATCAACTTGAAACCAAACAACTATTAAAAAAAGTATACAGCTAATTAAAATCCCTAAACTAACCTGTTTAAAATAGGGTTTTTCCATTTTGTTTCTCAAAAATTAAAGTACAAAAATTCGCTAACTTTAGCGCTCAAAAATGTTTTTAAGCTAAAAAATATCAAACTTCCGACTATTAGAGCAAAAGGTAGTGTAGGTTGCCATTGTAATTTGCGCCAAAAGTTATAAGTTCCCTGAGAATTATCCAATTTTTGTTCTGTCTTTAAAACAGGCTGGTATTGTGCCATCCACTCCTGAGTATTGGGAAATAACCAAGCAATAGTTAAGAGAAAAATTAGATCGATATAAGTAGAAAGCAGACGTGTTACTCCACCTATTTTAAAAGTTACTCCTAGATGGGAAAGAATGAATTTGATTCCCAACATATCAGCCAGCCTTTCAGGAAAAACAATACCATTAGCTCCACTAATACCTCGGAGAATGTTGAAAGCTGCTTCCATATTCTCAGCTCGAAAAAATATCCAGGCAACAACCACAGCCATAAAAGTCAGCCAACAACCCAAAATTCTCCCCCACCAATGAATTTTATTTAGATCGTGACCTAGCGATCGCCTGAAAGAATGCCATTGGTGGTTAATAATCAGGTAAACACCATGTAACCCACCCCAAAAAACGAAAGTCCAACCAGCCCCATGCCATAGACCTCCAAGCAGCATAGTAATCATTAAATTGAAAAAACGCCGTACTTTTCCCTTGCGACTCCCTCCCAAAGGAATATAGAGATAATCCCGCAAGAAATGAGATAAGGTTATGTGCCACCGACGCCAAAAGTCTATGATATTCACTGATTTATATGGCGAGTTGAAATTCACAGGTAGCTTGATACCAAACATTCTTGCTGCCCCTATAGCCATATCCGAATACCCCGAAAAATCGAAATAAAGCTGCATTGTATAAGCTAATACCCCTCCCCAAGCCTCAAGGAATGCAATCTGGCCTCCAGTTGCTGCAGCATTAAAGACTGGAGTTGCATAAACAGCTACAGTATCAGCAAGGGCTACCTTTTTGAAAAGTCCGAGAGAGAAAATTGTTAGCCCTACTGTCAGGTTTTCATAATTGAATCTGTAAAGGGATTTTTGGGCAAATTGAGGTAGTATATCTTTGTGGTGAACAATAGGTCCAGCAATAAGTTGTGGGAAGAAACTCACAAACAGGCAGTAATTTAGAAAGTTGTATTCCTTAGTTTCACCTCTGTAAGCATCTACTAGATAAGCAATCTGCTGAAAAGTAAAGAAAGAAATGGCCAATGGTAGGATAATTCGATGCAGATTAAAATTTGTCCCTACTAAGTCGTTGACAGTAGAGACAAAGAAGTTGGCGTATTTAAAATAACCAATTAGAGCAAGATTAACTATAATTCCAAAAGCTAACTGCCATTTTTGACTCACAGGTAACTGAAATTTACCGCTAAGGGCAGAACCTAGATAATAGTTAAATAAGATGGAAAAGATAAGCAAGGCCAAATATGATGGGTTCCACCAACTGTAGAAAAATAAGGAGGCTGCTACTAGCCAAGCAATTGCCCATTTTTGATAACCTCTTCTACCAATCTGATAAAAAACTAACAGGGTCAGCGGCAGAAAGGCAAACATAAATTCGATAGAATTGAATAGCATAGTTTAGAGGTCAATATGATTTTGAAATCCATAAATGTAGATGCCCCGTTATTCAAATCCTTTAAACTTTATGAGGATAATCACTCTGAAAGTTAAAGCTAGTAAAAACAGTATAGGCTAAGATTTGACAATTAAAACAATTACTAAAGTGCCAGCCATCCCTTGCCCAAACTTTTTATCCCCAACTCACCTTATCCTAGTTAACCAAACTATTTCCACTATCAGCACCCACTATCAATTATTTTATTCTCCCCCAATATCAACTAATACTTTTAATACTCCCTTCTTCTGAGCATGAGCAAAAGCATCCATTCCCGATTCTAGAGGATAATGAGCTTGAATTAAAGGCTTGACATTTACCTTATTTTGTGATAAAATTTCTAACGCTCGTTCAAAAGGTCCGCAACGAGAACCAATTAAAGTAATTTCATCCACCACCAACGACGAAATATCCAAACTCAGATTCCCTGCATAAGTGCTTTTGAGAACCAAAGTACCACGGGGACGCAGAGCGCGACGAGCGATCGCAAATCCTTCTGGGTTCCCCGTACATTCCACTGCAATATCAAAAGCTCCTGTAGTAACTGCATCAACAAACCCAGTTTTAATTCCTCTATCTTCTAAATTTGCCAACTTTTCCCGATGACGACCAATAACCAATAACTGACAGTCGGTTAAAGCTAAAGTTTGTGAGACTAACTGTCCAAGTTTGCCATCTCCTACAACTAAAACTTTATCTACTGGGGAAATTTGTATTTGTTGCTGAATTTCTAATGCTGCTGCGACTGGTTCAGTAAAAGTAGCTTCATCGGTTGAGACATTTTCAGGTACAGGATGAAGATTTTTAACTGGCAAGGTCAGATATTCAGCAAAAGCTCCATTGCGGTTAACTATTCCCAAGACTGTCCGATTTTCACAATGAGTGGGTTGGTTGCTCAAGCAAAAGCGACACTTACCACAAGCAGCATTAATTTCTCCCACTACTCTTTGATTGAGTAAATTTTCAGGACCTTGTTCCACCACACCGACAAATTCATGGCCTAAGATTCCTTTGTAAGGATAGTAACCTCTGAGAAGTTCTAGGTCTGTATTGCAGATACCAGCACGCAAGACCCGGACAAGTGCTTCTCCTGGTGGAGGTTCGGGTGTCAGGAGGTCAGTGCGGAGTTGGAGTTGTTGGTTTTCTAGCCAGATTCCTTTCATTCTTGATTTATCTTTTTTGGGTAGGTTTCATTAATTTGATTATTGATTGACATCCTCCCGACGCTGACCTGCGGTACAGCGCGGGATTCCCATCCATTACTCGAACAGACTAAGCTGCACGAAAGACTCAGGGGGGGTTGACACATCATTGCAGTTTGCTACCTTTTTAGGGGTAGTCTTACGTCGGCTCCGTGTCCGTTTTTAATATAATCGACCGCTGTCCGTCGGCGACTTCCTCAAAAAGTGATAGTTGCACAGGAATTTCTGCTACTTCTTCAATTATTTCAACCTTGGTTTTTGGTTGGACAATTTCTAAAATATTAACAGCAGCATTAATATCTCTATCGTGGACTGCTCCACAATTCAAACAAGTCCACTCACGAACATCAAGCTCTTTTTTGCCTCCTCTGAAGCCACAATGTGAACATTTTTGCGAGGTAGGTTGCCATCTATCAATGACTCTAAATTCACGACCATATTTCTTACACTTTGCCTCAGTTAATGTTCTAAATTGTCGCCAACCTAAATCACTGATTGCTTTAGACAACTTACGGTTTTTAACCATACCAGAAACATTCAAGTCTTCTAAAACAATAGTGTCGTATTCTTTAGCTAATTTAGTGGATAACTTGTGCAAGAAATCAGTCCTGATATCTTTAATCCTGGTATGAAGCTTGCTTACTTTTAGTCTAGCCTTTTCCCAACGATTACTCCCTTTCTCAGTACGACTAAATTTGCGCTGCAATTTAGCTAATTTTTTCAAGTTATTTTTAAGTGGCTTAGGGGATAAAATCTTAGCCCCATTACTCAAAGTTGCAAATGTTGAAATACCTAAATCAATTCCAACTGAATTATTAGACTTGGGTAAATACTCAGCATTTGTTTGAACAACAAAGCTAGCAAAATAGCGATTAGCCGAATCTCTAATGATTGTGACTGAACTAGATTTTGATGCTAAAGCTCTAGACCAAACAACCTTAATCTTGCCTATCTTTGGCAAATAGATTTTATCTTGCTCAACTTTATAATTAGCCCCTACAAATCTAGCTGATTGCCTAGATTTTCTAGACTTAAATTTAGGAGGTTTGACTTTAATGCCTTTGCGCTTACCACCACAGCGATCAAAAAAATTTTTATATGCTTGGTCTAAATCTTTAAGGGATTGCTGCAAAGGGGTGGAAGCAACTTCCTTTAACCAAATTAATTCCCTTTTGGCTTGAGTTATGAATTGTTTAGTCAAGTCAACATAGCTTGGCTTTTTGTGTCCACTGGAATATAATTGATGACAGTGGGATAAAGCATTGTTCCATACATACCTACAGCAGCCAAATAGCTGATTTAACTTAACTATCTGAATATTATTAGGGTAGATTCGATATTTGTATCTGGCCTTCAACTTTTATAGACGTTGTGTTTACTTTCAACATATCTACACTATAATAGATTATGTACACAATTGCAACACAAAAGCATGAAGACGTCATTACATTGTCGAATAAGTCAGCAGAGATTAGATAAGCTTAGGTTATACGCAGTTGAGCAGCAAAAAACTATGACCCAACTAATCAGTGATTTTATAGACAGCTTGCCGACTGAATCGCAGGATAAGAAATCTCAAGTCGATAGAAGTGTAGAAGAATCGTCTGATTTACCGCAAAATTGATTGGCATTCATCCCGACGCTCCCCTACGGGAGAGCGCGGGTATAAAAGCCAACATTAGATAAATTGTAGAAAACCTCACAACTAACTCTAAAAAGGTAAAAATTCAAAGATAGAGCAATCACCGTCAATATTTATAGCATAACAAAGCAATTGGAAAATTTTGACTACCTCTAGTGGTATTTTTCTTAAGTATTGCAAAAAAAATTTCAAAAAACAAAAGTAAAGGGCGATCGCTAAATCATAGATTTTACTAATCACATTAGCTTTTAATATTGTTTTTCTAAATCGAATAAGCCTGATTTTTTCAAGATTATGACAAAATATTTCACGAGCTTGCGTTATTTCAGAGATTTGGTATCATAATCTGTACATAAGATATTGTGCCAATGTTGTACATAAATCTAAAAAATACTCTTCTCAAGAAGTCTAAAACCTAGTATTCACGTTAATCTCATCTCAAATATGCTAATTTTCACAAGAATTAGACAACCTCAAAAAAACAAAATTCAAACAAGTGCAAATATTCAAGAAATTCTATAACTTGACAAAATGGTGGGTATAAAGTACTTACCTAAGATTAAATGTAGGTGTGCTGAAAAACAAACCTAATTTTTTAAAAGCAAGAAAAAGTAATTTCTCAAAAAAGTTTTCTACATGACTCCTCAAGTAGCATAAAGAATAAAAAAGGCAAAAAAGTAGGCGATCGCTTAAAACTTAACTAAAAAAATAAGGTAATTTAGTGTTTGTGGTATAGCGTTTCTCAAATTGGTGAGATACAGTTTTAGATCCCCCCTGCCCCCCTTAAAAAGGGGGGAGTCTTCAAAGTCCCCCTTTTCAAGGGGGATTTAGGGGGATCGTAACTGTACCTCATCTTTANTGTGCAGTTTGGGGCAAGATTTTTGGAAAGGCAACAAGGTGGTAGAGGTGTTCTATTGGGGGGAGTTCCTGGTGTTAGTCCTGGCAAGGTTGTAATTTTAGGAGGAGGGATAGTTGGTACAGAGGCCGCTAAAATTGCTGTTGGCTTGGGCGCCAAAGTCCAAATTGTGGATATTAATTTGGAAAGGTTGGCTTATTTAGAGACTCTATTTGGCTCAAGGGTAGAGTTACTATATAGTAGTTCTTCTGCTATAGAAGCAGCAGTAGCCGATTGTGATTTAGTTGTAGGGGCAGTTTTGGTTCCTGGTCGTCGTTCTCCAGTGTTAGTTCCTAAAAGTTTGGTTGAGCAGATGCGTTCTGGTTCTGTAATTATTGATGTGGCTGTAGATCAAGGTGGTTGTGTGGAAACTCTACGTCCTACTTCTCATACAAATCCTACTTATGTTGAATTAGGTGTCGTACATTATGGAGTGCCTAATATGCCAGGAGCAGTTCCCTGGACAGCTACTCAAGCTTTGAATAATAGCACTTTGCCTTATGTAGTGCAGTTAGCTAATTATGGTAGTAAAGCTTTAGAAATGAATCCGGCATTGGCTAAGGGATTGAATGTTAAAGACCATGTTTTGGTTCATCCTGCTGTCCGAGAAGTATTTCCGGATCTATCTAAGTAATAAAGACTCAGAAAGTTGGATTAGCTAATTTAATTCCTTTCTACTAGGTATGGCTTGTTGATTAAATCTCAAAGAATTCAAATATAAAGGTTTTAGCCTTTTTAGCTCTTGAAAAAGTATCTGGTTTTCAGCTCTTCATGCTCAAAAAGGAGCGCATTTTGGGCAAGAGTGGGGCAAAAAAAATTACCGATACTTTAAGATTTTTTAAATCGAAAATGGTTTCAAACCCAGTAGTAGGAATTGAAATACCTCACAGTGCTAAAATCAGCAAACTTTAAGTAGGGCTTGCTGAAAAAGTCTAATGCTGAAGGCAGGGAGTAGGGGCGAGCAAGCGAATCGCCCGTAGGGGAGTAGGGAGTAGTTAATACTCAAGAGTTGGAGGGAGTTCGTCAGAAGGTAGTTGGAAAAATCATCCCTTAATTTTTCGGCCTCGCCTTAGCCTAAAATCCTAAATTTTTGAACTTTCAAGACCTAAAAGCTGGCACTTTTTCGACACCTAAAAAGGCTGACAGCTTGAGTTTAAAAAGCTTTCAGCTTTAATCAGCAAACTCTAAGTAAAATTAATTCTCAAACAAACCACTTATAGAAAAATTCAATTAACTTATGATTTAATTATCATCGAAAGTTGATTTTGTCAAACACCGTTTAGAAAAGTGTTAAGCTTTGTGAACTAAAAAAACTACTTATGATTTTTGAAATAGCTATTATGTGATTACAGCTAACGGTATAAATACATTTATAGATGTCTAATTTAGATAAAGTTAAAATGCCCTGCAAGATTATACATTAATGTACACTATTGTACTAAATCTGTCAAATGACGTAAATACGTAAAACTAAATGAGAATATTCTCAATAAGCTTCGTTTTATTAAGTTGTGTAACAATTTAAAAGATTTGAAATTACGAATAAAATATAGAAAAACCTTAGTTTTACTTATAAAAAAATAATTGTAATTGACAAATTTGAATAGATCGGCAAAAATAGAGAATTGTCAGTTAGCGGAACTGGCGGAATTGGTAGACGCGCTAGATTCAGGTTCTAGTGTTCGCAAGGACTTCCGGGTTCAAGTCCCGGGTTCCGCATCTATCTGAGATGTTGCAAAAGGACTCTCGCTAAATATACTCCGAGGGGAATACCTTTGAAGACAGATACTGATGCAATGCAATGTATGCTTTTCGTACAGGTATTTCTTTCCGTTTTTTTTGATTAGTTGACTAACAATATTGACGTATTTGCCTCTCATAAAGAGAGTTTTGGCTATATTTAAGACTCTAAAACTTGTGTAAATTTCAATAATAAACATGATAAAAATGTTTTTCTCTTTCAAATTGCTCCCTATTCACTAAAATTTTTATTGTGGGTATTTAATAGAGACACAATCTAAAAACCTAATGGGGAGGAAAAAGGAAAATAGAACAAGCAAGAGAAAACAGTAGATAATACTAATGACTAGAAACTTTTCTAGAGTGAGATTTCATAGTTACAAATATTATTTGTTGACGTGAATGCTCGGTATTTAGTAAGTTATATTCAATTCAATGTTTTTTTACAGCTTCCTAGTAGAGCTATACTTTGAAGAATTGATATAACATCTCCAGTATTTCTTGTATATAAAAAGCATCTCGTTCCTCTTTCACTTCTCAAATAGAAATACTAAATAAGGGATGTAAAGATTGACAGTGCTGACCAGTTTACAAAATCCTTTGGTAAAGCAAATTCGCCAACTTCACCAATCAAAAGGAAGGCGGGAACAGCAATTATTTTTAGTTGAAGGAACTCATTTGTTAGAAGAAGCTTGTAGGAGAAATTATCCTCTTATAACTGTCTGTTGTACACCTGAGTGGCAAGAAAAACATAAATATTTATCGGAATTAGTATCGCAAAAAAGTCAAAGGATAGAATTAGTAAGTGCCAGGGTTCTTAGCTCTCTAGCAACAACGGTTAATCCTGATGGAGTAGTGGCTATAGCACCACAAAAACCAACAAATTGTCTGAAAATTACGAGCTTGGGAATTGCTTTAGATAAAATACAAGATCCGGGTAATTTGGGTACTATAATCAGGACAGCTACGGCAACAAATATAGATGGTCTGTGGTTAAGTACGGATACTGTAGATCTGCATCATCCTAAAGTAGTTCGAGCTTCAGCTGGAGTATGGTTTCAGTTACCTATGGCAATATCTAAAGACCTAAAGACTGAGGTATTAGAATTACAAAGTCAAGGTCTGCAAATTATAGCTACAGTTCCTAATTCAAATATTAACTATTGGGAGATAGATTTACGAAAACCTACATTAATAGTTTTGGGAAATGAAGGTTCTGGTATTTCAAAAGACTTGATTGATTTTGCTGATTATTCTGTCAAAATTCCTTTGAGTAATGGAGTAGAATCTTTAAATGTTGCTATAAGTACAGCTATAATTTTGTATGAGGTTCAACGTCAACGTCAAACTTAATCAAAGTAGGGATACTTGAGAAAATTTTAACCTCAAATAAATCCCAAACTCTCTTTTTTATTAAGTGGTAAATACGTCGATTTTTTCATCTAAGCACTCAACAAAATGATCAGAGATTGCTGTATGAAATGCTTCCAAATTAAAATTATTAGTACAGGTCTTGAACGCTTTGTTAGCCTAATGGGTTCTTAGACCTTCAGTTAACTGATGCCAGATAATAAATGTATAAGCGCAAAATACTAAATAGGGTTTGCTGAATAAAGTTTAGCCCTACTTGAAAAGGCAATAGGCACTCTTGCAATAGGCAATAGCAGATTGTAAAAGGGTTTTCCTAGGTCATGCTGCGCAAACAGGATTGACAAATTTCCTAATCTTAATGCGTAGTGCTATATTTTTGCTCTTTGTAGTAGTCAGTAGAAATGGGAATTTCGAGGAGTTAGGAGTTAGAATTCTTCTTCAATTTATCTTTCCAACTATGCGTCTAAAAGACTAACATTTTGAGGATTTTCAACTCAAAATCTCCCACTTTTTCAATACTTAAAAAGGCTAAAAGCTTGATCTGTAAATACTTTCATATTTAATCAGCAGAGCAATAAATAGGGTTTGCTGAATAAAGTATTTTGACAGAATTAGGAGTCAGGAGAAACGGGAAATTTAGAGGAGTTAGTCGGAAGAATCGTACCTTGTGATTTTTCTATCCAACTATCGCCAAAAATCCTAAATTTTTGAACCTGAGTAACCTAAAAGTTTGCACTTTTTGATACCTAACAAGACACTTACCTTTATCTGTAAAAAAAATTTAGATTTAATCAGTAAGCCGTAAATAAAATGCCTTGTTAGACTGATTTTATCTCTAACTTAATATTCTCTATATCCCTAACCATCTTTTGGCTTCCCTCTAGAAAACTTTCACCAAATTTATCCCTCGAATAAATAGAAGATATCCACTCTGAAGTTACATATTTGTGTTCTATATTAGTGATAGTGATATAGTAGTTAATATTACTGGCATTAGAAAAATTTTTCCTATTCATAACGATAGCTATAGTTTTTTTATCTGACATATTAGATAGTTGTATTTCTAACGTAACGACCTAAACTTCTCTAACATTTTTTCTATCTAGTTGAGCTAACTTAAGAGGTTTTTAGGATATACTTTCCGTTAACCTATATAAGCTAATTTTCTCTTGAATATCATCCTATTTTTTGATGATTATAGTCATTATGAATAAGACTGGGATGAGTGTTTCTTTCCTTGAAAGGGTTCAGCAAAAAAAGTGTTTCATCCTTATTTGAAATGACTATACTTTTCTATTTTTAGCTAATCTTATGATTTTTTTATTCAGAGGTAGATGATGGTTGCTGTTTCTGATTTGTCTGAATATATTCATCTATGTCAGCGATCGCTTCTTCTAACTTTGATAGATTAAATTCTTCATCAGACTGATATTCTTTTGATTTTTTGGGGGTATTTGCGAGTTCTGAATTATTCTCTTCAATTTGAGTTTCTTGGAGAGCGATATCAAGTTGTTTCTCAAAGTTATCCATAAATGTTTTTGCTGCTCTATTACGAATATCTATTTCTTTTTTATCCATATTAATTATCCCCTCAATATATATTTAAGTTAAAAGTTAAACTGATAACTAATCAGTTGATTTAGATAGAGACATTAGAAGTAAAATATACTTTGTTTATTACTCTGATTATTGTTTTTCAAGGCACAAAGTCTTTTATTATAACCTAATTTATGCTTTCTCGGTAAGTCCTGATTCTAAAATATTGGGTCTAGATTAAATTTATTTCATTTCCGCCTTATTGTATTATAAGGTATTAGCATTGGGATGAGTTTCAACAGCGTAGATGAAAGTAATAGATAAAAACCATTTGGTATATCTATTCAAGCTGAAGCCACTATTAAGCAATTTAGAGCTAGGTAGTGGCTGAATGGGAACTATATTATACCAATGCCAAATATGAAATTTCACAAAAAAACAAATATCACCAAGCACTTGATATTTGTCGCTTTGAAAATGAAGGTTATGATACATCAGTGTTTTATACGGCTGTACCTAAAGCTCGGAAAAAGGAATTTGAAAATTGGATGATAAACCAGGATAAGTACATCTAATTTGATTTGATAAATAATTCTGTTTAGAGAATTTATTCTGATTTGTTAGGCTAAATTAATTTCTAGGGAGATAGGCTAAAGGAGTTAAAAAATTCCTAATATATAGTTTTTGCAAACATACTGAGAAGTTTTAGAAAACAGAGATGACTCAAGAATTTGATTACGACTTAATAATTATTGGTGCAGGTGTCGGTGGACATGGTGCAGCATTACACGCTAACAGTTGTGGCCTAAAAACAGCTATTGTAGAAGTAGCAGAAATGGGTGGTACTTGTGTTAATCGAGGTTGTATACCATCTAAGGCACTTTTGGCAGCATCTGGAAAAGTTAGAGAATTACGGGATACTCACCACTTAAAAACTCTGGGCATTCAATTAGATAATGTTTCTTATGACAGAGAGGTAATTGCTTCTCATGCAAGTAACATTGTTACGAAAATAAGAGGCGATATGACAAATAGCCTTAAACGTTTAGGTGTAGATACGATTATAGGTTGGGGTAAGGTAGCAGCAAAACAAAAGGTTACGGTTAAGACGTCCAAGGGAGAAGAAAATTTTACTGCTAAAGATATTATACTTGCTCCTGGATCGGTACCTTTTGTTCCTCCTGGAATAGAGTTGGATGGCAAGACGGTGTTTACCAGTGATGATGCTCTTAAATTAGACTGGTTGCCACCTTGGGTTGCAATTATTGGTAGTGGTTATATTGGACTAGAATTTTCTGATATTTACACTGCCCTTGGGTCTGAAATTACAATGATTGAAGCATTAGATCAGTTAATGCCTACTTTCGATCCAGATATAGCTAAGATTGCCCAAAGGGTTCTGATTCAGTCAAGAGATATTGAGACTAAAGTTGGTAAGTTGGCTATGAAGGTAATTCCTGGGTCTCCGGTAATTATTGAACTTGCTGATACTAAGACTAAAGAAGTAGAAGAAGTTCTAGAAGTAGATGCTTGTCTGGTTGCTACAGGTCGTATTCCCTATACAAAAGATTTGGGACTAGATTCTGTAGGGGTAGAGACTGACCGCCGAGGGTTTATTCCAGTAAATAGCAAAATGGCTGTTTTGTCAAGTGGTGAACCAGTACCTAATTTATGGGCGATCGGTGATGCTAATGGAAAAATGATGTTAGCTCATGCAGCATCTGCTCAAGGGGTAACGGTGGTGGAAAATATTTGTGGTCGTTATCGGGAAGCTGATTATCTTAGTATCCCGGCAGCAGCTTTTACTCATCCAGAAATTAGCTATGTTGGTATGACAGAACCAGCAGCAAAAGATTTGGGCAAAGAACAGGGATTTGAAGTGGCCAGTGTCAGAACTTATTTTAAGGGTAATTCTAAGGCGATCGCTGAAGGTGAAACAGATGGTATTGCTAAAGTAATTTATCGTAAGGATACAGGAGAATTATTAGGGGTACATATTATTGGTCTTCATGCTTCTGACTTGATTCAAGAGGCAGCAAATGCTATGGCTAAAAGGCAGTCTGTTAATGAGTTATCTTTTAATGTGCATACTCATCCTACTTTGTCGGAAGTTTTGGATGAAGCATTTAAACGAGCTACTGTTCACTAGCTATTGGATAATTGATAATTGATAATGGATAATTGATAATTAATTTCCAGAGGTTTAAAGCCTCTCTTTACCAATTAATAATTCGAGATAATTTTCATTATTCATTATCCATTAATGAACCATACTTTTGATTATTTGAAATCTCTAAATTGCTTTTTCGTCATTTTAAAGGTAATGAAGCTGATGGCTGACTACTGAATGCTTAGGATTCAGGAAATTGCTCTATTTGATGGTATATTTAACAGGGTTGATACTATCAAATCCACAAAAATATAGCAATCTTAATTAGGTTGTAATACTTTAGTGTAGGAATCAGGTGTCTGAATTTTAAAAGTTTTCAGTTAAGATTCACTATTTAACAATAAACTTTTTCAGTCATCAGTAAAAAAGAGGTAAATTACTATGGTTCATAAATTTTTCGGTAATTATGAATCCTGACTCTAGCTTTTCAGAAAAGAGTTTTTAGTAAATTCTAAATATAGAGAATTTGGCAGGATTTCGGGAGTAGAACAATTGCAAATTTTCGGCTCTGGAAAAAAGGGAAATAACTATGGTTAAAAATTTTTTCAAGAATTATGAATCTTGACTCTAGCTTTTCAGAAAAGACTTTTCAGTAAATTATAAATCTTGAGAATTTTGCCGGATTTCCTGAGTAGAAAAATTGCAAATTTTCGGCTCTGGAAAAAGCTGATGAGTCTCAAGTGAAAATCCTCAAAATGTAGAAATTTATCGGAAGTTTCTGTAGAGGGAAATAACTATGGTTTATAATTTTTTAGAGAATTATAAATTCTGACTCTAGCCTCTAGCTTTTCAGAAAAGACTTTTTTAGTAAATTATAAATCTCGAGAATTTTGCCGGATTTCGGAAGTAGAATAATTTCAAATTGTCAGCTCTGGAAAAAGCTAAAAAATCTCAAGTAAAAATTCTCAAAATGTAGGAATTTATCGGAAGTTTCTGTAGAGGGAAATAACTATGGTGAAAAATTTTTCAAGAATTATGAATCCTGACTCTAGCTTTTCAGAAAAGACTGTTTCAGTAAATTATAAATCTCGAGAATTTTGCCGGATTTTGGGAGTAGCATAATTTCAAATTGCCGACTTTGGAAAAAGCTCAAAAATCTCAAGTAAAAATTCTCAAAATGTAGGAATTTATCTGAAGTTTCTGTAGAGGGAAATAACTATGGTGAAAAATTTTTCAAGAATTATGAATCCTGACTCTAGCTTTTCAGAAAAGACTTTTCAGTAAATTATAAATCTCGAGAATTTTGCCGGATTTCCTGAGTAGAAAAATTGCAAATTTTCGGCTTTGGAAAAAGCTGATGAGTCTCAAGTGAAAATCCTCAAAATGTAGAAATTTATCGGAAGTTTCTGTAGAGGGAAATAACTATGGTTTATAATTTTTTAGAGAATTATAA
Source organism: Okeania sp. SIO3I5 (assembly GCF_010672085.1). Classification (GTDB taxonomy): domain Bacteria; phylum Cyanobacteriota; class Cyanobacteriia; order Cyanobacteriales; family Microcoleaceae; genus Trichodesmium. Next base: position 35,500 of record NZ_JAAHHT010000014.1, read on the forward strand.
ATTCTGACTCTAGCCTCTAGCTTTTCAGAAAAGACTTTTTTAGTAAATTATAAATCTCGAGAATTTTGCCGGATTTCGGAAGTAGAATAATTTCAAATTGTCAGCTCTGGAAAAAGCTAAAAAATCTCAAGTAAAAATTCTCAAAATGTAGGAATTTATCGGAAGTTTCTGTAGAGGGAAATAACTATGGTGAAAAATTTTTCAAGAATTATGAATCCTGACTCTAGCTTTTCAGAAAAGACTGTTTCAGTAAATTATAAATCTCGAGAATTTTGCCGGATTTTGGGAGTAGCATAATTTCAAATTGCCGACTTTGGAAAAAGCTCAAAAATCTCAAGTAAAAATTCTCAAAATGTAGGAATTTATCGGAAGTTTCTATAGAGAGAAATAACTATGCTTCAGAATTTTTTCGGTAATTATGAATCCTGACTCTATCTTTTAAGAAAAGATTTTTTCAGTAAATTATAAATCTAGAGAATTTTGCTGGATTTCGGGAGTAGCAGAATTTCAAATTGTTGCTTCTGGAAAAAGCTGAAGAGTCTCAAGTGAAAATCCTCAAAATGTAGGAATTTATCTGAAGTTTCTGTAGAGGGAAATAACTATGGTGAAAAATTTTTCAAGAATTATGAATCCTGACTCTAGCTTTTCAGAAAAGACTGTTTCAGTAAATTATAAATCTAGAGAATTTTGCTGGATTTCGGGAGTAGCAGAATTTCAAATTGCAGACTTTGGAAAAAGCTCAAACGATATCAAGTAAAAATTCTCAAAATGTAGAAAATTATCGGAAGTTTCTAGAGAGGGAAATAACTATGGTTCAGAATTTTTTCGGTAATTATGAATCCTGACTCTATCTTTTAAGAAAAGATTTTTTCAGTAAATTACTAAATCTAGAGAATTTTGCCGGATTTCGGGAGTAGAAAAATTTCAAATTGTCAGCTCTGGAAAAAACTCAAAAATCTCAAGTAAAAATTATCAAAATGTAGGAATTTATCTGAAGTTTCTGTAGAGGGAAATAACTATGGTAAAAAATTTTTTCAAGAATTATGAATCCTGACTCTAGCTTTTAAGAAAAGACTTTTTCAGTAAATTCTAAATCTAGAGAATTTGGCAGGATTTAGGGAGTAGAAAAATTTCCAATTTTCGGCTCTGGAAAAAGCTGAAGAGTCTCAAGTACACATCATCAAAACAAAGGAATTTATCTTAAATAAATGCAAATTCGTCGTCGTCCGCCAAGTCCACCCGTCGAAATGGGTAACTTACGTTATGAAGTTTCTATACCAGAGTCAAAAGCTCAAAATATTCTAGAGGAAATAGTTTGGTATAAAGAAAAAGAGGTAGATTATTGGCGTGACAAAACACCTTTAATTGAGTTAAGAAAAAAGATTAACTTAATGCTTCCTCCTCTAGATTTTTTGACTACATTATCAATAGGCAAAACTCAACCTGCTGTAATCGCTGAAGTTAAAAAAGCTTCTCCTAGTAAAGGAGTAATTAGAGAAGATTTTGAACCAGTTACTATTGCTAAGTCATATCAGGAAAATGGTGCAACTTGTATCTCAGTTTTAACAGATAAGAAGTTCTTTCAAGGTAGTTTTGAAAATTTGGCAAATATTAGGGCAAATGTTGATTTACCTATACTTTGCAAAGATTTCCTAATTTATCCATATCAAATCTACTTTGCTCGTTTACATGGAGCTGATGCTGTACTATTAATAGCAGCAATTTTATCAGACCAAGACTTAAAGTATTTTATCAAAATAGTTAATTCTTTAGGGATGACTGCCTTAGTTGAGGTTCATACTCTTCAAGAATTAGATCGGGTATTGGCAATAGAAGGGGTTAAATTAATTGGTATAAATAATCGCAACTTGGAAGATTTTTCAGTAGATTTACAAACAACTTGTCAACTGATGGAAGCTAAAAATAAAGAGTTAAAAAAACTTGGAATTTTAGTGGTAAGTGAATCTGGAATACATACTCCTGAAGATATTAATGTTGTCAGAAATGCTGGTGTGAATACTGTTTTAATAGGTGAATCTCTAATCAGAAAGACAAATCCAGGTACAGCATTGTTAGAGTTATTTACTGAAAATAAAGATTGAGAGGAATGTCTATTTTAAAGTGGAGATTGAAACTACCAGAGATTTATATATAGCGTTTTTATTTGAGATGGGGAAACAGAGTGCTATTAAAAAGGAATGGGGGTTTGGTGCATTCTTGCAATGGCAAAGAAGATAAAACAGCATTAAATACTGAAAAACCTAAGGGAATAGGTACTCAATCAGCACGCTTTTTTATTAGAAAAAATCTGAATCTAGATTTACATCTCAGTGTGAAAACACTATAGTTTTATGTTTTTAAAATGGCTAGTACCGCTACGCGGAAGTCAAAATTAAAAATTAAAAAGTATTGGTTAATAAAGCTTTTAGGATGCATGTAACTGCAAATTTTTATTTCTGCCATCCTGCACTAAATTCAAAATATAGAATAGCTCAGTTTCAACCTGAACTAACTGTGCTGTAGGAATATTTTTAAATGGCTAGATTCAAAAAAGAATATTTCTGTAGTCAGCTAGCAAAAACAAGGTAATGTAGATTTATGCCGTTGTGTACAATAATCTCTATAACTTTAGTTTGGGGAGTCCTTAATTAAACTAAATATACTGTATAGATAAAACTATGGAACCAATACCAGTTCCCTCTCATGTTCATTACGAACTGCTACTTCAGTTATTAGAAAAAAATACTATTTTGGCAGTAGATTTTAATACAAGAGAATATCAAAAAGTTCAATAACTTATTGTGACAGTTAGAAAAGCTTTTGTACTGCAAAAGCAGTTAGAAGAAAATTGTAAACAAACAAATTTATCAATAGAATATCACTGGTCTCTTAATGAAGCTGAAAAATATTAACTAATGTAGCAATATTAGTGCAGGATGGCAGAAATAACTGACCAGTTACAAAATACTAAAAGTCTTACTAAGTAATAATGCATGAATTTTGAATCTTGAATTTTTAATTCTGCTTAGTGGCATTAGGTTTGTGAATCATGGGTATGATGCTTAAATAATTAATAATTAATAATTAACAATTAATAATTACCTCTTCTTAAAAAGAAGAGGTAATTATTAATTAACAGGATTTTTTTCTCCTTGAAAGGAGAGGGTTTCAACCTTGTTTTTTCGGTAAAATTATGGATATGAAATAGGAAGAGGTTGTAATAAAATGTCTAGGAAATAAGTAGTTTAAATAATTAATAATTAATTACCTCTTTTGTAATAGAAGGATTGCTTAAAAGGATTTTTTTTTACCTTTAAAGGGGAGGCTTTAAATCTGAATTATCTAATTGTTTAATTATTTAGGTAATCATTAACTGTTAATTGCTGAAATATAGCTTGTCTATTTTGTCAAGTTTGATGTTAAGCAAAGATATGGGTAATAGATAGCCGACCCAAGGGAGGAAGAGAATTTAGAAATATTTAGCAATGATTGAAGAATGAACGTTTTTTTATACCGAATTAAGCTAATTTGATATGACTCCCGACTTGGTGACTTAATGGCTATATCAACTAGGGTTTGGTGAAAAAGTTTTTGGTTCTTAGAGGCAATAGACAAAAGTATTTTTGAAGTTTAAGTTGACTCAAAACTTTCCACCATAAAATTTCAACTTGTGGATTGTATCTTTAATGCTTCAGCTAATATCAAGTCTCATTAATTAGCCATAATATAAATCTTCTCCTTACCTCAAGCATATTATCTTTAATAATTCCCGCTGCTGTCTACCTCCTATTTTCTATTTCGTATTCCTTAAAATTATTTCTTGTGGATCTTCAAAGAGACATGATACAAAATACTTGCAAAGAGACGAATCAATAATTTTTTGAGAAAAATTGAGTATAACTTCTCCTTAAAAGGAAAGTTTCATCAGGAATTTAGACTAGAGGAAAAAACTTAACTATAATCAAAAAAATCGGGTCAAAATTACCGAAAAAAAATTAATAACTTAAAATTCAATAACTATTAGAAAATTAATAAAAAAAATACGAAAACTTCCAAAATTTATAGAATTTCAAAGTTCAGGAATCTTAAAGAAAAACTAAGCTTTTTCTGTGACACACTTCTGTATAAATGAACATAGACATCAATAGAGTAAAACACAACAAAGGAAGAAAAAAATGGATGATAAACTGATGTTAATGATTCCTGGGCCAACTCCAGTACCAGAAACAGCATTACTAGCAATGGCTAAACATCCAATAGGCCATAGAAGTGGTGACTTTTCCAAAATTATGGCAGAGGTAACAGAAAACCTCAAATGGCTGCATCAAACCAAAAATGATGTGCTAATTTTAGCATCTAGTGGTACTGGAGCTATGGAAGCAGGTATGATTAACTTCCTGAGTCCTGGCGATCGCGTACTATGCGGATGTAATGGTAAATTTGGCGATCGCTGGGCAGAAGTGGCCAAAGCTTATGGTCTTAATGTTGAGAAAATTACAGCAGAGTGGGGCAAACCTCTAGACACGGAAGAATTTCGTCAACACCTAGAAGCGGATAAAGACAAGCAAATTAAAGCAGTCATTCTTACCCATAGCGAAACTTCTACAGGTGTTTTGAATGATATTGAAACTATTAATAATTATGTTAAAGCTCATGGTGAAGCTTTAATTATAGTAGATGCTGTCACCAGTCTTGGGGCAGTTAACTTACCAATAGATGAGTTAGGTCTTGATGTTGTTGCTTCTGGTTCTCAGAAAGGCTACATGATACCTCCTGGTTTAGCTTTTGTGGCAGTGGGAGCTAAAGCTTGGACTGCTTATGAAACAGCTAAGTTACCACGTTACTATCTTGACTTAGGTAAGTATCGTAAAGATGCAGCTAAAAATACTACGCCTTTTACCCCACCAGTAAATTTATTCTTTGCTTTACAAGCTACACTTAGAATGATGCAAGCTGAAGGATTAGAAAATATTTTTGCTCGACACGAGCGTTTAAAGAATGCAACTCGTGCAGGAGTAAAAGCTTTAGGGTTGCCTTTACTAGGTCCAGATGCAGTAGCTAGTCCTGCTGTTACAGCAGTTATGCCTCCACCAGAAGTAGAGGCAGAAAAAGTACGGGCTATTATGAAAAAACGTTTTGATATTGCTTTAGCTGGTGGACAAGACCACTTGAAAGGGAAAATTTTCCGTATTGGACATTTGGGTTTTGTCTGTGAAAGAGATATTCTAACTGCTATTGCTGCTTTAGAAGCTACTTTGGGAGAGTTGGGGTATAAATCTTTTACACCAGGAGCAGGTATAACTGCTGCTTCTAAAGTTTTAACTGAATCATAATTAGGGTTTGCTGAAAAAGTCTTATGGGTGAGGGTAGGAGTCAGGAGACAGGAGACTCGAGACTGGAGGAGTAAGGAATTTAGAGGAGGCAGGAGGAAGAATTATCCCTTTATTTTTCTGCCTCGCGTCAATTAAAATCCTTACTTTTTGAGCTTTAAAGAGCTTAAAACCTTGTACTTTTTTAATACCGAAAAAGGCTAAAATCTTTATCTGTCAATCCTTTAAAATTTAAACGGAATGTGGGTTATAGGTATCTTTTTCTCCCCACCGTCCCGTACGGACGTTGCATGCAACGTCCCTACCCATCCTCCCCATCCTCCCCATCTAACGCACCATTTAAGATGTGTCAGTCTACTAAACTAATGGTTGATTTCCCAACCACTTCGTTTAGTTAAAATCATAAGTGTTTTTTAGCCAATCAAATATTTTGTCTAACTGTTCTAAAGTAACTAAACCGTATTGCCACAAAATCATTGACAAAGCATTAGAGTCTGGGTGAGGACATGGTAATTCTGTAGTAACACTAGCTCGTTCAGCAATTGCTATAGAAGCTGAAGAGATAGATAATTCATTTTGCAAAAAATTGATAAAGCGAGCATAGTTTGTTGATGTCATATTTTTGTTCACCTCCTTTTTTTTAGAGACCATTTTCTGTGTAATTCTTATTCTTAATAAAATATACACGTTAGATATTTGAGAGAATTTGCAAGTCAATGGAATTAATATTTTTTACCTTGACTAAGCAATTGTTGACTATGATAAAGTCAATATTTTTATGTATAAAGCGAGTATCAGCCAGTTTTTGATCTGTTCTATAGCTGTAAATTTTTTAGAACCAAATTCAAAAACTTTTTTGATGAACTAAACAAAAGCTGGAAGTTATCTATCAAAACAACAAGATAGCTTTAACTTCCTTCGGTTGGATCTACATAAGTCACCCCGGTTATTCCGCAAAATTAGTTAGTAGTTTAGATAAGTCTTAGTGAAATTAGAATTCCTGAAAATATATACTGCTACGCTGTAGACAGTTATGCACCTAATATAGTTATGTAAAAATCTACTACAATTAGATTTTCAATTTGTACAACTATCAAATACCTTAATCGGCAGTGCTTTATAAACATTGAAGCTGAAAAAGAAGTCAGCTTTTCAATGACTTGAAAGGGGATATTTTAACCTTCTCAAAAGTCTGACCTACTGAAACAAAATATTTTTGAATAGTGGTCAGTAATCAGGAAGTAGCAATCACGAAAGACTGAATTTTAGTTAATAGCAAGTTTTAACTAACTTACTATTGCTGCCAGTCAAAATTACAGAAAATTCGCTATTGAATTATTACTTAAGTCAAAAAACATAAGCAGTTCGGGTATAGGGTTTAAGTAGTTATGTTTTATTAAAACTGTTACTACTTATGAGGCGAACCTTGATTCAGTCATTTGATTATACAGTAACTTTACTTGAATGTTTGTATATTATCTTTTTAGCCACAATACAAACAATTTTTTGTAGTTATTTTTGTGCATAAAAACAAATTGCTAAGTTTTTAGACTAGCACAAAATTCGATCTTTCTCACACCAATTAATTAAATCAAATCAAGCAGAAAATAGACTCTCAACAAGGCTAGCTTTCCCTTTAATCAACAAAACATTAGGTTGATGAATGTAATTTGATATTCTAGCATAGCAAACAATAATCTTAGTGTATATACCTAGTAAATAAAATAATAAAAAGCTTTTTTAAGTTTTGTCAACATAATTCATAATTTTCTTCTTCTACGAGGATATACAGGTTCTTATATTGAATCAGATACAGTATTTTTCCCTTTTCTATTGGCTTTGTTGTATGAAAGCTTATAGCTACTGCACAAGATCCAAGATCCTTGTACTTCATACTTCTATAACTATTGTCCAATAAATGAATCAAACATCAATTTTTGATATAAAAAGGCTGAAACTTTTACCTGTAAAGCCTTTGAGGTATTTAACTATTGGCCAATAAATGAATAAAGCATCAATCTATAGAAAGAGGGTGATATAGCTGCCACTAACTTCACCTTTCATGTCGGATCTGAAAACCGAAAAGCGGAGCGGAACGGATTTTCTATGGCTATTACAACAAAGCCTTTTCTATTTCCTATTCCCTTTTAAGCTATTCCCTAAAATCAAAAATTTTTGTACTTTACCGAAAATTTGGGGTATTAATGCTCGTAAAGTTATCAAAAAAATTGGGTATAAAACCCCGCCTTTTAAAGCGAAATGTTTTTGGAGCGTTGCCCTAATCCCCGTTATAAAAACAACTTCTGACTTCTGACTTCTGACTTCTGATTTCTGACTTCGTTAAGGTGGATTTCTTTCTGAAAATAATCGTTGCTTCGCCTATTTCCTATTCCCTGTATCTAATTTTTAGTAATTATTATTTGATCGCCAACCTTCAAACCTAATTCCGTGGTACGTCCTCCCCGCACTTCAATAACTCTATCGACTGGCACACCCGATCCGTAAAGAGGGCAAGGATCGGCTAAACAAGGAGGAACATCAAGAGCGATCGCCTTAACTACACCAGACCTGATAAATATCATATCAAGGGATATTTTGCAATTTTTCATCCAGAAACTCACCTTCCGAGGTGGCTCAAAAGAGAATAGCATTCCCTGATCGTCAGCTAACTCAGTCCTGTACATCAAACCCATTGCTTGCTCTTGGGGAGTTTTCGCCACCTCTAAATTAATTGTTTGACCAGATATTTGAGCTTGGGCTGTAATTGGCAATACCTGACCTTCCTGAGATACCTGAAAATTTGATGGTTGTTGAGCTTGAGCTTGAATACTAATAGCCTGTGAAATTTTATTAACAAATATTATTTGTAGCAAACAGCCAACCAAAAACAGAATTATTCCAGACTTAAATAAACCAAACTTACTACTCATAATACTATCTCAAATTTTATAATACCAATTCACTTTAAAGATTTTACCGAATAATTAAGGTTTAAAGCCTCTCCTTTTAAGGATAAAAAAGCGGTCGTTAGCGGAGCTTCCCGAAGGGTGGGATGGATGGGTTTCCTAACAATATCCAATCGATGAAGAGAAGAAAAAATTTTCATGATTAGTCAATCTTCTTCTTTTCAAAAAGAGGTAATTGTTAATTATTAATTGTTGAAAAATATTTTCAAACTTATAATATGAAATAATTGCTTGAAATTACCCAAAAATTAAGGTTTAAAGCCTCTCGTTTAAAGGATAAAAAAGAAAAAAATTTCCTTTTTAACCAATCCTCTTTTTTTTAAGAAGAAGTAATTATTAATTGTTGAAAAATATTTTCAAACTTATAATGTGAAATAATTGCTTGAAATTACCGAAAAAAATCAAGGTCTAAAGCCTCTCGTTTAAAGGATAAAAAAGAAAAAAATTTCCTTTTTAACCAATCCTCTTTTTTTTAAGAAGAGGTAATTATTAATTATTAATTGTTAATTATTGAATGAGCGCCTCAAAGTTTTCAGTTCATCAAATATTACTTTTGACTTTTGACTTTTTACTGTCAGATGTGCATTTTACATTCTGATAAAACCTCAGAATTACGCACTTGATGCATGAGTTCCGTGAAAGGGAATCACAACTTCTAGTTATATAGCAATCTGCGCATAGGTTGTAACAATTTGCATAGACTAGAAATAAATTCTGAAACTCTTATCCATTGCCCATTGCCTATTCCCCATTCCCGAAAAGCGGTAAGATTTTTATACACAAATATATTAGAGGATTGCTATATATAATTCTAAGTTTCTCTCAGAACATACCCAATACCACGGACAGTCTGAATTAATCTCTTCTCACCTTCTTGCTCAATTTTCAGACGTAAATATCTAATATAAACCTCAATTACATTAGACTCGCCTAAAAAATTATAACCCCAAACATTTTCCAAAATCTGTTCACGACTCAATACTTCACGAGGATGCTCCATTAAAAACTTTAACAGTTCAAATTCTTTCACAGTCAACTCAATACTACGACCATGACAAAAGACCCGCCGACTATTAAAGTCCAAAATCAAATTTCCAAATATCAACTGGTCTTTGTCTGATGTATTAGGTTGCAAATAAAACCTGATTAATTGTAAAAAGTCATCAGTTCGATAAGGTTTGAGAAAATAATCATCAGCTCCAGACTCTAGACAAGCAGCACGATCTTCAACTTGATCGCGAGCCATCAAAAGTAACAGAGGCTTCTGGTTACCCATTTTTCTCAGATTACTGCACAACGATAGTCCAGATTCGCCAGCTAACATTCGGTCAATCACAATTAAAGCAGGTTGAAGCTCCATAGCTCTATGAAAACCTATACTAGAGTTAGTAGCAACAATTGGATGATAGCCTGACTCTTTTAAGTCTAGACTCACATACTGGGCTAAAATTTCATCAGTCTCTATTATTAAGACGGAACGATTTTGGTCAACCGTTAGGGTACTCATGACTTTGACTCACTTAATATGTATTTATTTAAGATTACTCAAGAGAAGTAGTCGAGAGCCTGGAATCCACGTCTTTTTTGGCATCGTGGAGGAAAGGCGTTTCATGTCGCGGAGCGAAACTCAGGTTTTAACTTGAGTGCAAGTTAAATAACGCCAAGTTTATTTGACCGACGAATTAGTTTAACTTTCTTGGGAGAAAATTGTCCTATTCGCTGCCAATTTACACTGGTACTCTAATCATGGAGATAATCCTATTAGGGAGGGACGTTCGCATTTTTGTTATCAACGTCCGTACGGTCCCGTCTACCACCAAAAACGTTGTGTCCTGCAATTACGCAGTGCTTCGACCCAAGGAAGTCAACAAATAGTCCAGGCTAGGGAAATACCTAGAGGTGTTATCGTTTTTGGCTTATTAGTCTAGCCAACTCTTAGTTAGACGTTGGGCCGTCCAAGCTGCGTGGCTTCAGCCCGCAGAAGTTGACTATAATCCTGATTTTTTTAGCACATTTGAGTTAGTCTAGCACTGAAAATTGTTACGTTACAAAAAATGAGAGTAAGGTGGTGTTAGGCTGAGAATCAAAACCAGCCAACAATAGATTAAAATGCTATATTGAGCTTGAGCAAAAAATTGAGTTTATCAAGCTTTATTCTTCAAGATGGGACATAGCTTCAGCACAAGAAATCTTTCATTAATGGATAATTGATAATTACCTTTCCTTTTTAGGGAGAGGATTGACTAAAAGGAAAAAATTTATTTCTCGCGTTGGTGATTGGATCTGGCGCCGGTCATCCATCCATCCCACCCTACGGGAAACTGCGTTAACGACCACTTTTTCCCCTTTATTGGGGAGGTTTTAAAGGTGAATTATTTTATTATTAATTATTAATTATTAATTATTCGGTATCTGGTAGAGGTCAGTTTTGGGAGGATATCACGGCAGTTCCACAGAAGTTGGCTTGGCAATATGTGGTAGTCCCCATCCCAGTTTCTCTCGGAGAATATGAAAAAACTCCGGTGGTTTAAGTCGAATAAAACGTGCTTTATAATCTGATTGTTTCACCCGTATCCTATCTTCTGGCAGAACGTAACATCCTCCATTACCATCTACAACCATCATCAGACGATTTGGACTTGCTGGAAAAACAGTTACAGGTTCAGTATCAGCAAAAACTAGAGCCCGCGATGCAAGAGAATGGGGACAAATAGGTGAGAGCTGCAAAACTGGAACTCCTGGAGTAACAACAGGACCACCTGCAGATAAAGAATAAGCAGTAGAACCAGTGGGAGTAGAAATAATAATACCGTCAGCAGCAATATCTATAGGAGCGTGCCTACCAATTTTAATTTCAAAATGGCACATAGAAGTCATCGGTTCCCGATGCAAAACCATTTCATTTAAACAGAGAGCTTCCCACAATAACTCATCATTTCGGAACAGACGTACTTCTAGCATTGTCCGTTCTTCTATTTCATAGTTTCCAGCTAAAATTTGTTCGATCGCTGGGTATAACTGATTGACAAAAGTTTCAGTCAAGAAACCCATATGACCTGTATTTACAGTTAAAAGTGGGATATGGGAAGGTGCTGCTTGACGAAATGCAGATAGAACAGTGCCATCTCCTCCTAAGACAATGGCAAATTTCATATCCTTTGTAAAACCAGAGGGAACTACCTGGTCTATGGGAGTATAACAGACAGGACGTTCTAGACTAGGAGAACCTAAGATTCCCTTAGCCCCAATGGTAAGATGAACATTATAGCCATAAGCTTCTAGCTTGTCTTTTAATTCATTAGTTATGCGACAAGCTACAGGTTTAGCATCGTTATAAATGATTCCTATTTTTGACACTCGAAAAAATCTAGTTCGGGATGGTTATAGTTAATAAAAATATAGTCACATAAGACATATCCTTATTTTGCCAGTGTTACCCTGACTGGGTGAACTACAAAACCCTCTATTTCATGGTCAAAGAGAAAAGGTAGGTGCTTTTTCTTTTCCTCTTTGAATGATGATCTGCCTGATTCAATTTCTACTTGGTCAAACTGACAGAGGCTTTAACGTAGGTTCTTATGTGTCTAGAGGTAGCGTATCAGTCCAGGAATTTCACCCTATTAAAATCAGAGCATTGACTCTTGAGGATTGTTTGATTTTCTATTATTAACAACAAAGTTAGATTATCTCAATATTTGCCTAAATTTCTGGAGACAAAAGACGATATTTAATTATATAAGACTATATTTCTTTTGAATGTTTATGATACCGTTTCACGGAAGTCAAAACTCAAAACTCAAAAGTCAGATTTTATAGAATCATAATTTTGACGCTCCAGTAATTTCAGGAAATTATTTCAAATATTATAGTTTGTATAGTTTGAAACTATTTGTGACATCTTTAAAGTGAATTGGTTTGAGAAACTTTAGAAGAAGAAAGGTTTATTTTTAGAGGTTGTTTTTCCTAGTTTGGCTTGTTCGTATTCTATTTCCTTCAATTTTTTCATAATCCGACTATAGTATTCTTGTAGATAAGATTCTAAGGTGGTTATTTCTTCGGGATTAATGCCAAATACAGGATAAACGTCATCCATTGAAGTTGTTAAAGACTGATTACTAGCTAATACTTCTGCAAAAGCTAGTCTATCTGCTACATTCCAACCCCATTGAAATGATCTGGTTAACTGACGGAATAGACGCAATAGGTTAATGTTAGTACGAGTTATTTTGGCCTTTTCACCCGAAAGTCGTTCACACATCCGAATAATTTCATTGGCATCCCAAGCACGAGGACCTACTACTGGAAAACTTTTATTTTCTGTTTCAGGAACTGAAAGAGCGCGGATAGCAAATTTAGCAATGTCTTGAGTGTCCATGTATGCAATAGCTGTTCCTTGACCAGGTACCCAAACTGCTTGCTTATCTAAAATTGGCACTGCATATTGACCGATTAATCCTTGTAAGAAGCCACAGGGTTTTAATATTGTGTATTTTAAGCCAGATTCAGCAATAAAAAGTTCTGTACATCGCTTAATTTCTAGAAGGGGAACTTGGGGGTATTTTTCTGCATTTAAAAATGAGAAGAATATGAAACGTTGTACACCTTGAGCTACTAGGGCTTGAATTAGTGATACTTTTCCATCCCAGTCTACTTGTTTAATGCTTAAAGAGTCTGTTGGTCTTGAAGTTGAAGCATCTATGACTGCATCAATTCCTTCTAAGGCGGGTATTAGACTTTTAGGTTTACAGAGATTTCCTCCTATTAGTTCGGCTCCCCACTCTTTTAGGAAGGATGCTCTAGTATAACTTCTGATTAAACACCGTACTTCATAACCTTCATCTAAGGCGTGACGTACTATTTGTCTACCAAGAGTACCAGTAGCTCCTAAAATTAATAGTTTCATAAAAGTTTTGTTACTTATATTAAAGAGTCATTAATCACTTTAGCAAGTTTATCTCATTTTTTTACAAAACTTAACATTTTGAGTGAAATTTACATTTTTAATTTTTTGTAGTCCATTTGCGTTAATGAATGGCAATTCATTTTATGAAGCACCCAGTCATGGGAGATAAATAGTGAAATTTTCCTCTATTGCGTATAGAGCAACAGTCAATTCATTTTATGAAGCACCCAGTCATGGGAGATAAATAGTGAAATTTTCCTCTATTGCGTATAGAGCAATAGTCAATTCATTTTATGAAGCACCAGGTCATGGGAGATAAATAGTGAAATTTTCCTCTATTGCGTATAGAGCAACAGTCAATTCATTTTGTGAAGCACTCCAGCATGAGAAATGAATGGCAATTTATTTTCTGAAGCACCCAGTCATGGGAGATAAATAGTGAAATTTTCTCTTCTATTGCGTATAGAGCAATAGTCAATTCATTTTATGAAGCACCAGGTCATGGGAGATAAATAGTGAAATTTTCTCTTCTATTGCGTATAGAGCAATAGTCAATTCATTTTATGAAGCACCAGGTCATGGGAGATAAATAGTGAAATTTTCCTCTATTACGTATAGAGCAACAGTCAATTCATTTTGTGAAGCACTCCAGCATGAGAAATGAATGGCAATTTATTTTCTGAAGCACCCAGTCATGGGAGATAAATAGTGAAATTTTCTCTTCTATTGCGTATAGAGCAATAGTCAATTCATTTTATGAAGCACCCGGTCATGGGAGATAAATAGTGAAATTTTCCTCTATTGCGTATAGAGCAACAGTCAATTCATTTTCTGAAGCACTCCAGCATGAGAAATGAATGGCAATTTATTTTCTGAAGCACCCAGTCATGGGAGATAAATAGTGAAATTTTCTCTTCTATTGCGTATAGAGCAATAGTCAATTCATTTTATGAAGCACCCAGTCATGGGAGATAAATAGTGAAATTTTTCTCTATTGCGTATAGAGCAATCGTCAATTCATTTTATGAAGCACCCAGTCATGGGAGATGAATAGTGAAATTTTTCCTCTATTGCGTATAGAGCAATAGTCAATTCATTTTGTGAAGCACTCCAGCATGAGAAATGAATGGCAATTTATTTTCTGAAGCACCCAGTCATGGGAGATGAATAGTGAAATTTTTCCTCTATTGCGTATAGAGCAATAGTCAATTTATTTTCTGAAGCACCCAGTCATGGGAGATGAATAGTGAAATTTTTCCTCTATTGCGTATAGAGCAATAGTCAATTCATTTTGTGAAGCACTCCAGCATGAGAAATGAATGGCAATTTATTTTCTGAAGCACCCAGTCATGGGAGATAAATAGTGAAATTTTCTCTTCTATTGCGTATAGAGCAATAGTTAATTCATTTTATGAAGCACCCGGTCATGGGAGATGAATAGTGAAATTTTTCCTCTATTGCGTATGGAGCAATAGTCAATACATTTTCTGAAGCACCCAAGCACGGGAGATAGATAATATAGTGAAATTTTCCTACTAAGTAGGCTTTGCTCGAAAAAGCAGAGTGTGGGGAGTGTGGGAAGAAAGAGAAAGTAGGAGAAATAAATGTAGCTGATGTACCTGTTTCTTTATATGCTTGTCTGTCCAAAGTCCTAACTTTTTGGTCACTCAAGCTGAACAATTTGCACTTTTTTTCATTCCAAAAAGGCACTTACCTTTATATATCAATGCTTTTAAATTTAATCAGCAGAGCAATAATTAGAAATGTCTAATATTTCGGTGCGTTAAGCTTCGCTACATTTACGACCTAAACTTCCCACACTCCCCACTCTTCAAACCCTCTGCTTTTTTCAGCAAACTCTAATTATTCGCCACCTTGTAATTTAAGTAAGAGGAAACCTCCTGCTAAACCAATCAAGATTACAGAAAAAGACAAAATCGCTGCATTGAAAATTTCACCACTCATGTTCTTAAAATACTCCTATACAAAATGTATCTGTATTTTAAAGGATTATGAAGAAACTTTTAATTGAAATAAAAAATACAATTCCCCGTTTAGCAGTGACAATGGGAGACCCTGGAGGTATAGGGCCAGAAATAGTTCTGAAGGCTTTAGCAGATCCAAGTGTTACAGAAAATTGTGATTTGACAATAGTGGGCAGTCCTCAAATTTTGCAAGAAACCTATCAACAACTATCTCTGGAAAAGGTTGTCAATTGGGAAAGTTTGAAAATTTTAGATGTAGAGTTTGATGGAAAACTGGAAGATATTTGTCTGGGTAAAGGTAATGCTGTGAGTGGGGAAGCTAGTTTTTGTTACATGGAGAAGGCGATCGCCCAGACTTTAGCTGGAGAGTTTGAAGGTATTGTCACTGCTCCTATTTCTAAGACTTGTTGGCAGATGGCTGGTCATAAATATCCTGGCCAAACGGAGCTTTTAGCAGAAAAAGCAGGAGTCAAAAAGTTTGGGATGTTATTTGTGGCCTGTTCGCCCCACAGTAATTTTGTACTTCGTTCGCTTCTTGCTACCACACATATACCATTAAGTCAAGTACCACTAGCTCTAACGCCGGAGTTAATGAGTTGGAAATTAGAATTATTGGTGGAAAGTTTACAAAAAGATTTTGGTATTTCTAGACCAAAAATTGCTGTTGCTGGTTTAAATCCTCACAGTGGAGAAAATGGGCAATTAGGAACGGAAG
Source organism: Okeania sp. SIO3I5 (assembly GCF_010672085.1). GTDB lineage: Bacteria > Cyanobacteriota > Cyanobacteriia > Cyanobacteriales > Microcoleaceae > Trichodesmium. The sequence continues at coordinate 51,399 of NZ_JAAHHT010000014.1, forward strand.
AGAAGGATTGGTTAATTCCTTGGTTGGAGAAGGAAAGCGATCGCCGACGGGATATAGAGCTTGATGGGCCAGTACCACCGGATACGATGTGGGTTAAACCTGGTCAAGCTTGGTTAGGTTTGGCAGCAAAGACTTATGATGCTTATTTGGCTCTTTACCATGACCAAGGTTTAATTCCAGTAAAGTTAATGGCTTTTGATTTGGCTGTTAATACTACGATTGGTTTACCTTTTATTAGGACTTCCCCTGATCATGGTACAGCATTTGATATAGCTGGTCAAGGTATTGCTGATGCTACGAGTATGAAGGCAGCAATAAAGTTAGGGAAAGAGTTAATTTTACAGAGAATTAATTAAATGCTGAAAAATAACTTAGAGCTGATTTATAAAGTAAATATTAAGGCGCTGAATCACTTGCTATACTTAAGTTTTAGGAGTTATTTTCAAGTAACCCCCTAATTGCTAAAAGCTAGGTAATATAATACTTTTAGCGAAGTTTACAAATCAGCTCTTAAATGTTGATGTTGAAAAAAATTGTAGGGGCGAGTTTAACAAAAAGGATTGAGATAAGATCAATTTAGTTTATTCAACTTACTCTAGCTCAAAGAGAAATATTTTTTTTCTTTTTGGTCAATTCTCTACCTTTTAGGAATAGGTAATTATTAATTATTGCTCTGCTGATTAAACCTGAAAGTGTTTACAGCTCAAGCTTTTAGCATTTTTAAGTATGGAAAAAGTGGGAGATTTTGAGTTGAAAAGCCTCAAAATGTTAGTATTTTAGACGCATAGTTGGACAGAGAAATTGAGGAACAATTCTAACTCCTAACTCCTCACTCATTCCCATTTCTACTGACTACTGACTACTACAAAGAGCAAAAATACTTTTTCAGCAAACCCTAATTATTAATTGTTGAACTATACTTTTAATTATGTGAAACCTCTCAATTACTTTTTCCTCTTTTTTAAAGTTATAAAAACAGAGGAATATATTAAATCCCAAAGCTTTTGATCTTCCTTGTCACCCTGAAGGGTTTTTCCATAATAATAGGCAAAGAATCTTGATAAATATAAGAGCCTGTTCTCCCATGTTCCCCTTCAAAAGTAATTCCTAATAGATCTTTCTTGACAGTGTATCTTGGCAGACAGGTTGCTATACCAAAATCTATTATCAAAACCAAATCTAACGGAGATGAAAAATGAAAATAACTAGAAGGTTTACGACCAATAGAATCATACTTTAAATTAAAATTTAATCCATCAACTTTAATTTCCCAATCTATTAAAGTATCCCAAGAGTTTAAAGTATCTTCTGAATAAACTAGAAATCCAGAATACTTACTTTGAAGATGCTTTTTATCTTGATGAAAATAACTAATTTCAATGAGGTTCAAAATGCCATGAAATTCTAGTCTATTCTCTTTACGATTTTTTTTCATAGGACTTTTATTTTCTTAAGAATGGCTCAATAATTTTGATAAATATAAGAACCTGCTCTCCCATGTTCCCCTTTAAAAGTAATTCCTAATTTATCTTTCTTGAAAGTGTACCTTGATCGACACTCTTGTATACCAAAATTTATTATTAAAACCCAATAAAGACGGATATTAAAAATGAAAATTACCAGGTTGATAACAAGTACACTTTAAATTAAAATTAATGGATTAAATTTTTATTTCCCAAGAGTTGAAAGTATCTTATGAATCAACTAGAAATCCAGAATACTTACTTTCAAGAGACTTTTTATCTTTATGAAAATGACTGATTTCAATTAAGATCAAAATACCATTAAATTCTAGTCTCTTGATAGTTTTTTTCATAAGTAAGTTTTGTCTTCCTAATGACTATTTTATTGAATCTTTACCCTATAAGTATTATAGTTTTTCACTCTTCGGGAGCGCCCTTTTTCAGAAGTTAAAAGTCAGAAATAACCTTTGAGTGAATTTTTGGTACGTTATTGCTTCTTAACCAGATGCTAACGCTCGTCAGCATTTAGTAATTTCCAGGCGCTTTGCTTCGACTGCTATACCTTATTAAACCTATACATTTTTGAACTGAAAATTTTCCCTATATAGATTAAACGCTATTTTATGACTGCCTTTAGTCTAAGTCACATTAGTTTAAATGGGGAATAGCTTACCTTTTTTGAAGTTTGGGTAAATGGCCGAGATAATACAGAGTCGCCATTACTGTATTGGAGATTTTCAAATATAGTTACAGAAAAAATTTAACTCCTGACTTCTGACTCCTCGTATACCTGCCCCTAGAGTAGTTGACTTAATCAATCTATAATCTAAAATAGAAAAAATACAAATAGCTAGTACAAAGAATCCGACAATTTTTTTTGTTAGGTAAAAATACTTGCTAATAAAATTTTGTTTCAGCTCATCTTCTAGGAAAAAATTAGGAAATATAGGAAAAAATTAATACCTAAAAATATACCTACTAAAGCATGAGCAAACAAGAAATAAAATGCTTAAAAACTCAAAAATTATCTGAGATAACCTAGAAGAAAATGTCTTTTTCTATGCAGGTAAAAATGGATTATGAAACTTTAGGGAAAACAGGAGGAATTAGCACAACTCCTGGAACACCACAATGGGCACTTGCGATTAAGTTAAAACTACAATCTGTTCTGAAAAAAAGTATAGTTGCTAATGCAGAACAATTAAAAGCATGGCGTGAATTAATGAAACAACCAGCAGCTTATCAGCAATTACTTGATGAGCAAGGAAAACCATTTAATAGCTATGAAGAATTATGTCGTGCTAAACTACCTTATGGATTAGGTTGTGAACCGAAAGAAATTGAAGAATTAATTGGGGGAATAGAATCAACTGAAACAGAAAAAGTTGACATTCCAGAAGATCCACTTAAAGATTTAGGAAATCCATCGAATTATTTTTATAAATTCTCTAAACTTGTGGAAGCTTGTCCAGATAATCAAGTTTTAAACGCATCTAAAATAGGGGAAATATTGGATTATGCTCATAGCACTGCTCAATTATGGAGAAAACGATGGGAACATTTGGGATGGTTAGAACAATCAAAGAGTGGCGGAAGAGGTTTTTATCAAATTACTGAATCAGGAAAAACTGCGGTAAAAAATTGGTTGGAACAACAACCAGGAGGTAAGTTAAATAAAGAATTATGGGTAGTAGTTGCTAAGAATCCTAAAAAGGCAGCAGAAAAGTTAATTAAGTCTTTTGAAGCTGAAGATTTAAGAGAAATTCACCAACTAATTGGAGAATATTTGAGTCAAGAATCAAATACAGTTGATGGAGATATGGAATGAATATTAGTCTGTAGCTATCATCAGCTTTACCTAATTCAGAGGAGAAATTAGGGAGTAGGGAGTAGGATTCTTAGGTATAAGATATTTTTGCTCTTTTAAAACGAATCGTTAAAAACATGGCTGAACTTTATTTATTGTTTAATAACTGAAGTATTGAGGAAGTATAAGATGATTTTTGGTAATTGGCATTAGTTGTAAAGAATTTCAATGTGGTCAATTTTTAACACTTTTTTGTAGTGCTATAGTGCCAAAAGATAATTTTTTTACTTCTATATAATTTGATGCTGAGAACAAATATTATCTAGAGAATGTCTAAGTGTTAAATGTAGTCCTAAATTGTATTTTAACCAATTAATGTTAATATCAATAAAAATAACTTTAAGGATTACTTTTAAATTAGGGACTTTGAGTCAACTAAGTTATGTTATAGTTCAATAAAAATTCAGCTTATGCAAAAAATTTGTTTAAATAAATATTCATTAGAATGAGTTATCTCTGATAAAATTTAGGTTCATTCTTAGTTGATAAGCTGTGGAGATAGTCTATGTCAAAGTTAGAAATGTTTTGTTTCAGTTATAAACATGACTATTTTATGACTTTTAACTATAGAATTGTTGCAAAGATTAAATATATTGATTAATCAAATTAATTAAGAGGGACTAATGAGAGAAATTTCGACTGAACAATTGCTTTATTTGCTTTATACGTTTGCCTACTTAACAGAGGGAACAGTGACAAAAGGAACTGTCAAGATTAATTTAGCTAAATTATCGAAAGAATATGGCAAAAATGCAGCAAAAATTTGTGAGGCTTTATTTGAACAGGGATTATTGGAGTCTCCTAAAAGACATAGAATTAGAATTACAGAAATGGGTATGAAAGTTCTGGTTATTAATCTACAAACAACAGAATTTGAGTTTACTTCTGTTAAAGGACCGAAAATTTTAAATGCTCTGATGTCTTGTCTTAAGTTGGCTTCAAAGTATGGGGGAATAGATCAAAAAGTTGCAGATGAAGATATGGATTTTGAGACTTTTGTAGAAAAGTTTGAAAAACTTTATTTTGAAGAAAGAAGGCGTCAAGAACTGGAAGGTATTGTAGCTATGCTCAGTAAAGAAATTTGTCAAAAATTTAGGGAGGAAAATAATATTTCTGAATCTAACTTGAAGAAATACTTTGAGAGATTAAAGTCTGAAGGTATTGTGTTTTCTGTAGTAGAAGATAATGAAGAACTTATTGAGTGGGTAGATTAAAATTATGCCAGAAGATTCAGGGAATAAAAGAATGATGAAAGACTTTCTGCAACGGATAAAAGGAGGAGAAGGTTTGATTGAAGATATTTGGATTGAACGTGATGTCAGACCACTAGGAACAAATGATGTTCTTTCAGATAATAGAAGTTTATGTTCAGCTAACAGTTTGTCTGGAAGACCAGTATCTAATATTACTGAGCTTCTTCAAGATGATATTCGTCAGACCTTTGAAGAAGGATATTTTACTGCTAGATTTGTTACTGCTCTATTGGGTAGTGGCAAAACTTCATTACTAACTTATTTAGAGGAGCTAATTATCAATAAACCTGATGATAAAAAAAATTATGTAGTTACTAGGTTTGGATTTAATAAGTTATCAGCAATAAGTAGCAATTACAATTTTCAAGTAAAGTTTTACTGTTATATTTTAAGCAAAACTTTTTGGGGGTTAACACGGAATCAAGAATCATCAGTAAGAGATGAAGCTATAGAATTTTTGAAAGACTTTGATGCTGACGAAAGATTATTAGATAAACTCAATCGGGAGAGAATTAATCAGGATAGTTTAGAAGCAAGTTTTTTGAGGTTTTTTGGAAGTCTTGGTGTAGATTTAGCTAAATTGTTTCTCAATTTAATATTCCGTATTAATCAAGTTGATTCTGGGTTTTCTTTTGCATATCTCATAGATGAATTAGATTCGTTAAAAACATCTGGTAATGAGATAGAAGATATTCAACTAATTTTGAAGGACTTGTTAAAGCGGATATATGATGAATATCAGTCTAAAATTCCTCTACTAATTTACTTGGTAGGAACACAGAATAGAGTCCGTCAAATTATTAAAGGAAACTCTGTATTAGAAAGCTTAATTGCTAAGAATTTAATATCTATTAGTATGGGTTTAGAAAAAGAGCATGGAATCATTAGACAAAAAATAGATGAAAGGTTTAGAGGAGCATATCAGGGATATAAAGATTTTGATGTTGCTTGGCAAGAGGTTGAAAGTATCCCATTGAAACCTACTATTGAATCTGCAAAAAATTTAAGGGCATTTTGTCAATATTATGGGGGAGAAATCTTGAAGGTACATGAAAAGTATTTTAAAGAAATGCCAGAGCAAAAGTTTGAAGGTGATGCTCGTGGATTAGTTGAGGCAAAATGTCGAGAAAGATGGCAAAAATATTTAAACAAGAAAGCATATACATTATCAACAGTTGAAACTACAAAAGTAATTCCAGGTAGGAAAACAGGAAAAAAACACGCTTTAGATTGTTATGTAGAATTACTTCACAATGGTACACAAGTAGCTAGGGGTTTTGGTGAGGCAAAAAATTATGAATTGTTGAGTTCTCACTTACAAATATTTAGTGATTGGTTAGATGATTTTGAATTTAATTCACATCCTTCAGATGATACTCTTCCAGACTTAGCTTTTATGATTGCTCCTTCATGTCCGTCACTTTTAGCAAAAAAGTTAAAGTCGAAAAATATTGAATTTATTCAAGCAGATAAAGAACTACCACCTCCAACAAATCAACCTACTCCAGCACCTGAAATTAATATCAACATTTCTGGTGAAAAAGAACCACCTACTCCAACTCCAGCACCTGGAGTTAATACCAACATTTCTGGTGAAAAAGAACCACCTCCACCAACTCCAGCACCTTCAAAAACTGGAATTAACATTAATACAGCAAATGAATCAGAATTAAGAACTGCATTTAGAGGTTCGGGTGTTAAGAAAACAACTATTCAAAAGCTAATAAAAAATAGAAAAGGTAATCCTTATAGAGATTTAGCTCATCTTGTATCTGATCTTAAATTTACTGATAATGTAAAAGCAAAACTCCAAGAAAAACTTGATAAGGGTGAAATTAGTTTTTCTGATTGAAGTAACAAAGGTAAAAGAAATATTTGCCATGGAGTAATCATTTATCTTTTTGCACCTTTCCACTTTTGAAAATTTTCAAGGCAACTCTAGAAATTCTCGGCAAAATTCAAAAATCGGGAGATTTTCCGACGGTGGGAATGACAAAAATCTCAGAAATATTTGCCATGGAGTAATCATTTATCTTTTTGCACCTTTCCACTTTTGAAAATTTTCAAGGCAACTTAGAAATTCTCGGCAAAATTCAAAAATCCCAGAAATATTTGCCATGGAGTAATCGTTTCTCTTTTTCCATCTTTCCACTTTTGAAAATTTGCTAGGCAAGTCTAGAAATTATCGGCAAAATGCAAAAATCTGGAAATTTTCCGACTGTGGCAATGACAAAAATTCCCGAAATATTTGCCATGGAGTAATCATTTATCTTTTTGCACCTTTCCACTTTTGAAAATTTT
>NZ_JAAHHT010000140.1 GCF_010672085.1 Okeania sp. SIO3I5
AAATTCAAAATTCAAAATTCAAAAATTAGAAGTTCAGGATTTACGCAGGCGAATCCAGAAACCGGGTTTTTTCCTCAATGTTTATTGTTAAAAGCAACGATTTATCCTAAAAACCCGGTTTCTTTGCATAGTAAATCTGATTTCTTGTTTAGGTGCATAAGAAATTCAAAATTCAAAATTCAAAATTCAAAAATTAGAAGTTCAGGATTTACGCAGGCGAATCCAGAAACCGGGTTTTTTCCTCAATGTTTATTGTTAAAAGCAACGATTTATCCTAAAAACCCGGTTTCTTTGCGTAGTAAATCTGATTTCTTGTTTAGGTGCATAAGTTCCTGATAAATTAATAACTGTAGTAAATAACTGCATTAAAGGTGCGTTCAGGCAAACAAAAACAACAACAAAATTCTAACTCTAGGGATTGGTTATGGCCACTATGGCCAATTTTACCCTTATACCCTTATGGGCAACGGCGGACATTAAGAAAAGAAATAGTTAAAGATACAATCTGGACTTTTGACCAAATTCAGGGTATCTTCTATGTCACTGTGCCAATTAGGATGACAGTAGTCAGAATGCTCGGAGGGGGTTTGTTTGTCTATGCCCCAATAGCACCAACCAGGGAATGCGTCCGCCTTGTCAATGAATTAGTAGAAAAATATGGGGAAGTTCGCTACATTATTTTACCAACTATTTCTGGCTTAGAACATAAAGTATATGTGGGACCTTTTGCCAGAAAATTTCCCACGGCGGAAGTTTTTGTTACGCCCAATCAATGGAGTTTTCCTCTCAATTTACCCTTGAGTTGGTTGGGTTTGCCAAGAAACCGTACCTATCTACTTCCTGCTAATAGTGGAGATGCACCTTTTGCAGCAGAATTTGACTACGCGACTCTCGGACCCCTTGATATTGGTTTCAGACCTTTTGCAGAAGTAGCATTTTGGCATAGTCCATCTCAAACTTTACTGGCGGTTGATACTGTTTTATCTGTACCTGCTGAACCGCCGGAAATTTTGAATTTAGATCCCTATCCGTTATTATTTCATGCCAAAGATGACGTGTTTGATGTGGTGGAAGATACTCCCACAAATAGATGTATTGGGTGGCAAAAAATATGTTTATTTGGATTGTATTTTCAGGTGGATGCTTTAGATGTCGTTCCTACTGGGGAAATTTTTAAGAATGTTGGGAAAGCAAGCGATCGCTCGAAGCGTGCATATTTTGGTCTCTTACCGTGGCGATGGAAGTCTGAGTGGCAGCTTTCTTTTACAGAGTTACGACAGGATGGGCGGTTATTAGTAGCACCTATATTGCAAACTCTGATTTTAAATCGCAATCCACAGCAGGTGATGGAGTGGGTTGAGAAGGTGGCAAGTTGGAATTTTCGGCAGATAATTTCTTGTCATTTTGATGCACCTATTCAGGCAAGTGGGTATGAGTTTAAGGAGGCGTTTAGTTTTTTAGAAAAGGATAGTGGGGGATATTTACCAGAGACAGATTTACGGTTTTTGAGACAATTAGATGAAGGATTGAAGAAAAGAGGGATTTTGCGTTGATAGTTACGGGAATTTAGTTATCTCTGCCTTGTTTTTTTGAAGCGATCGCGGTTTTGTTGCACGAAAGTAGCCATAGAACATCCGTTCCGCTTTTTCGCTGCGCGACATGAAACTTATAGCGAGCGCGATATGTTTGCGGAGCATTCCCTATACGAGAAGGCGGAGCAAGTGCGTCCGCTATATCACTCTCCTTACTATAAATTGATGTTTGATTTTAACTATTGTCCAATAGTTAAGGCTGATAAATCAATCCTCAAAGCTTGTACAGGTTAAAGTTTCAGCGTTTTTATTTAAAAAATTGATATCATGTCCGGTAGCATCGGTATTGTATGCAAAGGCAGGGATCTGGGAACACTTAACTGGGAACACTTAATATCATGTCTGCTGGTATCGTTGGTGTAAACTCAAGGGTGATAGGTAACAAGGCAACGGCAATGAAGCTCCGATCCATTGCCTCCTGTGAGCTTAGTCGTTATTGTTTAATTGCTACTTTCTAAATTTGTTCTATTCAAGAATAATTAGGACTTGCTGAATAAGTGCATTGGTGTCATATCAAATCCGGTAGTATCGGTATAAAAAAGCATAGAAACCGGGTTTGTATTAAATGCCCTACAATACTAACATCGACCTCCGACAAACCGGGTTTCTTATGACACTTCCGTTAGTCAACCTCCAATTTGAGTTCTTGACAAGTTAGAGATTGGTATTGTTGATGCTTGAATTCTTTAAAACCAGGAATTTGATCACAAATGCGTGTCCAATTAGGATTTTTGGATTTATCGAAGCGATCGATAGTAGTTGGGGCAGAATGTTCTTCTTCTTGGTGATAGCAGTAAATGGAGGGTAAGTACACGGGTTGACAGTCGGTTCGAGTGATGAGGCGGTAAGCAAAATCAATATCTTCATATCCCCAATGCCCATCATATTCTTCATCAAATCCACCGGCTTCAATCGCCCTCTCTATTTGAAAAATGGTATTACAACCATGAAAGAATGCCCAAGGATGAGGAGTTGTCGCTAACTGTTTGAGATAAGGAAGTCTGCGATCTTCAACGCGATTATAGTTAGAAGAACTAGCGATCGGAACCGCCTCTGTTAGTTTGTCCCATGTCAGTGGTTCAATGTCAGCACGATTGATAAAAATACGTTCTGCTGTTAACAAGATATTTCTATCTTGAGCATTTATATTGATATATGTACTTAGGTTTGTTAGATAGTGGGGAGGTAAAATAATGTCGGAGTCTAGAGTAATCATCCAAGGATATTGGCTGAGTTTCAAGCCAAGATTCCTAGCTCTACTCAGGGCATAGGTTGTTTTCAACTTAGGCTGTTTGAGCAAGTAGAGATTCAGCTTGTCATTGTAGGTTTCATAAAGCTCATCAAGATTATCCAGACTTGAATTATTATCTACTAAGATCACCTCGAATGGCACAGATTTGTCCTGCCAAAATAAGGATTGCAGTGTATTATTAAGAGCTGCCTTACCGTTGTAGCAAGGGATAACAAAGCTAAACATAGATACAGATTATTGAGTAAATTGCACGAATACATAATCGGGTTTAATATCTTGAGATGACAACTTTTTATTTACTAAAGCTGCCTTAATCTCATAGTCAAGGGCACCTTTGATATCGGTATGAAGCGTATCGCCTACCATAACGATACCTGCCTTGTCTACAAAGTTAACATAAGAATGAGCTAGGACAAATATATCGAGAAAAGGCTTGCCGATGTAGATCGCCACTCCACCCAGTTTTTCATACATTTGAGCAACCGATCCTGCACAGAATTGCTTTTCTCCTTGCAGTGAAAGAGTCTGTAAATCGGGATTCACACACAGCATCGTCACTTTTTTTTCTAGAAAGACTTGAAAATCTTCAGGAGACTCAAAAGCAGAATCCGTTGCCGTTAACAATATAAATTCTGCCTCGTCAGGTTTGCTAACTCGCGAGTAGGGTAAACCCTGCAATAACTGCTCATGTTGAGCCTCTCCCATGTAATAATAACGGGAACCCACAATAATTTTGTGAGCTGCTGTATCAGCCGAAAGCAGATATCGAGTTGTGTCTCCAGAAGTAACAATGGCTTGATAAAGCGATCGGCTAATACCCAGAGATGAGAGTTGATCGGACATGATTGCCCCTATTGTTGGTGTGTTGCTAATCAAGATAACTGCTTTTCCCTGATTCTTTAAAAATGTTAAGCAGTCTACAGCATAAGGAAAACATTGCTCGCCATCAATTAGCACACCCCATAAATCAATAAAAAAAACATCGTATTCAGCAGCAAGTTGATGCCATGAATCACTAGGACTTTTGATACTCATAATGTCTCACTATTGGAGTAGAACTGATAGAAAGATTAGAAAAGAAATCTAGGGCAACTACAGCCTGTTCGACGAGCATTCCCCAGCCATTAATTGATGATTTTGCACCAGCAGCGAGTACCCATTTCTGAAAGAGAGTCTGTTCAGCAATTTTGTAGGCGCACTCCAGACAGTGAGTATTTTGTCCAATGATACCCGAATTTAAGGGTAAGTTTTGTCCCTGAATACTTGCTGATGTGGCATTAATAATAAAATCGAAAGGTTCTTGAGGAATACTTTCATAAGTGCAAGTGCTGATAATATCAAAAGGAAAATCTCGTTGAATCCCTTGAAGACGTTCTTGAGAGCGATTACAAATTAAGATACTCTTGGGAGATTGCTTTATCAACTCCATCAACATCCCCCGCAACACACCACCTGCACCTAATACCAATAATTTCCGATCTGTAAATGATAGTCTGTGATTACTTTTGACATCTCTGATAAAACCTTCTCCATCAGAATTATCGCCGTAAAATACTCCCTGTTCATTGCGAATAATATTAACCGAACCCGCTTTACGGGCACGTTCTGTTAAAACATCGCATAATTCAAAGGCTTGAACTTTATAAGGCACAGTGATGCAAATGTGGGTGCCTGATTGAGATTTTAAGTCTAACATCTTTGCTTTTAATTCTCTCGGTTCCACTTCAAATTGTTGAAAATCAAGGTCAATTCCCTGTGAATGGCAGCAGAGTTTGTATACCTGTGCCAAACGACTATGAGAGAGAACACGTCCGAAATAGGCAAGTTTCAATTTTTGGATGGAACGAACATGACTAGGATACTTTTGCTTGTGCATAAATCAAAAAGTTTAGATGTAGACAGTCTACTGGACTGGGGGTTATACCATGTCCGAATAATATCTTCTAACGACTTTGGTGATACGTAGCTATGATTTTTCTGGCATTCTAGAAAGCGGGTTTGTATTAGATGGGGATACATAGTGATATCTGTCTCTAACAAACCCAGTTTCTCATAAAACGCTCTTTACATTTCATAGCTCACTTCACCAACGCCCTTCTAACAATCTCTACCATCATACAGTAACCTCAAAAAAACGAATATACGAAAATTCTAACTTTTTTTCTGATGAATATAATTTATAGAACCTATTAGGTATCTTTACAAAGGTATGTGCTTTTGGTAAAGGAGTCATATCAAATCTGGTTAAACAGTTATAGATTGCTTAACTGAGGAGGTAGGGACGTTCGCATTTTTGTTATGCAACGTCCGTAGGTCCTCAGGAGGAGAAAGAATCATAAAGATGAGCGTAGTGCCGTGTCAAGACTAAAATTGTGGGTTAGGAGCGAGTAACTTTGGAGACATCTCCCCCCTGCCCCTCCCCCTCTCCTGATGAGTGAGAGGGGATAAATCCCCCCAACGCTAGCAGGGAATGGGGTTGGGGGGTTAGGTTCTTTAACTCACATTTTCAAGCTTGACACGACAGTAGTTATGAATATTGGAGATTTTTTTATGTCCAATTAAACTGATTTAATCTCAGGAGTCAGAAGTCTGGAGATTCAGAATATAGAATGGGGAAAAAGGTATAAAAATGCTCTATGAGACATCTCCAAAAATTAAAAATAAAATCAATTCTGATCCATAAATTATAAATTACTTCTCCCTATTGCCCATTGCCGATTGCCTATTCCCTCTTTTCCGGAGATGTCTAATAATTTCATGCTGATTCAGACATTTGTTTGTTTACACTTTGACTCAACTGAGCTAAGTAAATTCCTGTTAATACAACTAAAAAAGCTACCCCATTCATAATAGTTAATTGTTCTGCAAAAATAATCCAGGCTAAAAAACTTGTAAAAATCGGTTCAAGTAATATAAAAAGAGAAACAAATCCTGATGAGAATTGCTTCAAAGTATAAGCCATAATTCCTTGACCAATAACTTGACATAAAACACCCAGGGCAATAGCTACTAACCATCCGTTGAATGAAGAAGGAAACAGTTGATTTTCAGTTAGCAAAGTTACCGGAAGAACAACTAATAGTTCTATACTGGAAACCCAAAGAAGCACTGTAGTGGTGGAAAATTTTTCTCGTAGCTTTTCAATAACCATATAATTACCGGCATAAAACCAAGCAGAAAATAGAGCAGCTAGATCCCCCATCAGATGCTCTGGATAAATCTGGAAGTCTTCTATGCTAATTGAAATTGTTCCTCCCAATGCCAGAAATAAACCTATTAAAAAGTAATTATCAAAAATTTTTCCTAAAAATAACCATCCACTTAAAACTACAAACAATGGCATTAAATTATGAAGTAAATTAGAATTTGTAACACTAGTTTCTGTTAAAGACCAAGCCCATAATAATACACAAGGTACACTTAGAATACCAGACATTACATTCAAAAATATATCTTTCTTGGTGTATATTTCAGGTTGAATTGAAACATCTGAAATGATTTTGGAACGTGCTTTTGTAAATCCTTTCCAAGCGACTAAAGCAACAATTGCAATCCAAAGACGATTAAATATGGTGGCAAAAGGGCCGAGTTCGTTTTCACTAAGTCGAATCAAAATTGAAGCCGAAGATAAAATAAAAACGGCAATTGACAAGAGTATTAATCCCATCCAATTCGATTTGAACATTGTTTGTTTCTGTGACATGAAGTTCGTGTTTACTTCATTATCTTTTAAATTATCGAGTTGATTTATATCTATTTTTTCTTGATTATTTTCCTGATTTGAAAGCATTTTTGCCTTAAATTACTGTAATTTTTTCGAGGACAGGTTTTGATCAAACTGTTGTGAAGGCCAGATAGGCCATCTATGAATTTTAACAGCAATATAGCGTTTCTCAGCAATCGTGAGGTACACCTATCTTTATTTGTTCCTATTTCCTATTCCCTGTTTCCTATTCCCTATTCCCTGTTCCCTGTTCCCTGTTCCCTGTTCCCTGTTCCCTAAAACCAAGGAATTTTGTACCTCACGCTTCTTGGGAATTGCTATATCAGAATTTGGGATAATTGAGATCAAATCCGCTGGCAATGGAAGCGTTATCAGAAACCGGGTTTGTAGGAGGTTAATGTTAGTAAGTGTAGGGATATGATACTTTCCCCGGTTTCTCTGCTTTTTTATACCAATACGTTATCAGAAACCAGGTTTGTAGGAGGTTGATGTTATCAAGTGTAGGGATATGATACTTTCCCCGGTTTCTCTGCTTTTTTTATATCGATACGTTATCAGAAACCAGGTTTGTAGAAGGTTGATGTTATCAAGTGTAGGGATATGATACTTTCCCCGGTTTCTCTGCTTTTTTATACCAATACGTTATCAGAAACCAGGTTTGTAGGAGGTTAATGTTAGCAAGTGTAGGGATATGATACTTTCCCCGGTTTCTCTGCTTTTTTATACCAATACTACCGGAGCGGATGATTACTTATCAGGACTTATATCATGTCCGGTAGCATGGGTATTGTATTTGTTGTCCGTAAATACGATTTCTGTTTCTACTTTAGAAGTAAAAAGCGGAGCGGTCTACTAGATAGGGAGGTTTCATGGAACCTCCCTACTGTAGTTTACTTCAATGAAGAGTGCTATAATTTTTTTCTGAGGTATTACCAACCTCGAATCTCTGGACAGTTCAATTTTCAGTGAAGCTAGATTTAATTGTCTTTTTTAATTGCTTTTTTGACAATTGCATCGAAGTATGACTCTAAATCTGCTGCCGATCGCGCAGTCACTAAGTCCCGATCTACTACAACATGACTGGGATCTGGAACATAAACTGCACCTGCATTATGAATATCGGCTAACACTACAGTATGACAAATTACTCGTCGTTCTTTCAAAACTTCTGGACAAGGGGTTAATATCCATAACCCATGACACAAAGCTCCCTTAACAATCTGTTTATTTTCCATTGCTTTTTTGAAGAACTGGACTGCGGGAGGAGTTTGCAGTTCTTCAATGCTGCCGAGAGAACCCATAGGTGGAATTTCCCGCAGTCGGACGCTACAATAATTGGCCGATATCAAGACAATATCATAGCTATTCGGATCGTAGTCTTTAGGATCTTTATCCACTTCCATAGAATAGACCTGCTTTCCAGGAGCATCCACATCACTAACAATAGTGCGGGATGCTGCTCCCCACAGGTTGGTCATAAAATCTACAGTTGCGCCGAGGACAGAAAAGCCAATGCTATAATAGTCAAGTTCGTGGGGAATATACTCGGTTTCAGTTAGTACCGCGACTTTTTTTCCTTGTAGTGCTTTAAACGACATTACTTTTCTCCTTCTAGAGCTTGATAATTGAGGTTAAGGAATTGATAAAGTTCATACAAAAAAGATATAGTTGCTCAATTAGCAACTATATCTTCAAGCTCAATATTTACCGAACATCAACTAATGTAACCATTTGTTGAGTTGAACCCCGAACCGGGCGAATCTTTCTCCCATTGCGCTTCAGAGGTTCGATCATAGATTTAACCTTAGCCGCAAACAGGTAGGGACGAATTTGAGTGTTATCAGGAATTTCCTGGAAAGCAAAATACAAATTGACAGGCAAATTGTGAATTGCTTGACCAGTAATATAACCAACCAGATCGTGCTCAAAGCTGTGGAAAGCATTTTTCCAGGAGTGTTGCTTTGGCATACTCAAGTTGGGAAGATTATCCTTAGCATTTACCCAGTGCCAAGTACCACCATGTTCGTGGTCTATCATATACTTAAACCAATAAGCATAGGTAGTGGGCAAGTATTTAGCATAAGAAGGATCGCGCAAACTGAAGGTAGCAGCAGTTTGATCCAACTCAGCTAAAATCCACCATTCTTTATCAGTTTCTAATTGACCATATTCATTGATTCGACGACCCCAAGTTCCATCTTCTAGGAAGGCTTCTTCAAAAATTAGAGGTGCTTTTTCTTGAGCAAAGGCAGTCAGTTCATAATGTCCAGTTAATTTACCGATTTCATAGATCAACCATAAAGTTTTAATGGAGTGACCAAAATCTGTATGATCTGTTCCTAACTTTTGTTTGCTTGGATCGGTAATTGCTCCAAAGAAAATATTTTTGTCTGGTGTATAAAACTGCTCGCTCATAATTGTAGCTAGATGCACCAAGTCATCTTCCCATTGGGAGCGGAGGGGTTTATCATTGAACATTTCAGGCAATGTGGGAGTGAGCAACAACATATAACCATAAACTTGGTCAAGTTGAGCTACTAATTCCCGTTGATCCTTACTAACCTTTTGTTCATTACCATTTTCGTCAACGTAATCTACATAATCCTCATGTGCCCACGCAAGTAAATTCCATTCTGCATCGTAATAGGTCTCAAAGATATAGTCTTTGAGGGCAACGATATCTGTTAATACATCGGGGTCACGGGTAAGATAGTAGTAAAATCCTAGACCAGCAACAGCATAAGCCATATCTTGACTGATCCGGCGAGCTTGACTTGGTAGGCCAACTTCATCTTCAAAGTAGGTGTAAGCACCACCTTCTGGGTCTATACCATATGCGCGCACATAGTCTACTCCTTCTTTAGCCCATTCTAGGTATTTACTCTTTCCTGTCAGATGGTAAGCAACGCCATAGGCAAAGATTTGTCTTGATTTTGCCCTGATGTACTCTCGATCAAGCTTGACGATACCAGAATCAGCATTTTCAAGTTCTGGACAGGGATTGATCCAACTGTACAACGATCCGTCATTACATCGATAAGTCGGGTAGTTGCCAACAGGATCGCCAAGTGCTTCCTCCATTTCCCAAAATGGGAGCAAGTCTTCTTCTAAATGTTGCAACCAACGTTCGCCTGTGGGAACATCGGCAATAATTGCATCAATATTATTAACAGGATACTGAGCAGTTGAGGACACTAATGCTAAAGCTGGTTGAACGCTTGATACAAACAGAAGTGTAAAACTCAGGAATAAACTGGCTGCAATCTTAAATAGACGATGACGAGTGAGTTTGAACATAAGAACTATTGTCTATTTTGAAGGTGAACAATTGAACTTTATTTAAGGCCATTGCAATCAAATAATATTCATTAGTTGCTTGCACTGATTGCCTTTACTCAAACTACTATCACGTCTTTTGTTATTGTCAAAAATTTATTTTTTCTTAAACATTAGAGATTGTAGTTGACAAATAATCACTAATAGCTTATATCAAATCCGGTTAAACAACCTCACTATCAACCTAGTAGTCAGTAGTCAGTAGTCAGTAGTCAGTAGTTAGTAGTCAGTAGAAGATACGCTCATTACTTGTTTCTACCCTACTTCAATAATTTGACACTCAACTGCCTACACACTTCAGGCTAAACCGCTGTAGATGCGATTATTGTATGTGCAATTAAACGGACTTGATATTATACATGAAACAATTATCCTGAAAAAGATGCAGGAACTTAAGAGGAGGGCGATCGCCTGACAACGCTTTTTAGATTAATGGACTACACTGTCACAAGCAAAACACGGTAGGGACGTTCCATGGAACGTCCCTACTGTGGTCTACCCAAATGAAAATCGCTGTAAAATCTACTAAATTGCTCTATTGAGAAATCACCGTATCTTCCCGAAACGCTAGGTTCTGAATCCGTTCGTCTGAGGCAGGATCGCCGTCAACTTGCTGAAAGGCGCTTTCTGCAGTTGGGAAAACTTGATGAAAGTATTCCGCCAGTGAGTCCTGCTCAGTGCCGAAAGGAGAGAAGTCAGCAACGCCATCAAAAGGTTCTGCAATCGCCTCATCCCTCTTCCCGTTTTGGTTGAGATCCTCTTCTGGTTCAAAATATCCATCGCTGTCGCGATCCGGTTCGCCCAAGAGATCGACACGATTAAACAAAACCGGATCGGCATTCAAAAAGCTAGGGTAAGGATAGCTGTCGCCACCGTCAGCGAGATAGTTAACGGTAATCGCCCGGAAGGTGCGACTAGGATCGCCAACCAGTTCGCCATCTTGAGCAACCACATCAGATTCACCATCGCCCAAAACGACTAAAGAGATAACACGATCGCCAGCAGGACGTTCCGAATCGAAGCTAAATTTCAGACCTCCTACTTGGGGAAACTGACCTGGTGTTGCACCGGGGCTGCTCTCCGCAACCCCATGTTCAAGTGTCTCTAAGAGTTGTTCTGCCGTGAGGGTGAACAGGGTGAGTCCGTTGTTGAAGCGGAGAGAATTGTTAATGTCGAGTTCGGAAACCTCTCCTTCTGCTTTGCCTGCTGCCGGGTTTGCTTCGGGGGGCAACAGTTCAAAGTCATTGGGATCGGTACTGCCGCTCGCGGCCTTAATAATGCCGATATTGGAACGGATACTGCCCCCAGTTTTCAAAGCAATTCGCGTTGTGGGGTCTACCGTTTTAGCGTATGCCAGGTCAGCATCGGAAGTCAGATTGCCCAGGTTGGTTTCTTCGGTGCGGACGAAGTCGCGATCGCCCCGCAGAAAAACTTTTGTATTACCAAAAACGTTCCCATCCTGACTGGTGATAATCTCATTTAGGGCATCGGTAATGGCAACAATCTCCGGATCTGGAGTCCCCCCAATAGCTGTGACCCCTTTTTCATCAGCGGCGTAAGCTCCGCTGATATTGGGATCGATGCTGTCAGGAACGAGGATGCCGTCGCTATTGAAATCTACCACCAGACGACCAACATAAGTATAGTTGGCTTTGGTGTTGACAACTGCAATTGGGTTGCCGTCCGCATCAGTTTTGAGAATGGGATAGGGACCAGCGCTGGTATCTCCTGCACGGAGACGATCTGTTTCATCGGACAGCAACGTATGGGAACCACCGGCAACGATGATATCCACATTTCGCAGACGAGGAGCGAGTTCGTTGCGCTCGATATTCAACTGTTGCATGTGGGTTAAAAGAATTACTTTGTTGATGCCCGTTGCCGTCAGCTCGTCTACAGCAGTCTGAATGTTAGCAGCCAGGGCGTCGTAGTCAGTGTCATTTTCAGGGAATACAGTGACTTTGCCCGTGGTAGCGATCACTGGCAACAACGGTGTGGTTGCGCCGACAATGCCAATCTTTTCGTTGCCAATGGTAGCGAACGCCGTTCCTGCTAATTGTCCGGCTGCAAGCGTGCTAATCTCTTGCCCGTTTTCTGTCACCTTGTCTGCCAAGTCTGGATCTGTACCGAAATTTAAGTTTGCGCTCAGATAAGGAAACAACGCCCCACGGTATTCGCCAGAAGGTTGAATGATGTTGCTCACTTCCTTAGTGCCTAAATCGAAATCGTGATTGCCAAAAGTGGAGGCTTGAAGGCCTAGTTGGTTGAGGATTTCGATATCGGCGTGACCGATGCCCGCTTTGCCCACAGGGGTGTCGCTCAGGCTTGGGTCGCCACCTGCAAACAGGAACGGGCCAGGGATGTAGTTATCCCCAGAGGAAAGGAAAAGGGTATTCGGGTAGTCGTCTTTGAGAGCATTGAGGACGGCGGAAAAGCGAGGCGCGTCCTCCATGGCTTCCAGGCCAGCTTCAAAGTCGGAAGCGTGGAGTAGTTGTAGACTGAAGGTTGTGGCATCCGAGTCGGTAGCGGTGCTGGTAGCAGTAGGTTCAGATTTGCTAAACCATCCAAACCCTTTGAATAGATCCGATAGACTCCATGCTGTCGCCGGGGGTACAGCGACACTCAAGAAGAAAACAGTAGCGATCGCAACAGCCACTACCTTTTTCCACAGATGCTTCCACATACGATTCAAAATCATCGAGAAAAACCTCTAAATAACAATATTAACTCTGGACGAGATGTCCAGAGGTTTAGTTTGTGGCGATGGCCTCTGGTTAGGAAGCGATCGCCCTATTGCAGAACCTAAACTCATTCAATGGGTCAGGAAACTACCAAACCATTATGAGATGCCAGGAGCATTTTAGTTCATATACTTGGTTGAATAATGCTGATCAACCTCCTGAATGATTGTATCCCAAAAATATTCTTGAGTCACATTTTCAACTGGTTTGCTAGGCCCGGATGGGAATTCGAGGGTCTTAGCTGGAGAATACCAGATGGGAGAAGTATACACCCGCTCCTGTAAGGTTAGGGGAATATCATCACAAGCCGTTGGATCTTCTGCCTTCGCTTCCGCACACCACTCGTCGCCGAAAAACGCTTTGTCGTAGTCCGTCCAACGAGGAGTCGGAATTTCCAAGACTCGCGCATAGTAAAATGCAGGTTGTGTCGGCTCGAAATCTGGGTCATGCCAGACCGTTGCTAGCTCGACTGCTCCGATGGTATTTTCCCAGGTTGCTGTGTCAGTATTAACTGTATTACCCACAGGAGAGAGACTATCTGGTGTATCATCAGGACGATCTGACCAGGCGACATTATAGACTTTCTCATGGGTATCACCCTCAGCATCCAGCCAACCTTTGATAATTTGAATGCGATCGAGATTCCCCCGCAGCGGATCTTTCAATGCAGCTACCAAAAAGGTCGGTGGGTTGACTTTTTGATAATAATAGTTCAGAGTATCAGCAAGAGTGTCAGTCTTCTGAGCAATTTTTTCAGCCTTCTGAGCAATTTTTTCAGCCTTCTGAGCAATCTTTTCAGCCTTGTCAGTCTTCTGAGCAATTTTTTCAGCCTTCTGAGCAATCTTTTCAGTCTTCTGAGCAATCTTGTTAGTCTTCTGAGTAATCTTTTCCAGTAAGTTCAGATCGAGTTCTTGAGGCGACGGCAGATCGCTACCCATAGGAACACCTTTGGCATAACCCACATCACCAGGGTTACGATCTAAATCTGCGTCGGTAAAATCCCAACCGCCAAATAAGCGAACAATCATGCGGGGTCCGCTAGTGGCATAAACTTCCCGTCGTGCCATGGCATCAAACAGAGATTCCCGAGTATTCGCTTCAGCCCAAACACCTACGTAACCCGCTGCCCCAAGCTGCCATCCGAACCGCTTGAGTGTTTCTCCAGTATCATCATCCACAAAAGAACTTTCCTTCTTGATGTTCGTCACCCGGTTAGGACTAGGGGTATTATAGGGAAGCTCACCCATATTGCTATTTTCTTCCACAGCTGATATGGCAGCGTGGTAATCTGTGGAACCGATGAGACCAAATTTGAAGGGATTTGCTCCCAGCTTGTCTTCAAACTTGAGTCCATTCTTGAGGGCTGCACGAGCATACTCATACTCATACATATCATCTGTTTTAGGATCACTCATGTGCAAGTTGGCCGCATCCCAGCCTGCGGTCTCAAAACTGGCAAACTCATCATCAGGAGACAACTTCGGATGAGTTTCGCTCGTTCCTTTTGTTTGGGTAACTTCATAGAGTGGCTCCCAGCGTTGTCGTTGCTCGGCATAGCTGTGGCTCAGGGGCAAACCACGAGCATCCACGTTCGCAAACATCTGTCCGTTACTCATGTTGCCATTGTGGGGAATCGCCAAGACATCACCACAAGTTTTGTCTTTATAGGTTGCCATCCACTTCCAGAGCAGTTCTGGATCTGGACCATCTTCTGTAGTCTTGGGAAGCAACTGCTTTGCTTTGTCGCCGTTGTCGCGGTAGATAACGTTACGGTGGAGATTATCTCCTGCATCCAGGGCTGTCCACTCATACCCGATCAGTGCTGTAAATTTATAGGGATCGTTGAACGCTTCTGCAAAATCAACTTCTTCCTCCCAGGCAGTACGGAACTGTTCTTGAGTTTGGAGCATGCATTCTGGAGCCTCGCCTTGACCAAAGACGTAGGTGATTTCGTTTTTGACCTGCGCTCGCTCTTCGTCGTTGCCGTTTTCAATCCTGTAATACCACTCATCTACCTGAGCCTGATCCTCACCACAGTTGTCTGGGGGATCTTGGGTCGTCAACTGTTGGAACGATCCCAACTGGTCAGTGTGGTCACTGACCACCAGAAAGTCCAGGGGACGAGATAACTGGGCAAGTTCTCCCCCATCTGTCTCGACTTGCTCGCCCCGCGCAAAGCGATAGGAATCTTCAGGAGTTAGGGTAGTTCCAGCAGCACCCGCATCGAAGGAATAGACTGTATGCAGGTGCGTATCACCCCAAAATACCTGTTGGGGAAAGCCTGGCGCTGCTTGGGCTTGTCCTGCGTAGGGGGAGTAGTTTTTTGAGGTTGTTTTCTTGAAGGCTGGAGGCTGTATAAGTCCGTTGAGAACTGGAGTGTCGTATTCTCCAGCAGGCAATCCAACTTCTTCAGGGATTGCAGCTAAAGCACTGTTGGAGGGAAAGAGAATGTTCCCTATTAGTAGGCAAATACACAATCCTGTCATCAACAGTTTGCGAATTTGCAAAAACGTTCGATTCATTTTGATAACTCCTCTAGGAATTGTCTTTTCTTGGTTTTTTTTACTTCGGACGAAATGTCTGCAGATTCAGTTTTATTGGCGCTGGTCTCTGTTTAGACAGCGATCGCTCACTTCCTGGACTTACACTCACTCAATACATTGTTGACATTGCCAATCTTAGTAATTGTGAGATGCCAGGATCGGCGAAACGTTTTGGGAGCGTTGCTCTAATCCCCTACTTCCCCTCCTGCTCCCCTCCGAGGAGGGGTTGGGGGTGGGTTGAGTTTGGTTAGGGGTGGGTTAACTTCTGTACGGGCGAATGGCCATTCGCCCCTACTAACTTCTGACTTCTGACTTCGTTAACGGCGTCGTCTACCACCAAAACCACTGCTCCGACGTGAAGGTGATAACCCACCACTACCAAAACCACGACGTTGTTGGCGAGGTTTTGCTGTACCTGAGCGACGCAGATCGCTGGCACCAACACCACTACCTGTAGAACGATTCGTATTTTGTTGCTGTTTACGATTTGTGGTGCTGCGAGTAGAATTAGTTACACCTGTAGAACGTAAGGTTTGACGATTTTTGACTGCTACTGGTGGAGCTTGATAACGATCTTGATATCGGTTAACAGCTTGGGTATAGCTGGTGCCATATCCACCGTAACCATTCATTACTCCACCTGATCGATAAACTGGTGGTACGTAATATTGAGGGGTGAACAACATACTACTAATTGCTCCACCAACGACTTGACCTGCTACTGCTCCTGCAAAAGGTGCCCAGAAGTTAGACTCCCGACGCACAATGACTGTTTCCCTTGCACCTGTTTGGGCATTAGTTTGGGTTTCGGTTACGTTGTGTACATATTCAATTTTAAAGTCTGGTTTAATGTGCAAACTAGCTCGATCGCCATTGATCTCAGCATAATTACTTTTGCCTTCCTGAATTTCCTCATCAGTTAAACTTGCCATTTGCAAATCTGTAGTGCTATAAATTGGCGGTTTACCTGAAGGAGTATTCAGTAACATTAAGGAATATTCGCCATTAGCATCATTATAAGTTGCTTGTTGTACGGGATATTCTCCTGCAGTTACTTGGTTACGGTTTCGATTAGATGAGATATTGGGATTTGAGTTTTGATATGAGGTGGTGTTGGAACTACCACAGGCGACTGTTGTCCAACACAATGTTAAACACATAAACAAAACGGTCAATTTACGCAACATATTATTATGACTCCTAAAATAACTTTGAGTTAGTTCTACTTATGATTATACCTTGATTTGGCTTTTGAGGAGTGAAGCATAAGTCAAAAGTCATAATTCATATAGAATCTGGGTAACATGAAATTTTAAATTAGTATTCAATACAACATCTGTATTAAGATGAAGTAATTTTGCGATTACTGTATAACCGAATTTTATATCAGAAGTCAGAAGAACTCAATAAACTTGTAGATGAATTTTTAGAGCTTTTAGAAAATCAAAATTAATATCCATAGCAGGGAATAGTTGGAAAAACATTTCGCTTTGTAGATTCATCATAAGTTTATGTCCTAACTAATCCTTTCTTAGCTGTATCTAATTGAAAAATTCATCCTATTCAAATCCTTTTTTTCTCCTGAGTTATGACTCCTCAGCAATATGGTAACTAATTACCCGGATTTTATATTACATATATCAAATCTGCTTGCTTTGGAGCAAAATTAGGATTATACCGTCAGTCATTGTCAAAATAGGAAATTGTAGGGGTTTGGTAACCAAACCCCTAGGTTGCTTCAGCAATTAACAATTAATAATTATCTCTTCCTTTTAGGGAGAGAATTGAGGATCAAAGAAAAAAAATTCTTTTTTTCCCCTTAAAAGAGCAGAATTTAAACCTGAATTCTTTAATTAATAATTATTAATTATTAACTAGACAGTGCGAAGTTCTTGGAATAACTATTACTAGCTAGGGCTTTCAGCAATCTCAAGCTTGGAAGCTCTCTATTGAGAACTGTAGGTGCTGTAAGCATTTTCCAGTAATACTTTCAGCCTTTAAAGCAAATCATTTTTCAGGAGAACTTTTTACTCTCCAGTTATTAATTATTAATTATTAATTATTAATTATTAATTATAAAGCTATATTTGAGGTTTTATTCTTCACTCATAATCTTAGGAACTTTAAAAAAGTCCCCATCTTGTTCTGGAGCGCAGGAAAGAATTTCTTCCCGGTTAGGAAAAAGTTCCAAACTATCCTCACGAGTGATATTACTAACATCAATTGCCCTAGTAGTAGGAGCCACTTTTTCCGTATTTAACTCACTCAACTGTTGGAAATATTCGAGAATATTACTTAATTGAGTAGTAAATATTTCTTCCTCTTCTGGTTTGAGTTCTAATCTAGCTAAATGTGCAACTTTGCGCACTTGTTCATTATCTATAATCATCACTAATTTTTCCTATTTTCCTAACTATAAAATGAACTACAGGCGTTGGATAATCTAGAGCTAAATTATCAATATTCACGCCCTTTCACTACTTATTTCTGTTCCTATTGATTAGAATTACTTCCTAGCTTCACAAGGGTAGGTTTTGACTTTTTAGTTGACGCTTACTTAGAGAAGAAAGAAGACAAGGAAGAAAAAAGCAACTATCATTTTTGGATTAAATGCCGAGGCAATAGATCACCAAATTTTTATAAGTTTTAATTTGGAGACATTTGTGCTTCCTTCTCTACTTTCCCCCTTTCTAGACTACTCCCTACTCCCTAATTTAGAAAAATACTTCTTTATTTGAACGTCCAGTAATTTTCAACCAATTTTGAGCTTCAATATAATTATTAGGAGCTAAACTAATTGCCTGTTTCCAATATTCTGCAGCTTGATCAAACCAGCCATCTGCTTCTTCTAAATCACCTGTTTCTTTTGCCTTTTCTCCTCTATAGTGAAAAATCACAGCAATATTATTTAAAGCTTGAGGCATTCTAGGATTATTTTCTAAAGCTTCGTGATAATATTCCAATGCTCGATCATGTTCCCCATTACTAGCAGAAATTAAGCCTATATTATAAAGAATATAACTCCGGTCATTAGGGTCTTCTTCTAATTTTAAAGCCTCATTATAATTGTCTAAAGCTTCTGCATATTCTCCATCAGCTTGTGCCGACATTCCATCACGATAATAAGCAAAAGCCTCTTTAGCTTGATTATTTGTTGGTAGTAGCTTTAAAATCAAATCTGCCATAACCGTAAATGACTTGTCAATGAAATTATCATTACGTTGGGTTCTGGGCATATTACAACTCTATATTTTTAGGTACATAAACTAGAGTAGAACAATTTTGAAAAGTATGTGCAACTTCTTGGAAATATCGGCCAAAAATTTATCTAATCTAATAGACCTCTCAAATAATAAAAAATAAAGCAAATTATAGCACATAAATCATCAATTCTTTCCCCCTACTCCCTCAATACTTATATTCACAATCTGTTAAATATTTTGCCCATACATAACCCTCTATTGGACGAATAATTCTTGTCCAGTTTTCACCTTCACTACCATCAGTAACACCAATAGCAACTACTGCACCATTTTCCAGAGTGCCAATTACTTCCCCATTTGGTCTTTCTCGAACATTCAGAGGTGAATCAGTTAGGTCTGATACTGTACAATAACCAACAGGAGTTTGAGCCAATTGATATTTTGGAGTTGGCACAATCTTTGTTTTAGCGGTAACAGCTAGGACAACTGTATTAAAGCCTAATAAATATAGAGAAGCACAAGCAGTATTAATTAGATATTTTTTCCATTTATTCATATTTTTTTCCTCGTTCAGATTGATTATCAAATATAATTATACACTAAGCATTCAGCCTTCACGAGTAATGAATAATGAGTAATGAGTAATGAGTTATGAGTAATGAGTAATGAGTAATGAGTAATGAGTTATGAGTTATGAGTTATGAGTTATGAGTTATGAGTTATGAGTAATACCTCTTCCTAAAGTAAGAGGATTCAAAAATTGAATTATATTTTCTTATATTTTCCTCATTCATGAGGAGGCTTTAGACCAAACTTCGGGCTTTACTTATTACTTATTACTTATTACTTATTACTTCAGCCCGAAGGGCTTTGGTAAGCCATCAGCTATTACTTTTGGTGCGAGATAAAAGCTTTAGTTAATAATATTAAAACTGATACACTAATCCTAAGTAGGTTATAATATTTTCTCGTACGGGTTTGGTCTCCAAACCCCCTACAGTTTTTTTCACAAATCATTTATGATCGTTATATTTTACAAAATAAATTTTAGCTTTGCATTTCTGCAAATTAATTATATTAGGACTTATGCAGAAACCAGTTTTTTTGTTTAGTTCTGTAAGTCATATATATAATAAACAATTTAATGCTCAAGTTAAAAGTCATAACTTAGAAGTTAAATTATTACTATGACTATATTTGAGAGAAGAAAATCATAAATTTTCTCGCCCTCCCTATTACACGAGATACTGATAACTGAGAACTGAAATTATATATGAATAACAATATAACAGAACAACAAACTCCAGAGCAAAATCAAACTACAAATATTTTAGTTTTAGGAGCAACAGGAGGAGTAGGTCAAATCGTAGTTGCCAAATTAATTGCCCAAAATTATCAAATTATTGCCATAGTTAGAGACATCGAAAAAGCTCAAAAATTATTTGGTGATTCAGCAAATATCAAAATTTTTCCAGGAGATGTTCGCGAACAAAAATCGTTAGAAGAATCTCTAGCAAATCAACAAATAGATGCCACTATTTCTTGTCTTGGAACTACAGCTTTTCCCTCAACTAGATGGTGGGGAGGTAACAATCCCAAAAATACGGATTATTTAGGCAATAAAAATTTAATTAATTTAATGCCTACTAATTTAAAAAGATTTATTTTAGTTTCTTCCGTAGGTGTTGAACGTTCCGACCAATTTCCTTATAAAATTCTCAATTTATTTGGAGTTTTAGATTATAAATTAAAAGCAGAAAAGATCTTGAAAAGTTCTGGTTTACCTTACACAATTATTAGACCAGGGAGATTAACAGACGGTCCTTATACTTCTTACGATTTGAATACATTAATCAAAGCAACAAGTGGAAATCGTCAAAAAATTATTATTGGTCAAGGAGATAAATTATTAGGTGAAACCAGTAGAATAATTGTTGCTGAAGCTTGTGTAGAAGCTCTCCAATTAGACTGCACAATTAACCAAACTTTTGAGATAATTAATCAGACTGGAAAAAATGAAATTCCTGATAATGATAAATCGTTATTTTGGCAAACATTATTTACAAAAGCACAATCAAATAATTCTTAAAAGTAGTAGGTGCAGATTTTTTGTACCATAACCATATCTATACTCTATTTTCATCTTTTGTACAACAAAGCCCTTTTCTAATATAAATAGGACTTACGCAAAGAAACCCGGTTTCTACGATAAATTGTTGTTTTTGACAATAAACATCTACGAGAAACCGGGTTTCTGGGTTCGCCTGTGTAAGTCCTGATAAAGTACGATTAATTTTAACTTTTAACTTTTGACTTTTGAATGCATGAATTCACTCCTATTATTGGACAAAACCAAGCCATAGAATTATTAACCCAAGCAGTTGCTCATCAACGGATTGCTCCTGCTTATCTATTTGCGGGATCTCCTGGAGTCGGACGCGCTCTAACTGCCGAATGTTTTATCCAACTCTTATTCTCTGATACCGACTCCCCCGTCTCAGACAGTTCATCCTTACAAAGTCGCATCCACAAAAGAAACCATCCAGATTTATTGTGGGTAGAACCAACATATTTACACCAAGGAAAACTACTCTCACCACAGGAAGCAACAGAAGCAGGAGTCAAACGCAAGTCACCTCCTCAAATACGTTTGGAACAAGTACGGGAGGTTAGTCAATTTCTGAGTCGCCCTCCCCTGGAAGCAGCAAGATCAGTTGTGGTATTGCAGCAAGCTGAAACAATGAGAGAAAGTGCAGCAAATGGTTTATTAAAGACTTTGGAAGAACCAGGTAAACGAGCAACTTTGATTTTAATTGCCCCTGGAGTTGATTCATTGTTGCCAACTTTAGTGTCGCGCTGTCAACGTATTCCTTTTTATCGGTTGACTCAGGAGAATATGCAGTTAGTATTGGAAAAAGCAGGTTATGGGGAAATTTTGGCTAACCCAGAAGTAATAGCGATGTCTCAAGGAAGTCCGGGAGAAGCGATCGCTTGTTGGGAAAAACTACAACAAATTCCGGCAGATATTTTGCAAGTCGCGACTCAGGGTATTGGGGATATTCGTCAAGCATTGACGGTGGCGCGGGATATTAGTAAAAGTTTGGATACGGAGGCACAGTTATGGTTGATAGATTATTTACAGCATTGTTATTGGAGGCAACAGCAGGTTTATGGAGCAGAATGTCTGAAACATTTGGAAGTGGCAAGAAAATATTTGCTTTCTTATGTACAACCTAGATTAGTTTGGGAATGTACTCTAATGGCAATAGTCAGAAGTTAGAAGTAGGGGAAAGTCAATCTAGTAGTCTCCTTCTCTGCATCCATCCGTGCATCCGTGGCAAAATCCGTGTCTTGCCCTGACTTCTGACTTCAAATATGTAGCGATCACCATTACTTGCACGGTTCAGATAAGAGCAAAATTCATAACAAATATTTATTATTCTGTTCTTATAACAAGTGGATTTTCTATAAACTGAATAAATTGTTTACCTAATTCTGTTGTTTTACTTTTTTGACGGTTATGTTTTACATCTGATATAATTAAGTCAATATCTTCAGTAACCTTGACAGTTTTTACGTCAACCTCTTTTCTTCCTATAGGTAGGGAGATGCCGAATACTGGTTGTTTAAATTGAGGCATAAATGGGCTTACTTCCTTTTTAAAATTTCTATATACTTCTTTCAACTCAATCAAGTCTTTATCATTTAACTGTTTTAATATTTGATTATAAAAAATACGATTTTCCTCTAAATCTGGCAAATTAGCTAAAAATTCTTTTTCATTATAATTATCTATGTAATGTAATATTCTAAGTAATCTAATATGAGATACAGTAAATTCCTCAATCCATTTAATAAAAATTGCCTGAATATCATCTTTAAAAGAATTAGGAATAGCTGAATTTAAAACCGCATTTCTCAGTGCTTCTAATTTTTCTTGCTGATGTTCACGCACAGCAATATCCCTAGCTTTTATCAAAGTTGTCTGAAATGTTGGATTATCAAAACTTACAGCATCAATTTGTTGTTCCAAAATGAATAAATATTTTACTAATTCATCTAAAAAATCAACTAATCTTTGACGAGAAGGTTCTTTAACATAAGTTTCATAAAAATGTACGAAAAGTGAACCTGCTGGGGCAGCACCCAATATTCCTTTCCAAGCACTATAATTGTTATCTTTACTATCTCCTTGCTTGACTAAGTCTAATTTTTCTTGTAATCCAGAATTATTATTTGTATTGCTCATTGAAGATTTCCTCGTTTAATCAACCATAGTTAAATATTGTAACGAGGCTTATCTGAACTCGACTGGTAGTGAAAACCCTACCTTTGAGAATGTAGCTAAAAAGCTAGCAATTAAAAACCTGAAACTACTTTTTAGGAATACAAAGAAAGCGATCGCTCAATACACTTAAACTCAAATTAAGCATATTTGGTTAGGCTAAGTTTTGCTAACCCAACCATTAATTTACCGGATAATTAATCTTCTAGTTTTAATATTTTCGGATATTTACTATTTGAAGAATCACGGACAAAATCTGCAATTTTTTCAGGTCCTGACTGTTGCAAATCCTTTAATAACTCACTACTTTCTATCAACAACTTTTCCACATTAATTCCAAAATAATTAGGCTGATAATAATTCAATTTGCTAATACCTTCTCCCAATAACATCAGACTACCACGCCAATTTTCATTTCCAGCATGATAAAGTCCTACCGCTATTTGTAAAATCCCTTGATAAAAAGTTCGTTCAGGTTCTCCAGCTTCCAACCATAAAGCCTCAAGAGTATCATGGCATTTATAAAATTCTTGTTCATTAAATTCTCCTATTCCTTGCCAAAATTGTTGGGGAATTTTTTCTTGTTCAGAAGTCATTATTACTCAATCCAAAATTAACACTAAAAACTGAATTTAATTCTATAGCAGGGAACAGGGAATAGGGAAAAGGGAACAGTTGGAAAAAACATTTCCTAGTCTGAGATTCATCATCAGTAATTGTCAAGAACCAATTCTTTCTTAGCTATATATTAATTCTCAACTTTTCTCTGTTTAATATCGTATTAGTTGTGTCAGTCTACTAATGCAGGATAGCAGAAATAACTGACCAATTACAAAATCCTAAAAGCCTTACCAAGCAATACTTTTGAATTTTAAATTTTGAATTTTGAATTCCGCGTAGCGGCACTAGACTGAAGTTGAAACTCTAAAGGTTGATTAGAAGTAATTTCCAAACCAGAACAATGTTGAACCTTTGGTTTTTCTGCTGCGGAAGCAACAGACTCATCTAACCACAACAACCATCTACTTCCAGCAGGAAGAGCAGTCAAACTAACCGAATTTTCAGTCAACCAAAGTAAACTCCTTTCTGGTCGGTTTCCTGCCACAATCTCTTCCCCAAACTTAACCCCAGCTAAAGTTTGCAGCACAGCTACATTACCATGAACCAACCCAGTAGCAGCCGTCCAAAGTTGAACATTTAGTAGAGAACGACTAGCATAAAAATATAAAGAAGCAGCAGCAGTCACCGCAGCTTCAAAGCGATCGGGTTGCCAGTCAGCAGCACTATCAAGACAAATTAGAATTTCTTCTCCTCCCCTCGATACCTCTAATTCCCGAACCCGCAACTCCCCATAACGCGCACTACTCCGCCAATGGATTAAACGACTAGGGTCTCCAAACCGATATGGTCGTAGTGTCCGAGTTAGTCCTTCCGATGCCATTTGATAACGACTATGTTCGTGAAGTTGACGACTATTTTCTTGACCAAGTTCATCTATGATCGGGCAACTACTCAGGGGTAAAACTGTGGGATAGACAATAGCGGTAGCTTTAGCATTTCGACTACGGCGACACCAGAATAAACCAAGAGGTGCTGCGGTTCTAAGTTGAAGATCATGCCATCTATATATACCTCTTTTTTTGGTAGGAAGATGGTAAACCCAATGGTAAGTTTCTTTAGCGGGAATAACCTCTATTGCTTGTTGCACTGGTTTCCCTAAGACAAAAGGAATTTGATCTTGGAGTTGCAACAAAGCTAGTGGTTGGTTAATAGAATTTTCTATTGTTAGAGCAATGCTTAGATTATCGCCTACAGTTATAGGTTGAATTGGATGACGACGTACTTTTATTTGACGTAGCGATCGCCCTGGCAAAAGAGCGCCCATTCCTAATAATGCGAAACTCATGCCACTAATTACATATAACCATCCTGCCATAGTATTAGTAGCGGCACCAAAGAAGAATATTGATAATACTCCGAGTAACCCACCTGCATAAGCTGGTGTTACCCAGTTAGTTTCTAACCAGTCGGATATTTTGTAGTAAATTTTCATAATTTTTAGGGAGTAGTGCCGCTACGCGGAAGTCAAAATTCAAAATTCAAAATTCAAAATTTAAAAGTATTGGTTAGTAAGGGTTTTAGGATGTATGTAACTGCAAATTGTTATTTCTGCCATCCTACAGTAGTAGAGTAGAAAATAAGAAAAACAACTGTGCCTTATAACTGTGGGAATTGCTATATCAATTATCAATTATAAATTACTTTTCCCTATTCTCTCTA
>NZ_JAAHHT010000141.1 GCF_010672085.1 Okeania sp. SIO3I5
TACAGCTTACACCAAACCGTACCAGCGCTCTTCCGATCTCCGGTTTCTACGGTAAATCCTTGTTTTTAACCATAGACATCTACGAGAAACCGGGTTTCTGGGTTCGCCTGTTATAATTAAAGCTTGTAGTATAGCTCTCAGCCCTATCTACAGTTCGGGCTAGAGCAAAACTACAAACAAAAACTTTTTTATCAAAGATAGACATCTCCAAAAATAAAAAATTAAATCAATTCTTATCCATAAATTATCAATTATTCTTCCCTGTTCCCTGTTCCCTGTTCCCTGTTCCCTCTTTTCTGGAGATGTCTAATTATTCAGAGTTACAAGAAACCAGGTTTGTAGGAAGTCGATTTTAGTATTGTAGGCCATTTGAGATAAACCCGGTTTCTCTGCTTTTTTATACCGATACTACCGGATTTGATATTACTTCGTCTTGCCTCTTATTGCCATTGAGCGATCGCTTCCTACCAATTACCACTATTCAGATTTCAAACTACTAAACTGCATCAGAGCAATATTTTCATCTAAAGCAGAGGAATTTTGAGTAGAAAGGCGATTAAATTTTTCGGTAATATCCTGAAAATCGTTAGAAGCAATAAAAGCCTTCAATGCCCGTGCATATAGTTCGCTGCGTGATATTGCCAAATTTTTGGATAGTGCTTCGCCAGTTTCAAAAATTGAGTCAGGAATGCAAACGGTAGTTTTCATTATTAACTTTCACTTTCTACTATAAAAAAAATACAATCCTATTTTAACATTATGTGTGAATAGCTACAAAATTTATATAAAAAATATTATACATCTCCAGAAAAGAGGGAACAGGGAATAGGGAACAGGGAACAGGAAGAAAGAATCGATAATTTCTGGATGAAAATTGATTTGATTTTTAATTTTCACCAGATGTCTATTATGTAAGCTTGTAGTAGGGGTTGAGTAATAAGTATAAATCGGGCTAGAGCAATAGTACAAACAACAGATTTGTATTGGTTACAGCGGTTTTCATTTCGGTAGGCCACTGTAGGGGCGATTCGCTTGCTCGCCCCTACAGAATTTCGGTTATGGCGATATGGTTAATCAATCTGAAAAGCACTGTAAGTAATAAGTATAAATCGGGCTAGAGCAAAACTACAAACAAAAACTTTTTAGGACTTACGCAAAGAAACCCGGTTTCTACCATAAATCCTTGTTTTGGCAATAGATGTCTACGAGAAACCGGGTTTCTAGGTTCACCTGCGTAAGTCCTGCTTTTTTATTAATTAATCTATTATATTATAAACTTGGCTCAACTTGATAAAAATTTAATTATAATACAAAATCAACTGTATATAATAGGAAATTTAATAGGAATAACTTATGTCCGTATTCTTGGCGATCGCAGTTTTAGGTATGCTGATTGTAGTTCACGAGTTAGGCCACTTTCTGGCAGCTCGACTCCAAAATATCCATGTTAACCGTTTTTCCATTGGCTTTGGCCCGGTACTCTGGAAATACCAAGGGCCACAAACTGAATATGCACTTCGAGGTTTTCCCTTGGGAGGTTTTGTCGGTTTTCCTGATGATGATCCAGATAGCACAATTCCTAAAGACGATCCAGACTTATTACGCAACCGCCCCATTCTAGATCGAGCGATCGTTCTCAGTGCTGGAGTAATTGCTAACCTGATATTTGCTTACTTTCTCTTAGTTGCTCAAGTAGGTATTATTGGTGTAGCAGATTTTAACTATGCTCCTGGGGTAAAAGTTCCAGAAGTTGCGACAAATGTTAGTTCTGCTGCTGCTCAAGCAGGTATTCAGGCAAATGATATTATTTTGTCAATTGATAACCAACAATTAGGTGCGAACAAAGAAGCTATTAACACTTTGGTAGAAACTATTCAAAATAATCCTAATCAAACTTTGGATCTGGAAATTCAGCGTGACGGAAAAAAATTATTTCTTGAAGTTATGCCAGAATTGGGAGCTGATGGCAAAGGACGCATCGGAGTACAACTAATCTCCAATGGAGAAATAGTCAGAAATCGCACTAATAATATAGTTGAAATTTTTAGTATTGGTGCTGAGGAATTTCAAAGAATTGTTGTGTTGACAATTCAGGGTTTTTGGCAGCTTATTAGCAACTTCGGTCAGACAGCAGGGAAACTAGCAGGACCTGTTGCTATTGTAGACATGGGAGCAAAAATTGCCGAGAATAATGTAGTCGAACTGTTTAGGTTTGCTGCATTAATTAGTATTAATTTGGCAGTGATTAATATTTTGCCTTTGCCTGCTTTAGATGGAGGTCAGTTGGCATTTTTAGCGATCGAGGGAGTTAGAGGTAAACCGTTACCACTTCGCGTACAAGAAAATGTTATGCAGACTGGTTTAGTGTTATTATTAGGTTTAGGAGTGTTCCTAATTATTAAGGATACTGCTAATTTGGAGGGGGTGCGTTCAATATTCCAGAGATAAGTTGGGAATTCAAAATTCAAAAGTCAAAATTCAAAAGTTAAAAATATTAATTGCTACTGGCAACCAATTGAATTTTCGGAACCATGGGAGCAAGATGCTCCCACTGGCAACTAATTGAATTTTTTGAACCACGGGAGCAAGATGCTCCCACTGGCAACCAATTGAATAACCAATTGAATATTGAACAACCACTAATTCTTCCCTCTTCCTTCCTTCTTCTTCCTTCAAATGGTAACAACTCGTAAACTTTCACTGAAGCGAGAGCGATCGCTAGAATTACTCCATCGTCTAAAGCGTCTCTATCCAGATGCTACTTGTACTCTAACTTATCAAACTCCCGTTCAGTTACTTGTAGCTACTATTCTTTCTGCTCAATGTACCGATGAACGAGTCAATAAAGTTACGCCCGCTCTATTTAAAAAATTCCCGGATGCTTTAAGACTGGCAAATGCAGATATTGAAGAACTAGAAAATTTAGTGCGTTCCACAGGATTTTATCGCAATAAAGCTAAAAATATAAAAGCTGGTTGCCAAATGATTATTGATAAGTTCAATTCTCAGGTGCCAAAGCAGATGGAACAACTTTTGCAACTACCGGGAGTAGCAAGGAAAACAGCTAATGTTGTTTTAGCTCATGCTTATGGAATTATTGTCGGGGTAACAGTAGATACCCACGTTAAACGGTTGAGTCAACGGTTAGGTTTAACTGAACATTCCGACCCAATTAAAATTGAGCGAGATTTAATGGAGTTGATACCTCAACCTGATTGGGAAAATTGGTCAATACGATTAATTTATCATGGTCGGGCAGTTTGTAAAGCTAAAAATCCTGCCTGCGATAAATGTTTATTAGCTGATATATGTCAATATAGCAGGGAACAGGGAACAGGGAATAGGGAATAGGGAATAGGGAATAGTTAGAAAAACATTTCCATTTTCTAAGATTCATCATTAGTCTATGTCCTAACCAATTTTTTCTGAGCTATATTAAATCTGCTAGCTTTGCATCAAAATAAGATTCTACCCTCAATCATTGTTAAAACACAAGAAAAGTAAGGGTTTGGAGACCAAACCCCTACAGTATTGAATTGTAGGGATGCTACTGGATTTGATCTAATATAAAAAGTTGGGAAAACAAAAAATTTTAGGCCTTGCATAAATGGGGGATGATTTTAATAGTTTTGTGGAATGGGCATCCTGCCCGTTCCTGATATTTGCCCGTTCCTGATATTTGCGGACGGGCAAGATGCCCATCCTACTTGTATTCATCCCTTAATTCAGCAACGCCAAATTTTATGGTATTATCAGAGATTGGGCAAATAACCTAAAATTAAAGATATCGCAGTCGAAGCAAAAGTCAGGACATTTCTAAATGTTGTTTGCGCAGCATTTGGACACCGAAAACTCAGTCAGAGATTACTTCTGACTTCTGTACGGGGGAATGGCCATTCGCCCCTACGACTTCTGACTTCGCCTAGCGCTGTACCAATTATTTTGGAGGAATAAAGTAATTAATCATGGCTAAAAAAAGCATGATCGAGCGTGAGAAAAAACGCAAAAGATTAGTAGAAAAATATGCCGATAAACGTGAAGAACTCAAACAGCAATTCATGGAGGCAGAAGATTTAGAACAAAAAATAGAACTCCATCGTCAACTTCAGAGATTACCTCGTAACAGCGCTCCTAATCGTGTGAGAAATCGTTGTTGGTTAACTGGACGTCCCAGAGGATATTATCGGGATTTTGGACTTTCTCGTAATGTTATCCGAGAAATGGCCCATGAAGGTTTATTGCCAGGAGTTGTGAAGTCTAGTTGGTAGAGGAAATGGATAATTGATAATGAATAATGAATAATGAAAACTACCCAATGTGCAACTTTATTATAATCAAAGAGATTTAGGGAGTTTTGGGAACTAGACTTTCTACTCAAAACCTAGAAAAAAGCTCATTATTCCGTGGAAAGTTGCAAATCGCGTAAAAACTATCTCTAATTATCAATTATCCATTGAAAAGGAGAGACTTTAAAATTCTGGGGATTAATTATCAATTATCCATTATCAATAATTATCAATTATCCATTGAAAAGGAGAGACTTTAAACCTCTGGAGATTAATTATTAATTATTCATTATTAATTATTCATTATTTACACTATTGTCCACAACAACGTTCTATTCCGAGACTATCTAATAGTAAGTCACTAACTGCATTGGCGATCGCGAATTCCCCATAAAAACTCTGGGAAAAATCAAAAGCTTGCATTTCTGTAACAATGGCAATGACTAATGAACCTAAATCATTTTCCCCTTCCATCCGTTGGCGAACAAAAATTTGAGCTGCTTTATTGGCAATATCTTCGTTGACTTTTTCGGGAATAAACTCTTGATCGAGCCATGTATGTAAGGAGGCTTTTAACCATTGGCCCTCTGATTGGGCATTTTCTGCTGTTGGTAAAGTAATTGCTTGGATTGGTTCAGACATGATTCTAAAGTTTATATTATAAATTGTTATTGTAATTCCATGATAGAATATGATATTGAGTCAATCATACAAGGATATGCTCAAGGCTACTTCCTAATGGCAAATGATGGAGAGAATAGTTTAGGGTGGTACAGTAGTCGTAAACGGGCCTTGATTCCTTTAGATGAAAGATTTCGCTATCCAAAGTCGTTGCGTCGTGCAATTAATCAAAATCGTTTTACTGTTGGTATTAACCGAGATTTTGAAGCTGTAGTTGAGGGTTGTGCAGATCGAGAAACAACCTGGATATCTAGGGAACTGAAGCAAATTTACAAAGCTTTAAATGAAGCGGGATATGCTTATAGTTTTGAGACTTGGCAAGGAGATGAGCTTGCTGGTGGAATTTTAGGCATTGTAATTGGTGGGGGTTTTATTGGGGAGTCGATGTTTTTCAATATTCCTGAAGGATCGAAGGTGGCGATGGTAAAGTTGGTGGAGCGACTGCGAGAGCGAGAGTTTGTTTTTTTTGATGCTCAGATGAATAACCCTCATTTGGAAAGATTTGGAGCTTATAGTATTAGCGATAAAAAATATAAAGCACTTTTGAAATTAGCGTTAACTCGTGGATGTAGTTTAATTTAGGGTTTGCTTATGGAAGTCTGATGGGTGAGGGTAGGAGTCAGGAGTCAGGAATCAGGAGACAGGAGGGAAGACGAGGGAATTTTCAGCTATAAAGGGTAGGAGTCAGGAGACAGGAGTCAGGAGACAGGAGGGAAGACGAGGGAATTTTCAGCTATAAAGGGTAGGAGTCAGGAGACAGGAGTCAGGAGACAGGAGGGAAGACGAGGGAATTTTCAGCTATTTATTCGGACATGATATAACACATTTCCCCATCTCATTTAAATGCTCCGCTGTATAAAATCTACCTCTGACAAACCCGGTTTCTTATAACACTCTGAAGCAAGCGGATTTGATATTAGCGGTCATGTTTATATGCGTAGCAAAGTGGAACGGAGTTCTATCACCCTCAAAGCTATACTTTTAGGGTTGAATAAAAAATCATGCGCATAGGCGAACGACCCCAGTTAATCTTATGATATCACAAAAATTGTGAGGATGCAGCAAAAAATCCTTTGACGCGCGTTTTTTTTCAGGAGCTTCACAAAATGAAAATGTTTGTGGTTTTTCACTAGGAAGGTATAGATGGAAAGATTTTAAGATTTTATAAGTTTATATTCTAACTAGACAGTGCAAAGTTCCTAGAATAACCATTGCTAGCAATAGCTATCAGCAGTTCCAAAGTTAGAAAGCTATATTCACAACTATATATACTGTAAGTGTTGACCAGTAATACTTTCAGTCATACAAGTAAATCGTTTTTTAGAAGAACTTTGTACTCTCCAGATTCTAACTAAATCTATTTATTTCTTATCAAAACGCCGTGTGCAACTTTTTCCAACCGACAAGGTTTAGGGAGTTTTGAGAACCAAACTTTCCGCTAAAAACCGAGAAAAGCTTATTATTCTGTAGAAAGTTGCACATCGCGTTATCAAAACAATTTTGTCTAAAACCCTGCCTTTTAATCAGTTATTAGTTAAATATTTTTTCCAGTTTTAGAGATTGAATGTATCAGAAAATGTAAAAAGGAGATAGGGAATAGGGAATAGGGAATAGGGAATAAACATAAATATTTGTCGCTTAAAAATCTAGGAATATATGTACTGAATACTTTTTTATCTACCAAATTTCAATCTCTTGAATTATTACCGCTTTTAGATTTTAGTCACAAGTGATGCTCTCTTAATACTTATTTTACAAACAGTCTCTTATCAAAATAACAAAGTCATAAATTCCCGCTATAAAAACAACTTCTAATTTATGATTTCGTTAAATAATTTATCTAAGACAATTTTGACAGCATCAACAATTATATCTGGTTCATCTATCCACACAAAATGACTACTTTTATCAGCTTGAAGTTGAACAGAATTTGTTGATAGATTAGATAAATCTTTGTGCATTTGCTCCCGTAATTGATTAGCTGCTTTTAGAGGAATTAAAAAGCTCCACCAAGAAGGTTGGAAAAAAGAATTAGCTTTGATACTAACTATTGGCATTGAATCAAATTTATTAGCAATAAGAAGCTGCTCTCCACTATTATTTAGATTAAGCATTTCTCGACACATTGTAATCCAGTGTTTAGAACGACAAAAAGAACGTTTTACATAATTTCTAGACTCTTGAGAAAATTGTCGTAATTCAGGTTTAATTAATTCAAATATTCCACATTTTCTTAATAGCTGAACAATTCCTAATATTGAGCAAAAAGTAGACACAACAAAGCCGGAAATAAAGAATAATTTCAAAACTTGTAATTGGATAGACATTTTCAGCATTTCTGTTTCATGTAATCCATCTGTTAGTACCATTCCTATAACTTTTTCCGGGAAACGATGGGCATACAATCTAACATTATAACTACCAAAAGAATCTCCTACTAAAATGTAAGGTGGCTGAATTTCCGCTTGAGTAAGTAAGGTATCTAATTCTTCTACAATTTGACTGCTAGTTCTAGGATGGGGACTATGTTCGCTCCATCCATATCCAGCTCTGTCGTAGATACATACTCGCCCAAATTTTGTCAGTTTTTCTACTAGAAAATATCCCTCTATTCCACCTAAACTATGGTCTAGGATAATTGTGGGATTACCTTCTCCTACGGTGTACAAATGTAGATGATAACCGCCCACATCAAATAGCTTTCCTGGAGGTGGTTTTTGATTTTCCAGATAACAGGCGATCCCTTGATAAATTGTTGTAGCAATTATCAGAATAATTCTGATAGATAATGACATTTTTGATATTCCTATAGATAAAAAATAGTTTTCTTCTTGCCGAAAAATTAAGGTTTAAAGCCTCTCCTTTCAAGGAGAAAAAAGGGGTTAAGGAATGGATGGATTACCTAACCATATCCAATCTCTCCTTGAGAAGCAAAAATTCGTGAGAAAAAATTGTAGGGGTTTGGTCTCCAAACCCAAGCTTCAAGGGATTTGGAGACCAAACCCCTACGATAAAATCTTACAACCAATTTAGGATTGCTATAGGCTTTGTTGTAATAGCCACAGAATATCCGTTCCGCTTTTCGGTTATCCCCGACATGAAAGGTGAACCTAGTGGCAGCTATATCACCCTATTTCAGATTATTGATGCTTTATTCATTTATTTGCCAATAGTTAAAGCTCTCAAAGCCTTTATAGGTATAAGTTTCAGCCTTTTTTTTATCAAACAAACCTAAGATGTTTGATTCATTTATTTATTGGCCAATAGTTAAAGCTCTCAAAGCCTTTACAGGTATAAGTTTCAGCCTTTTTTTTATCAAACAAACCTAAGATGTTTGATTCATTTATTTATTGGCAATAGTTAAAGCTCTCAAAGCCTTTACAGGTATAAGTTTCAGCCTTTTTTTTATCAAACGAACCTAAGATGTTTGATTTATTTATTGGAAAATAGTTGTAGAAGTATGAAGTACATGGATCTTGGATC
Source organism: Okeania sp. SIO3I5 (assembly GCF_010672085.1). GTDB lineage: Bacteria > Cyanobacteriota > Cyanobacteriia > Cyanobacteriales > Microcoleaceae > Trichodesmium. Next base: position 8,451 of record NZ_JAAHHT010000141.1, read on the forward strand.
TTGTGCGGTAGCTATATGTTTTCATACAACAAAGCCATTGCTATATATTAATTGTTAATTATTAATTATTAATTATTGAATACTCCCTACTCCCTACTTCCTATTGCCTAAATTAATTTATTTAATTTTCTGCTCAGTAACTAAGGTTGAACTTACCCATTCTCCTTTGTCATTATAACTACGAATAATTCGTTGACGAAGTTGCGGTTCAACTAACCAACCAAATTCAAAAAATAAAGGTTTTTTCAACTCAATTTTGACAGGCAAAGTAGCAGATCCACCATCAGGAAGTAACAATACTTTTACAGGTTGAGAACCTTGCTCGAAGTGTAAAATTGAACCTTCAATTCTAGCGCTAGAAGTAATAGTTTTCGGATTAGTCTTACCGAAAGTAATTTCCTGCACTAATTGACCTTTATTATCAATATTTAATTCCATTTGAGTTGGATAAGTATCGGGTTCCCGCAAGTCAGGATACATAGTAATAGCTTCTCCCTGCCATTTTCCTAATAAAGCATCTACTGTCAAAGCAGGATTTTCTGAAGCATCTGTTTCAGCTCGTTTTTCTCGAATTAAAGTTAATTTATCAAAATCGCCATCCTTGTTAAATAATGTGACTAAACGTAGACGACGATTTTTATTAACAAAACCAAACTCAGCACCATTAATTGAAAAAGGTGCTATTTGAAAGTTTCCTTTAGAAAAAGCACCTTTTTCAAAAAATAAAATATTTCTACCTAGAGTCTGATATTCTGTCACTATTTCATCAATTTTTGACTCAGGAGTTTTTGCAAAAGAATTAAAGCGACTTAGTGTTAAACGTACTTGTTTATTCTGATTATCAAGACTTTCTAAAATCAGAATACTAGGTGTGTCTTCAAGTATTTCTCCCTTGTCAGAAATTTTAGTAAATGAACCATGCCATTCACCCAGATTTTGTAGAAAATTTTCCCATTGTGTTTTCATATTTTTTAGTAGATTTTTTATTTTTTTAAAAGGGATAAAGGAGTCATTTCAGTTATCAGTTAGTAGTGACAGTTCGCGAAGTATCAGTACATAAGTTATCAGTCCCTCTAAGTGAACGATTGAGATTGAAATAATGAACCAAATATTTTATCTAGGGGAGATTGGATCTGGCTAGGTTTCATCAGCATCCCACCTTCGAGAAACTTTCCTTACGGAATGCTATCGCAAACGTTTTTCATCCTCTTAAAAAGAGGAAGCTTTAGACCTAGTTTTTTGGTAAATATTTTGTACGTATTCAGCTATTAGCAGGCAGCAAAATAGCAATAAAAGCCTACTTTTAAGGAAGGAGTTTAAATGAATATAGACTTTAATAACTTTTGTACTAAAATTTAATTCTGACTCGATTAATACAGTTTTAAACCTACACAAAAGCAATAGCTGTTAATGCAGTTTAGACCTAAGGAGGCTAGCTAATAGCTGATAGCTGAATGCTTACAAAAAAATAAAGGTTGAAAGCTTTTACTTTCAAGTATAAAAAAAGAAAAAAATTCCTTTTAACCAATCCTCTTCTTTTTAAGAAGAGGTAATTATTAATTATTCATTATTAATTATTCATTATTAAAAATACTTTTCTCATCAACACTAATTCTACCGGGACCAAAGGAAGTTATCATTAAAAGTCCTCCTATTAATCCCAGATTTTTCATAAACGCAATTTTTTGATCGGAGTCTGTAAAATCATTATGGAAAATTAGAGTAGCTGGAATTAAAAATCCTATTAATGCAAGTGCTCCATAACGAGCTTTATAACCTACTAAAACAGATAATCCACCTACTAAAAGAACAAGAATCGTTGGAATTAATAACCAACCAGGAACTCCTGAAGATTCCATATATTGTTGAGTAGCTGCTCCACCAGAAATTTTACCAATAGCAGAGTTGATAAAAATGGCAGAAAGGAATATTCTGCCTAAGAGCGAAGTCCACGGCTGTAAATTATTCATATTACTTTATCCATGAAATATAGTTTTCTTCAATCATTTTAATTGATGTTGGCAAATTTGATGAAATTAATCAAATTTTAATCTTAAATCATCTTAGGAAATATTTAATTTTATTTAAAATAATAAGCTTACTTGAATCAAAATAAATATGTTTGATTTTTTATACCAATTACCAATTTATCATTGCTATACTTTGGCAATACTTCAGTTATTAACTAATCAGCACAAGCAGAATTACTTTGCATCCTAATTTTAGCTAATTAGATGTTAATTATTCTTATGTTGTACGAATTTTCATGCAACGTCCCTACCCCCACTCTCCTCTTCCCCTCCTGGGAGGAGTGAGGGGTTTGCCCCCTATTCCCATGCTCAAAATACAGGTAGAAAAGTTTTTGAGAAATGGTATTAGAGGGGTGAGACTGAGGACTACTATTGCAATCCTATTTAAGTTGTAATATTTTTCTAGTAGGGGCAATTCGCGTTTACGGAGCATTCCGTAGGAAATCCCCCGTACAAGAATTAGAAGTCAAAATTTTAAAAGTTTTCAGTTAAAATTAACTATTATAATTATAAAAATTGCTACAAAAAATTTAGGATTGCTATATATAATTAAGTATAAATATAGTAGGCCAGAAATTGATTGAATCATCTGGTCATCAAGTTGATATTTTTTAGAGCTTTGGTTTGATGAAAAAATTTGCTTTATTTATATCTGTTGCTTCACTCCTTTTTACTAACAACTTAGCTTTAGCAGGAGAATATGGCGCTAAATGTCTCCATATAGTTAGTGGTAAAATGAAAGGATGTATAATTCTTGTATCAACAAGAAAAAATAGCTTGGAAATGAATTTTAGGTCTGACAAATATGAAAATGATAATCTGAGGTTGAGAGGTAATAAAATTATTGAGATTTCAAGTGGAGAACACGCTCAAAAAAGAACTAAAGAAACTATTGGAACAAGTTTAGTTTTGGGTCCGGTAGGAGCATTAGTTGGTTTATTTGGGAAGGAAAAACGGACTCAATTTGCAATTGAATATGTGGATACTCAAAACAAAACAAATATCGCTTTGATTGATATTAAGACAAAAGATAGTGAGCCTTTAATACAAGATTTGGAAAGTTTGACTGGTTTCAAGATTCGGACTACGGAAAATCCTCTATAATGAATTGAGAATTCAGAATTGAGAATTCAGAATTGAGAATTCAGAAGTTAAATTGTTACTTTATTATTTTAATCGAACTAGAAAAAAGATTTAACTAATAACTGATAACTGAATAGAGAATAGAGAATAGAGAATAGAGAATTGAGAATAGAAAATTCAGAATGAGAATTGAGAAGTTAAATTGTTACTTTATTATTTTAATCGAACTAGAAAAAAGATTTAACTAATAACTGATAACTGATAATTGATAACTGATAATTGCTAAAAAGGCTGGTTTTAGACTAAATTATTTTGATAAAAATATTTTGAATATTCTCAAAACCAGGACTACGCAAAGAAAGCGGGTTTTTAGGATAAATCCTTGTCTTTAACCATAAACATTGAGGAAAAAAACCAGTTTCTAGGTTCCCCTGCGTAAGTCCTGAAAACATTTCTGAAGTTGTTAATTATTTTCCTGGAATTATGACAAATAAATTCATTAGTTTTATATCTGCTTTTTCATTAGTTCTTCCTATTAATCTTGCCTTAGTAAGAACTCACGGTGCTTATTGTTTAATTCAGAATAGTGGGGAGTTAAAACCATGCGAAGTTACTATAGATACGGATGCTGGAACTCTGGATGTAGAATTTAGGAAAAAAGAATTTCAAGATGCTAACTTTACTTTGAAGAAAAACGACATTACAGAAATTTCTACAGGACAGTATGCTAAAAGTCAAGTACAAAAAAGTGTCGCTAAAGGTATTCTTTCTCCTCTTGGTGGGATAATTAGTGCCATAGATAAACAAGCTAGAGTTCAAGTAGCAATTCTTTATTGGGATAAGGGAAATAATCAAAATGTAACTGTGGTTGATGTCCGTAGTCGAGATGCTCTTTTGTTTAGAACAGATTTAGAACTTATGACTGGATTAGAAATTAAGAGATAAGTTAATAATTAATAATTAATAATTAATAATGATTAGACAGTACGAAATTATTTGAAAAACTATTGCCTACTAAAACTTTCACCGTTCCAAAGGCGTGACAAGAAATGTCAAGAATTGAAGATTATGTAATGCTCTTCTAGTAAAGCTTTCAGCTTTTGGAATAGGCCGTTTGTTAGAATAATTTTGTACTCTCCAGATAATTATTTCTCTTTTTTTTAAGAGAATTGACCAAAATAATTGTAAGCATTCAGTCATCAGCTAAGAGCTGAATGTTGACGATTTTTTATGCTTAATCAATTCATAATTATTGAGAAACTTGTAAATTTTAATATCGAACAAACATAATTGTTTCTAACTGATTGATACAAATACCAATCAATCATAATCTAAATTCTCCCAGAGTAACAAAATAGCGATCGCTATCATCACTACTAAATTCATTTATTAACAACAAAGAGAAACTTTAAAATAATCTAAATAATAGCCAATGATCGGAATAACAATTGATAAAATACCATATTAATTTTGGGAAAAATATGATAAATTAAAAAAAGCGGAAAAAATCTATATTCTCTCCTAAAGTAAAGTTAACATTAACGTTAATTTTGATGATATAATTGAGGATATAATCTATGACTCCAGAAACAATAGTTAAACAGTCTTTAGAAACACCTGGTACTTATGTTCCACAATTTAGTGCTGACAACTTCAACACTTATGTAATGAATACTTACGGGCGTTTCCCAATTGCCCTCGAACGGGGAGAAGGTTGTCGCGTTTGGGATACTGAAGGAAAAGAATATTTGGATTTTGTTGCCGGAATTGCTACCTGCACTCTCGGACACGCTCACCCTGTGATGATGGCAACAGTATCAGAGCAAATTCAAAGATTACACCATGTATCTAATCTATACTATATTCCAGTTCAGGGAGAATTGGCACAGTGGTTGATAGAACATTCCTGTGCTGACAAAGCATTTTTCTGTAACTCTGGAGCGGAAGCTAATGAAGGAGCAATCAAATTAGCTCGAAAATATGCCCATGAAAAGTTAAATATTGAAAATCCTACAATTTTGACTGCCCATGCTAGTTTCCATGGTAGAACTCTGGCAACTATTACCGCAACTGGGCAGCCGAAATATCATAAAGGTTTTAGTCCCTTAATGCCAGGATTTTATTATGTACCCTACAATGATATTGATGCTATAGAAAAGGCGATCGCTGAATTAGACAAAGACAAACGACAAGTTGCAGCAATTATGCTAGAAGCACTCCAGGGAGAAGGGGGAGTACGCCCTGGTGATGTAGCTTATTTTCAAAGAATTAGAGAAATTTGTAATGAGAAAGGCATTCTTTTAATTTTAGATGAAGTACAAGTAGGAATGGGCCGCAGCGGTAAACTTTGGGGATATCAAAATCTCGGCATCGAACCAGATATTTTCACTTCTGCTAAGGGGTTAGGAGGCGGTATCCCCATTGGCGCAATGTTATGTAAATCTCACTGTGATGTCTTTGAACCTGGTAGTCATGCTAGCACTTTTGGCGGAAACCCTTTTGCTTGTGCGGTGTCGTTAGCGGTTTGTCAAACTTTGGAACAGGAAAATTTGTTGGCAAGCGTAGAACAGAGGGGGGAAGAGTTGCGGGTAGGGTTAAATGTGATTGCAGCTAAATATCCTAATTTGTTTACTGAAGTGCGCGGTTGGGGTTTGATTAATGGTATGGAGTTAAATGCAGATGTAGAGTTGACTTCTATCGATATAGTCAAAGCTGCCATGAATGAGGGTTTGTTAATAGTGCCAGCAGGCCCAAAAGTCTTGCGGTTCGTGCCTCCACTGATAGTTAGTGAGACTGAAGTGATGGAAGCTATGGATGCTTTGGCAAAGGCGATCGCTAATGTTGAAGTCAGAAGTTAGAAGTCAGAAGTCAGAAGTAATTTCTGAGACTCGTCGTTGAAGTCAGAACTGATAGTTATAGTCATTTTAAATAAGCAGGACTTGCGCACCAAGCTCTAGTAGGGGCGAATGCCATTCGCCCTCTACAGATAGCGTATTGTCTAATAATTTTCGTAAGTCCTAATAAGAATGAAACATTTTTTGATCAGAAACCCTTTGACAGTAAGAAATCCTTGTCTCAGTCTAAACTAAATAGGACTTACGCAAAGAAACCCGGTTTCTACGATAAATCGTTGTTTTGAGCAATAGATGTCTACGAGAAACCGGGTTTCTGGGTTCACCTGCGTAAGTCCTGCTAAAATGACTATAAAGAGGTGCGTTACATTGACATTACAGCGCTTTTCAGATTGATAAACCACATCATCATAACCAAAACCCCGTAGGGACGTTCCATGGAACGTCCCTACTGTGGTTTACTGAAATGAAAACTGCTGTAACGCACCCTACCAGAGCAGGCGATCGCTATCTCCCCAAGGCGTAGGTTGGGTTGAGGAACCGAAACCCAACAACCATAACGGGCGTGTTGGGTTTCACTCCGTTCAACCCAACCTACATTTTTTGCTGTGTCAGTCTACTACCAGTACCAAAGCAGGCGATCGCTATCTCCCCAATTAGGCGTAGGTTGGGTTGAGGAAGGAAACCCAACAACCATTTAACCCACCTTCCGCACGTCAAGTTGTAGCATTAAAAGTAGTATAAAAATCGGTAGTTTGCTAAGTATTTATACTATGTAAATCATCCTCATTGACCTTTCTCATGGGTCTAATTTTTAGCAAAAATTCAGCATAAATACTTACTTAATTGTTCAGTCATAAGTTACCACTATGATTTTCTCCTGAATTCTGACTCCTGACTCCTGACTCCTGACTCCTTTTCTGATGCTACATTTTGTCGTGCGGAATGTAGCATTTAACCACAACGCGCTTGTTGGGTTTCACTCCGTACCGCAGGCGATCGCTATCTCCTCATCTCCCCAATTAGTATTACTTTTGTGGTAAACTCAGAAATTCATCAATGACTTGAAAAAAATCTATATCTCCTCCTTCACCATTCCTTAACTTGTCAAGTTTCTGGAAAATTTCTATCACCTTTTGGTTTTGATTTGCTAATTCTGGAGTTTTGCTCAAATCTATTTCTAGGGAAGGAACAATTTCATCGGCAAGAAATGCAGTCACCCGTGCATAATTTTTATCTAGCATTGCCTGGATATATGCAATAGCTTTGTCTAAAATATCAGCTTTAACTGGCAAAACAAATCCGAAACCCTTCTTTTTTAGTCCTTGAAGTTCATTTTCTATATAATCAACAACCTTTTGGGTAATTTTTTTTATTTGAGCATTACTTAGGTCTTTCTTAGGATGAGCTTTGGCTGCATTATCATATTCAACTTTCAATAATGCCTCAGCATTTTTCAGCAAATTTCCTATCTCTTTAGGCAAAAAACCGATCGCTGTATTTTCATCTCCTCTTTCTGGGAAAAGATTCTTCTGATTATTGTGAATGTAGGTAGAAACAGCTTCTAATTTCTTATCTAAACTACTGCTGATTGACACTTTGTGTATAGGAGAAGTCTTACTATCTACTTTTTGGCGTTTAGTAATAAAAGCATTTACTTTACTTTCGATAGTTGCAGAATTATCATTAACGTAGTTGAGAAAGGAAGAAAGCAGTAAATGAGAAGGTATAATGTGGCGTCGGTGTTCTCCTCTTTGGAGTTTTATATCTTCAACAGTTTTAACATACCATTGAGGACGACCTTTATAAACCCACTTGCCATTCTCCTGTATATAAGAAAATGTGCTGGAGGTAACATGAGGATTTTTTCCCTTGCTCCATGCTTTTTTATGAGCAACTTTTGCTACGGCTTTAATTATCTTTTTGCCATTTTTCTTATTTAGTTTATGGAGTGGGTTTTTTGCAGCGGGTTGCTTTTTCTTACTTCTAGTTGTTGGTGCCATTGGAATTTACTCTATAAAACTAACAGGACTTACGCAGGAGAACCCAGAAACCCGGTTTCTCCTAGACTTCTATTGCTCAAAACAACGATTTATCCTAGAAACCGGGTTTCTTTGCGTAAGTCCTAACTAATACAAAGCGTCACATAAACAGGACTTACGCAGAACCACCATATCTAGTAGAGGGCGAATGCCAGCAAGCCCCTACAAATGGTGTATAATTTGGTATTTTGCGTAAGTCGTGCTCATCTGAAGTTTAAGAACTACTATTGCCAGATTGTTGTTGTTTTTCCAGCAACAATTTTAGAGCTACAATCTCACCACGAATATCTGTGAGTTCCTTTTTGAAGTCCTTATTTGTCTCTTCCAGAGAATCAAAGTAATCAGTAATTTCTGTGGTTATCTCATCGTCACCAGGCTTCTGACGAACATCTCGACCAAATCCCATCAGTGCTGGACGTTCCACATAAGTAACTCGGTGCAATACTCGCCAAGTCTTATTAGCTTTACCCTTCGCTTGTCGCAACGCACGAGCTTCTTCATCGTTACTTGCTAACCATTCCGGATCAACTACATAATTGAAAAAGTCATTAAAGTTCTTGGTAGTCGCCTCTAGGAAAAAACTCATAAACCGATAACGGTCTACCTTTTCCCCAGGTTGGATGGGATAATCCTTGTAGTCAGTAATGCCTTTGCTTTCTACTCCACTCAAATCTACACTTAATTCTAAACCCTTACTCCGATTTTCAGTTTTGCTCATGGTTTGAGTCAAATTAATAGTCACTAGAGCAGTTAACTCTCCCGCAACTGTGGCCGCCTCAAATTCTCCTTGGAATCCCAAACCTGCATCTAGAGAAAAGGAACCGCCAACTGTATGCTCTACCACATTAGCAAAGCTTTGAGCTTCTGTTCTGAGTCCGCCGTCTCCATCCCAAACATAATTATTGACAATATTCCGCTTGCCAGCACGAATCTGGATATTTTCCATCCGCTTTTGCCAACCTGCAAAACTGTTTGTAGCATGGACTCTTTTTTCTTGATCTTTAATCCTGGCGTCAATTTCTTTCTGCTTTTCCTTGGCTTTTTTTGATTGCTCCTTAGCACTTTTTCCTGCTTGTTCCTGAAATTGCTGCCTTTGCTTTTCTTCCGCTTTTTTCTTTTCCTCGTCAGTCATTGTTTTATCCCCTGTGTCTACCTCTCGGGTAACTCCTACTGTTTGGGGACCTTTTCCACTGTCAATTTCTCGGTTCAAAGAGGTTTCATCAACTAAAGTGGCATCAAATTGAGCAAAATAGGATTCTCGTCGTTTATCCTCATTGTCTATTTGCTGTTTCAGCTCGTATGCTTCCTGCAGTCGATAATAACTCGCTGGATACAGGGACCCATATTGAGCGCGCATTTCTGGTACATGGCGGTAAAACCGATCGCTTGTTGCCCGACTACCTGTCAACCCATCTAAGCTACCACTCATGGTATAAGCTGGATTTATCAAAAAGGTGATCGTATTAATATCTGGTGGGATACCATCTACGGGTTGTACCTGATAACCAATCATTTTCCCACTGCGTTTGAGACGAGTGATAAATACATCGGCTAAACTAGAAACTACTAAGGCGTAACCGACATTTTTGGGAATAAAACGTTTGCCTAAATGGGGGAACTTAGCCTCTACTTCCTGTAGACCTCGCATTTCCAAATAATCGGTCATAGTCACCGATGCACTGGAAGCAATTTTACTTTCATTTTGCCAATGGAAACCTAAGTCTAAGTTGCCTTTGAAACCTGCTTTCCATTCTCCCAGTCGTGACATAAATCCTAGACCCGCAGATGCTTCACCAGAACTACCAACGAAAGCATCTATACTACCTCCTAATCCACTTTCCTGCGCTCGGTTCCAGCTAAATTCCATGTCTTCGGACATAGTTAGCGCTACCGAAGTTGCACCGTTGTAGTCTTCCTCTACGGTTAAGTTTTCAGTGGGTACTGGTGGCGCTCCTTCGATATAACCCAGAATAGTTGGTGCCAATTGAGCATTACTTATCCATTTTAGTTCCAATTCCTCAATCTGTTTATCTGGCAATAATTCTGCACTATTGAGACTGGGAGTGGCGAAGAAACGTCGCATGATGGCGGTTTTTCGATGGCTAATTTTCTCAATACCAATAGTGCTGTATTCAGCGCTGATTAGAGAATCACTACCTATGGGTAGGGTATTGTCATCTTTAATGATGGCTCCATGAACGGTACCATGATGGTTGTTACCACTTAGGTCGAGAACTTTTATTGTTGAGCTTTCTGGTATAATTTTGTTGAGTGGAAAATAAGCAACTAAGTCTGATTCTTGACCTATTAGACGTCGGTGCATATTTACTTTGATTTCGTCAGCGGTGCGAGCTTTATTCCAGATCCGGACTTCAGCGATTTGACCTTTGAAGAAATCAGATGTCGTAGGGCCACTATCCCATTCTTGTCCTAAACTCCAAGGTTTACCTTGAATATTCCCTAGGAGAGCATCCACAGTATGGTTAACCTTTTGTTCACCGTTCTGATATAATGTATATTCTGTTTTCTCTCCCTTTTTTTCGAGGACTAAGGCTAGATGTTGCCATTGATGTAGAGTTTCCTGAGTAGAGAATTCATAATGTCTCTCAGAGTTTATGGTTACTCCTAATTTTCCATCACTATCACAATCAAATAAGAATATGTTGCCTCCATCACTTTCATTTTTCCCCACCAGGCAATAACTTTTTTCTTGAGAAAGTTTAACCCATAACTCAATTGTAAAAGTTTTTCCAGGATTAAAATCTCCAAGTTCTATATAATTATCCCCCCCATTAAACTCCATTACCTGATGACCTAAGTTACCAATGGGAGCAGCACAACTCCACCAAGTAGCACCATATACTGTTCCATTATTACCACTACCTGTTAGGTCTCTGACTGTAGTTCCTGTGCCTTCATTCAAGGGATAATAAGCAACTAATCCAGGTTCGTTACCCGTGAGTTTGGTTTTACTGTTGATAGCAATTTCTTCGTCACTCAGGGCAATCTTCCAAATCCTGAGTTCGGAGATTTTACCAAAATTGCCAATAGTTGAGATAGAACCGGTAAATTTGAAGTTTTCTTTCTTTAGTGTTTCTTTTTTAGTGGGGTTATTTTCAGCCTCCACAAGTGCTTGCTGAACATCGGCAACTTTCTGACCATCAATATAGAATATTGTTGTCGCTCCTTTGCCGACAGCAGTCAAGTGATGCCAACCAGGAGATAATTGCTCTACACTATAGCCACTATCGTAAAATTTATCGTTAACTCTCGTTCCTAGTTTTGAGTTACAGATCTCCACAGGAGAATCATTAGTCTCTTTGCTTCCAACAAGCTGAGTTTCTATCGGCAATGAAAAGATATAAGCTGCACCTTCGTCGCTACGTATTGTGTCTTCACCATGGGCTCCGACAATGGCTAAATCACCTGATATCGCTACAGGATAGCCAAATTTATCGCCAGCTTGTCCACCCCTTGCTAGGAGTTTTTGGGTTTGTTGCCAGCTGCCACTCTGACGTTCAAAGATATAAACTGCACCTGCGTCCTTACCTCTTGTGTCTTCACGATAGGCTCCGACAATGGCGAAATTACCTGATATCGCTACAGAGCTGCCAAAGTAGTCACCAACTTTTCCATCTTTTGGTTGGAGTTTTTGGATTTGTTGCCAACTGCCACTGCTTTGAAGTTCAAAGATATAAGCTGCACCTACGTTTGTATATACATCATTTTTTCTGGGTATAATATCGACTCCAACAATGGCTAAATTACCTGATATCGCTACAGAATAGCCAAAACACTCACCGGTTTTTCCATCTTTTGGTTGGAGTTTTTGGATTTGTTGCCAACTGTCACGGCTTTGACGTTCAAAGATATAAGCTGCTCCTTTGTTGGGACTTACTGTCTTTTCAAGGTAAGATCCGACAATGGCTAAATTACCTGATATCGCTACAGAACTGCCAAAGTTAGTATAATGTTTTTGATCGGCTGATTGGAGTTTGCAGGTTTTTTCCCAACTGTCATTGTTCTGATTAGGTTCAAAGATATAAGCTGAACCTTCATAAGGGGCTGCGACAATGGCTAAATCACCTGATATCGCTACAGAATAGCCAAAGTTAGCATACGGTTTTTGAACGGGTGATTGGAGTTTGCAGGTTTTTTCCCAACTGCCATTGTTCTGATTACGTTCAAAGATATAAGCTGCACCTACGTATTTTATACCTCCTATGGTTTGATGAAAGGCTCCGACAATAGCTGAATCACCTGATATCGCTACAGAGCTGCCAAAGTAGTCATCCTCTTTTACATCTTTTGGTTGGAATTTTTTGATTTGTTGCCAACTGCCATTGTTCTGACGTTCAAAGATATAAGCTGCAGCTTTTTGGTAATCTCCTACAACGGGATGAGAGGCTCCGACAATAGCGAAATTACCTGATATCGCTACAGAATTGCCAAAATAATCACTCTGTGCTTTCTCTAATGCTTGGAGTTTTTGCTGTTTCATCTCTACTGGCGGACTAAAAAACCAAGTTTCTATCGTCCATTCATCTCGTAGGTAAATTGGATTTGACAACTCAATTAAACTCTGATTTAGACAAACAGGAAATTGATCGGGCAACCACTGTTCAAAAGTGCTATTGCGACTGTCAGCGGTAGCATCATAATTTGTCAACCGCATTCGTCCTTGATTATCAAAATAGCTGAGTTGCACATTACCTTCACAGGTTTCCATAGCTGTAACTCGACTACCAGCAGATGCAAACCCTAAGAACGCCCCTGTGGTCACTAACCCCTTTTTATCTTCAGCTACTTGGGGCATAGTTTGTGCCGTTTGACTACTTTTTATTGAACTGAGTATGTCATTGTTTAATTGGTTCAATAAATCCTGAACTTCTTTAAGAGCTGCCATGACCTTCTTTAGAAGTTTCTCTAGTTTATCTTTGCTATTTTGTTTATCGGTGTCGTTTTTCTTCTTCTGTCCTTTTAATAATGACAAAAGTTGCTTAAGGCGGTCTAACTCTTTTTGCGCATCCACCCATTCTCTTGCTTTGCTGTTATAAGCTGACTCAGCCTTCTCAATATTCTGGGTGCATCTATTTCCTGTGCTGACTATTTTCCACTGTTGGTCATAGTTTTCAGTTTCTGGATCTGTACAAACATCATCTTCATCATCCCAAAGTTCTAATACTCCTTTGTTATGTCGGTTACGAATCAAATAGTAATCACCTGAATAATGTTCTACTCCCCATTCAAATTGATGGTTATACTCTCGGGAATTCAATAGATAGCATTCTACGTTTTGGCCCTTAGACTTCTCCCCAAATAAGCATAGCGATGGCTTTGCTCGACACTGAATATTATAATGGGAATTATCCGTTGCGATAAACTTAAAGTGCTGAGTCGTTTTATCACCAACTGTGTGATGAGTATAATAAATTTCCTCATATTTCGTCCCCAAATAAGCAATCGCAGAGTTATTCCTACAAACCAGTTTACACCAGTAGTTAAACTTGTTATTATACTCGTTTTTGTAAATAGCATAACATTGATTTTTTTGAGTTTCAAGATTGTTAACAATAGTCTGTTGAGCAGAAATTTCTCGTTCTTTAGCTTCTATCTTTGCTGTTATCTTTGTTTGTTCTGCTGCTGCTCCTTGATTCAAAAGAGCAATTTGTTCTTCTAGTTCCCGTTTTTTCTTGAGAAGTAATACTTCCTCATACTCTTTTTGCTCAAAATTTTTCAACTTGGATGGTAATGCTGCCTGACTATCTGCCAAGGTTGTCAGATTTACACTATCTGTATATTTTTCCTCGGTAATGCTATCGGAAACTAACTGAACGCGATGCTCGCGAATTTCCAGATTTGACCAACTACCTTTAACCTGATCAATTTCAAAGGTACGCATCATTGCCACCCCATCAGGCACAGTAAACCGACAAGTTGCTTGGTACCAGTTATTAGTTAGACTCTTAAAGTCACTTTTCTTTCCATAAAATGTAATCTTTTCCTCAGCACTGCGGCTTTTTTTACCCCAATAGGAGAAGCTAAACAATTTCTCACCACTGATCTCATTAGGGTCTACTTTAGAATCGGTCTTAAATTCAAAAGTTTCAATGTAAGTTGCCCTCGCACTCACTGCCACCCAATCATCATTGCTGTACTGGACGACATCGGTGCTATTGTCTCTCAACTTGCGGCTCAAAGTAATAGCACTAACAAAAGCATCTCCATGTACGATGCCATCATTTCCGTGAGCAGAGAAATCAACAACTTTCCTAATTTTCTCTTCGCTAATAGCGCCTAGTCGCCAATAACCCGCCAAATCAGCTTCCCGTCCAGTTAGCTGGAGGTACATACTATCCTTAATTTCCTCAACAGTACGAGCTTTATCCCAAATCTGCACGTCGGCAATTTTGCCAGCAAAAGATTTGCCAATCTCCAATTTCGGCTGCCATTTATCAGGAGTCTTGGGTAATCCTGTCTCTTCTGTAGGTGTTTCTACCTGCTCACCATTCTTACAGAGTGTTAATGTTGTTTTGTTGCTTTTGCCATTAGAAGCAATGGTTCCAGCATAATGTACCCATTGATCTGTGGGGATCGTTTCTTTATCAGTAACTTGATGATTACTATCAGCAAATTTAACTTTCAGAGCGACAGTCCCACTATTAATCAAGAGTTGGAAACATTTGTCTTTTTCCCCAACAATTATCTGTTCTCCACTACCAGTCGCCGATACATAAACCCAAGCTGAAACCGTATAACCAAAAGCAAATTCCGTAGATGGGGGGGTTAGCTCCAAAGCACCCGGGATATCAATATATTCGTCAGTACCATTAAACATGACACCACGACGCTTTCTTGACTCTAACTTCAGATTAACTGCTTCCCCTAACTGCCAACGAAGACCATTGACCAAAAAAAAAATTGTTGTCGTCAATTTTCTCAATACCAAACTTATCATTGTAGTCTCTCGTTTCTACAATTTGAACTTCATCCCCATCATCCAAACCATGATTGAAAGCTGTTACTTGTAGCTTTTTGTCTGCTACCTTAAAACCAGTGATCGCCCCATCAAAAATTAAACCTGTTTCCTCTTCTTCTACCTTTTCCCAACTGCCAATATCACTACCAACATAGCTAGCTGTAATTTCAATAGTATCCTTATCAATTTTTTGGGCTACATAATGACCATCATAGCTTTTGGTCTTACTAATTTTGACCATATCCCCAGTTTTTAAATTTGAGGCATCAGTAGTAATTTGAACTCGATCTTCCTCTCCTCTTTTGACCTCACTAATATTACCCTGGGGTGTTGGCGTAGAATCTCCCACTGCTTTAATTTCATCCAGGGTATTCAAAGGCAGTAGTACATCCCGACTATTACTCCTGAGAACTTTCGTTTCGTTTGGATCTTCATCAATCATAGCTAAAGTGCCATCTTTGGCCACTGCAAAACTCAAAGCTGCCACATTACCCTGTTTTGTAGGAACTGCCAACATTACCCTAGTGGCACCTTTTAAAAATTGCATTCCATCTTTGGTTTGCTGTTCCCGCTGGAGATTATATTTAGTAGCAGAAAATCCATTGGCCACCTGAACCCCACTCATATCTAAAGTCCGCTGAATAATTCCGGGAATAGAACGAGGTATTAAAGCATTTTTGGCCTCTGGTTTCGACTCTAATATTGTATAGTCCTTAATATCAAATAGGCCCTCATCAGAAGCTCGAATCGTTGTTAACTCTACTTTCTGGGTGGCAGAATTATAGGCGAAAATATGCCAAGGGAATTTATCATGTTCATCTGTTGGGACCAAAACTATAGAAAACCAACCTTCATGTAGATTTGTAATTAGGCTTAATTCTGTAGTTGGTTCGTGAAATTCCTCACCAACAGCATCCCGAAAGTCCAAAGAATCAATATTTGCTAACCCACCATCGGCCTTTTTCTTCATGCTCTCAATAGGTTCATATTTTTTCCGAGAGCGCTTAAACCTTACTTCTAACTTAGGCACTAATTTATTCGTCATCCCATCCAATACAAAACGGTCCACTAATAAAGTATTGGGGGTAGCTTTAGTTGTGTCCGCATCAGCTTTGGACTGACGAAAAATATAAATATGTCCCATCCCAGAAACTAACTGGACTGGTGCAGCAGCAGATTCATCTTTGGTTCTGTACCTGGAACGGAGAATATATTTGCTGGTATCATCCTGATGAGTTAATTCTTCTTTTTCCTTGTCAATGACGGATTGGTCATCATTTTCTTCGTTAGGTAATTCTAACTCTTGCCAATCTTCCCATCCTGTGCGTTGGTCTTCAGGAGTCTGTAGGTAAGAGTCTTCAAAACCATCTTGCTTGACAGTATTGTAAAGTTTTGCCGAATCAATAGAAAGATCTAGAAATCTATCAACTTTTATCCATCTTTGACAAAGAAAAGGTTTATTAGATATAATAGTGCCTTACGGGTGTAAAACATAAACTTGCCA
>NZ_JAAHHT010000142.1 GCF_010672085.1 Okeania sp. SIO3I5
GTATGGAGGAAATAGAGGGAAATCATTGAGAATTTTTCGACGATCATTGATGAGATTTTTGATGATTCGAGATTTCTATTTTTTTTTGATAAAATTTTGATGCTAGGTTGTAGATTCTACCTAATCAGATTTTATTTTTCTCAAAAAAAGTATGGAGGAAATAGAGGAAAATAATTGAGAATTTTTCGACGATAATTGATGAGATTTTTGATGATTCGAGATTTCTATTATTGCTGATAAAATTGTGATGCTAGGTTTGAGATTGTAGCTAATCAGATTTGATTTGACTCAAAAGATGTATGGAGGGAATAGGCAGAAATCATTGATAATTTCTCTACGATAATTGATTTGATTTTTGATGATTCGAGATTTCTATTATTGCTGATAAAATTGTGATGCTAGGTTGTAGATTCTAACTAATCAGATTTTATTTTCCTACAAACAAAAACTTTAAGACAAAAATCACTGTTAATATCCACATAAAAAAAGTAGTTTCATGGAATTTACCTTGAAAAGTTTTGAGAAGAGGATAACTAATTAAACCCATAGCTAATCCATCCGCTATAGAATAACTTAAAGGCATAATTATAATTGTTAAAAATGCTGAAATAGATTCCGCTGGATCGTCCCAAGAAATATTACGAACACTACCCATCATTAATACTCCAACAATTAATAAAGTCGGTGCAGTTGCCACAGAAGGAATTGCTGATAATAAGGGAATAAAAAATATAGATAAAATGAATAAAAATCCGACAACAACAGCAGTAAATCCACTACGTCCTCCTTCAGAAATACCCGCAGCAGATTCAATATAACTTGTCACTGTAGAAGTACCCATTACTGCCCCAAATGTTGTGCCGATCGCATCTGCCATAAATGCTTTATTTAAGTTTAATGCTCCTCTTGTTTGATTAAAATATCTAACTTTTATTCCTAATCCTGTTAAAGTACCTACGGTGTCAAATAAATCAACAAATATCAAAACAAAAATAATAGTAATTAACTCCCAAATATTAGTTTTGACTATATTTTCTAAACCAATAAATGCTTGACCAAATAAATGTATTGGTAACTGAGGGAAACTAATAATTCCTTTAGGAAAAGGTGCAATTCCTAACATCCAAGCTAGTAATGCTGTTGCTAATATTCCCCATAATAATGCTCCAGTAATCCGCCGAACCACAAAAGCTGAAGTAATTATTATTCCAGCGATCGCTACTAAAGTTTCTGGTTGATTGAGATTACCTAAAGTAGTGGTTGTAGCTTCGTTAGTGACAATTATTTGGCTACTTGTTAGACCTATATAAGCAATGAATAAACCTATTCCTGCTGTAGTCGCTTGTTTAATACATTCGGGAATATTATTAACTATTTGAATGCGAATTTTGCTAATAGTTAAACCAATAAAAATTAAGCCTTCTATAAACACAGCAGCTAAAGCAACTTGCCAAGAAATTCCTAACTTCAAAACTACTGAAAAAGTAAAATAAGCATTTAATCCCATACCTGGTGCTAAAGCATAAGGATAATTCGCATAAATTCCCATAATTAGAGTTGCAAATGCTGCCGATATTGCTGTGGCAATTACCAATTCCCCAAATAGATCGCCGGAGTTTTGCAAAAAAATTGCTTTGGATAAAATGTCAGGATTTACTACTAAAATATATGCCATTGTGACAAAGGTAGTTATTCCTGCAATTATCTCTCTGTAGAAATTGGTTTGAAGTTGATTAAATTGAAAAAAATTAGTAATAATTCCTAATTTATTTGACTGGCGATTCTCTGGACTCATCTTACTACCTAACAATTAAAAATTTGGCTACGATATCTTTTTTTGTCTATTTTATCAACTAAAAAAACATTTTTTCTGTGATAGTAAAGAGTTTTTTTATCAACCGGGAATATTCTGAGAGATAACTATTGAAATATTTTGAAAATAGCATGATACCTCCACTTTAGTAATATTTATAAATTTTTGATTTATATTTGCACAAATACATAAACCTTCGTATTACTCTCATTTTTTTTACATTTAATTTTTTCAGAGAAATTTTACTGGCGACTTATAGCAATCAGAAATGATTTATGAAACATCTAAGATAAATCAAAATCTTTTTAGATTCTGACTCCTGACTCCTAATTACCACTAAAATCTCACAACTGAAATATGATTGCTATAGCAGCATTTGTATCTGCAATTTTATTTGGCACTTACTACTTATTAATTGAACAACTTCGCTCTAAATTTTCCGCAACAACTATCTTATTTTTAACTTGTATAAGTGGTAGTTTATTTACTATTCCTATTCCTTTGTTCACCGAAGATAATATTTTACGTTTTTCTTGGGAGCGATGGGATAATTATCAATGCGGGAAATTTATTAATCACTCCTTTTTTCGACTTTTTCCAAATTTTTATCTGTGGGGGTTGAGTATACCAATCTCTCTCAAAGGTTCGTTGCAACAAATTTATTAATAGCTGCATTTTTTCGACTTTTTCCAAATTTTCATCTGTCGGGTTATGGTTTGCCAACCTCTTTCAAAGGTTCGTTGCGGGAAATTTATTAATCACTCCTTTTTCCGACTTTTTCCACATTTTTCTCTGTCGGGTTATGGTTTGCCAACTCCTCTCAAAGTTTCGTTGCGGAAAATTTATTAATCACTCCTTTTTTCCGATTTTTTCTAAATTTTCATCTGTCGAGGTTTAGTCTGACAACCTCTTTCAAAGGTTCGTTGCGGGAAATTTATTAATCACTCCTTTTTCCGACTTTTTCCACATTTTTCTCTGTCGGGTTATGGTTTGCCAACTCCTCTCAAAGTTTCGTTGCGGAAAATTTATTAATCACTCCTTTTTTCCGATTTTTTCTAAATTTTCATCTGTGGGGGTTGAGTATACAAATATCTCTCAAAGGTTCGTTGCAACAAATTTATTAATCACTCCTTTTTCCGACTTTTTCCAAATTTTTATCTGTGGGGGTTGAGTCTGACAACCTCTCTCAAAGGTTCGTTGCCAGAAATTTATTAATAGCTGCATTTTTTCGACTTTTTCTAAATTTTCATCTGTCGGGGTTGAGTTGGCAAACCTCCTCAAAGGTTCGTTGCGACAAATTTATTAATAGCTGCATTTTTTCGACTTTTTCCAAATTTTCATCTGTCGGGTTATGGTTTGACAACCTCTCTCAAAGGTTCGTTGCAGGAAATTTATTAATCACTCCTTTTTCCGACTTTTTCCACATTTTTCTCTGTCGGGTTATGGTTTGCCAACTCCTCTCAAAGTTTCGTTGCGGAAAATTTATTAATCACTCCTTTTTTTCGATTTTTTCTAAATTTTCATCTGTCGAGGTTTAGTCTGGCAACCTCTTTCAAAGGTTCGTTGCGGGAAATTTATTAATCACTCCTTTTTTCGACTTTTTCTAAATTTTTATCTGTCGGGTTATGGTTTGCCAACCTCCCTCAAAGGTTCGTTGCCAGAAATTTATTAATAGCTGCATTTTTTCGACTTTTTCTAAATTTTCATCTGTCGGGGTTGAGTCTGACAACCTCTCTCAAAGGTTCGTTGCAACAAATTTATTAATCACTCCTTTTTCCGACTTTTTCCAAATTTTCATCTGTGGGGGTTGAGTTGGCAAACCTCCTCAAAGGTTCGTTGCGACAAATTTATTAATAGCTGCATTTTTTTGACTTTTTCCAAATTTTTCTCTGTCAAGGTTGAGTCTGGCAACCTCTCTCAAAGGTTCGTTGCGACAAATTTATTAATAGCTGCATTTTTTCGACTTTTTCCAAATTTTTCTCTGTGGGGGTTGAGTTGGCAAACCTCCTCAAAGGTTCGTTGCGACAAATTTATTAATAGCTGCATTTTTTCGACTTTTTCCAAATTTTTCTCTGTGGGGGTTGAGTTGGCAAACCTCTCTCAAAGGTTCGTTGCCAGAAATTTATTAATCACTCCTTTTTCCGACTTTTTCTAAATTTTCATCTGTGGGGGTTGAGTTGGCAAACCTCCTCAAAGGTTCGTTGCGACAAATTTATTAATCACTCCTTTTTCTGACTTTTTCCAAATTTTCATCTGTCAAGGTTGAGTCTGACAACCTCTCTCAAAGGTTCGTTGCAACAAATTTATTAATAGCTGCATTTTTTCGACTTTTTCCAAATTTTCATCTGTCAAGGTTTAGTCTGGCAACCTCTCTCAAAGGTTCGTTGCCAGAAATTTATTAATCACTCCTTTTTCCGACTTTTTCCAAATTTTCATCTGTCAAGGTTTAGTCTGGCAACCTCTCTCAAAGGTTCGTTGCCAGAAATTTATTAATCACTCCTTTTTCCGACTTTTTCCAAATTTTCATCTGTCAAGGTTGAGTCTGGCAACCTCTCTCAAAGGTTCGTTGCCAGAAATTTATTAATCACTCCTTTTTCCGACTTTTTCCAAATTTTCATCTGTCAAGGTTGAGTCTGGCAACCTCTCTCAAAGGTTCGTTGCCATAAATTTATTAATAGCTGCATTTTTTTGACTTTTTCTAAATTTTTATCTGTCGGGGTTGAGTTGGCAAACCTCCTCAAAGGTTCGTTGCGACAAATTTATTAATAGCTGCATTTTTTCGACTTTTTCCAAATTTTCATCTGTCAAGGTTGAGTCTGGCAACCTCTCTCAAAGGTTCGTTGCGATAAATTTATTAATCACTCCTTTTTCCGACTTTTTCCAAATTTTTATCTGTCGGGTTATGGTTTGCCAACCTCCCTCAAAGGTTCGTTGCCATAAATTTATTAATAACTCCATTTTTCCGAATTTTTCCAATTTTTTATCCGTAGAGGTTGGGTTTCCAAAGCATTCTCAAAAGTTCGTTTCAATAATTTGATTAATAACTGCATCTTCCTGAATTTTTCCAATTTTTTCTCTGTGGGGGTTGGGTTGGCAAACCCCTCTCAATATTTCGTTGTAATAATAAAGTATTTCATTCTATAAATTTACCAGACTTGATTCTAAAGCAAACTTTACTACTATCAATATATTCGATTAAATCTTTAAACTTATTAGGAAGATTAGGAGGTGTTCTTCCTTCATAAACCATATTATCATTGCCGACTATAATTAATAACTGTCTAGCACGAGATAAAGCAACATTTAATCTCCGATAGTCGGAATTAAACCCTAATTCTTTCTGAGAATTACTCCTAACTAAATCATAAATAATAATATCCTTTTCTCCACCTTGAAAAGCATCAACTGTATGAATCAAAATATCTATATTTTTCCACAACTGCTTATTTTTAGGAGCAATAGTCGATTCTAAAATACCAATTTGTGAACGATAAGCAGAAATAACACCAACCTCTTTTGATAAATTATTCGACTCACAATTTTTTTGAATTTTTGCCAAAACTCCTTTAATGACTTTAGCTTCATAAAGATTACTAAAACTTTTTCCTGCTCGTTTTTCCTGAGATTCTTCTGGAGAAACATCGCTAGTAGATATCCAATAAATACTGCTCTTAAATTCTGTCAAACTATGTTGTTTTTTCTCAAGGTTAACAAATTCACTTTTAACCTCACTTTCGTAAAATAATTCACTGACTAAATCACCAATATTTGGGTGCATTCTATATTGATTAGTTAGAGTTATCTTATTATTATCTGGCAATTTTTCATAAAGATATTCAAACAAACTCATCTCCAGAATTCTCTGTTCAATCTGTTGTTCATTCCACGCTTTTTGCTGAACTTCTTTATCAATAATTGGCGGTAACTGTTGATTATCTCCCACTAAAATAATCTTCTTACCTTTCGACATTGGAACAAAACTTTCCAGTGCAGTCGAGCGAGCAGCTTCATCAATTATTACCCAGTCAAAATTACGGTATTTAAATCTAGCTACCCCTAAACAAGTTGCCCCTACAACATTTATTTCATCCATAAATATAGACATCAAATCTTGTTGTTTTCTCTGCAATTTTTCATTCCACTCTTTATTTAACTTCTCCAACTTGATAAAATTCTGATAGTTTTCTTGATTATCACCCAGGAGAGTTGCCAAAAATTTTGACTCTCGATCGATCCAATTTGAAAGTTGTTTTTGTACCGGATACTCGATGCAAAATTTAGCAGTATATTTTTCTATAGATTCTAATATTTTTCGTTCCAACTCTAGCTTTTCATAAATTAGCTCCAAGGCAATATCCGAAAATTCTATAGATGCTAAATTCTCTGGTTCAATAACCAATTCCGAATTAACTCTAGCAATTATTTTTGTTAATTTCGCAGCCAAACTTTTCAACTCTTGACCTTTATTTTTAATCTCTTCTAACTCAGAAATCTTTTTCACCCCCGATAAAATTTGCTCATTTTTTTCCTGATATTCCTGCCAATAAGCAACATATTTTTCACTAATATATTTTTGCCAGTTAAT
Source organism: Okeania sp. SIO3I5 (assembly GCF_010672085.1). Taxonomy (GTDB): domain Bacteria; phylum Cyanobacteriota; class Cyanobacteriia; order Cyanobacteriales; family Microcoleaceae; genus Trichodesmium. Next base: position 6,399 of record NZ_JAAHHT010000142.1, read on the forward strand.
AATAGCTTTCCTTACTTCAAACTGTTTAGCATTTTCTTCAATTTTTTCCTCTCTACCAATTCTAATGCACTTAATTTCTTGACTTTCTACAGTAGATATTCTCGTTAAAACATTATCTACTGCCACATTAGACTGAGAAGAAATCAAAATTTTATCGTTAGGATATTCCTTGAGAATTTGCCGAATAATTTCAGTAATTACAGAAGTTTGTCCAGTTCCCGGAGGACCTTGAATTAAAAATATTTCCTCAGTAGCTAAAGCTTTACATACAGCTTTTTGTTGTGACTCATCTAATTGTTGATTAAAAAATTGCCTAATTAATATAGACTCAATTAACTTAACATCAGAAGGATTAAGAATAACCTGAGATAATTCTGGATTTTCTGAATCACCATATCTAATCTCTCTTAAACCTTTACGTCTTTTCTCAATTTCAGATTCTTGATCTTGTAAATCTGTTTCAATTTTTCCTGTCTTTGATATAGACTCAATATCTTCATCAGAGCAAAAATCTCCCATACTAATATGTAGTTTTTCAATTAACTCTCCATTACTAGATTTTTCCCCATCGGTAATTTTTCCAATAGGGAACTGCCTTGATTTTTTTCGACGAGAAGATGATTGTTTTGTGGTAGAAATAGTTACAGATAATGGAAGAGATGTAATTTTTTCCAAATCTTCAATAGAGATAGGTTTTCTTAAAGTTACAATTACAATTTGTCTTTGCTGTTCATAGAATTTTTGTTTATATTCAAAAGTTGATTTTTGCCCTTGAATAATCTCTTTTTCAATATCAATTACAGATTGCCATTGTTCAAATGTTGCTGCTAATGCTTGATTATTTTCTCTTTCATTTTCAACTTCTTGTTCTTTCTGAATAATTTGATTAACTAAATCACTTAAATCGGTAAAATCTCTTTTCCTTCTTCTTGAATTAGAATCTATTTCAACGATTGGCTCAATTTTTATTTCTACTCCATTGTCAACAATTCTTTCTTGGAATTGAGGATTAACAAAAGATTGTTCGTTATAAATAACAATATAATTAGGCTCATCTAACTCAATAAAACCTTGGTAGATTTTAGCTAAAGTTTCTACAAAAATTTCTACATTCAACCTATCATCTCTTTCTTGCTTCCGATTTTTTTGAGTATGTTTTTTGATATGTAAAATTCCTGAATTAGCTTTTAAATCTGATTCAATATGCTTTTTAACTCTTAAACCTTTTCCTTGATAGTTGTTGTTGCTGTCTATTTTTTCCTTGAGAATAGAAGTCACCCTAAATACTATATTTGTTGTTTCAGATAATGTTTCTAAAAAATCTGCAATAACCTTTCTCAAAACATCAAGTCTAGGGCGTTTTTCACGGTCTGTTTCTGTCGCACTTTTAAAAGCTTCTATTAAATATTGATAATTTTAATAATCATTTAAAACTTCTTCAACAGACTCATAAAGAATAGTTTTATCCCTTTCATTTTGAAATCTAATTCGCTCCGACGGAGTTGATAATAAATATAAAAAAGTCATCCCCAAAGAATAAACATCCGAATCTCTAGAAACTCCCTCAAGATTAATTTGCTCCGGCGCAGAAAATAAAGGTGTATGATAACTTCTAATCGTATTTGTTAACAAAGTAGTAGTAATAATAGCTATGCCAAAATCTAAAATTTTTGCTTCCGGTTCCTCATCAATATCTATCACCTTAATATTATCTGGTTTAATATCCCGATGCACAATATTCTTTCCATGAGCATGACTAATTCCATCAAGAATCTGTAAAAATAAACTTAACTTTGTTTTTAAATCTATCCCACCATCAAAATAACTTTTAATATCTTTACCATCCAAATATTCCAATACCAAATAAACCAATTTATGACGTTTTTCATGACCATAATCTATAAACTTTACAATATGAGGATGATTAAGACGTTTCAAAGTATCAGTTTCTCTTTCTAACAATTTAATTGCATTTTCTTCATCCGTAGAAAGTGTTTTAATAGCATAACGTTCATTACTATTCAACTTTTTAGCCAAATAAAAAATACTACTTCCACCTTTTCCAAGTTCCGTAATAACGTCATACTTACCACCAATAATTTCACCAACAAGAGAATCAGACATAATTATTTTGAACTTATTTACACCTAGATATAAAAATCTGATATTATCAACATAATAACAAATAAGTATATAGAAGCAATTTAGTATTTTTGACCCGCATAAAAATTTTTGAGTTACCAGTCGGGAGGGAGTAGAATATAGGCAATACACCGAAAAGAGCAAAAAATGCTCCCTTTCTTTTAAAAATACTGCTAGCTCTCAACAATAAGCATTCAGCGGTTATCCATCAGTATCAACCATCAGCTAAAAGCTAATAGCTAGTTAACGATTAGAATTAGATTTTTCCCATCATTAAATCTTTCCATCTATACTTCCCTAGTGGAAAATCACAAACATCTTCATTCTCTGAGACTAATGAAAAAAATTCCAGCGTCAAAAGATTTTCCGTTGCATTCTCACAATTTTTGTGATAAGCTAAAGATTAGCTGGAGTTATTCGCCCATACGCATGACTTTTTATTCAATTAAAATTCCTGGCTAAAAGACAGTCAAAATATTCAGGAATTTTTTCCAGGAGCAATACCAAAAATATTTTCATTTTGTAGAGCTTCCCACAAAAAAAATTGCGCGTCAAAGGATTTTCCGTTGCATCCTCACAATTTTTGTGATAAGCTAAAGATTAGCTTTAGTTATTCGCCCATACGCATGACTTTTTGTTCAACTAAAAATTACTGTTTATCAGCTCAGAGCAAATGTTGTAGAAAGGAAAATTAATGCCAAAGATTCCAAATAGGTTATATTTCATCAAAAATAAATTTACTTTAGGAGTTTGCTCCCTAAATCCCTAAACATTTATTTTTTCACAATTAACCTTATATTTTACTAATTATAAAAATCGCTGTTAAAAGGATAAAAAAAGAAAATACCGTACTTACTGCATCCCTATCTCTGGAGGAACTAAGTTAATACTACCTCCCCCGGAAACTAACTAATAACTAATAACTAATAACTAATAACTGATAACTGAATTAACCTTGATTTACTTCCTCAATAACCCAATGAAAACTTTCCATTACTTGATCCAACGCCTCATCATCTTGTAAAGTTGATAAACGGAGACTAGGTGCTCTAAATTCCTCAGAATTTTCTGGTAAAGCTAAACCTATAGAACTAAGTTTAGACCTCAACTCCAACCATTTACCATTACTATTAAATGGAGGTTGAGAACTATAATTATTAGAATAAATTTCCAAACGACCAGAAATATCAATACTAAATAACTCTAAATTCTTTCTCCCTTGTTGATTAACTATTGCTGCAAAACCACCATAAACATCCCCCGTACCCCACTGAATTTTCACTAAAGGTTCTTGATTTTTAGCCCAGTTATGAATTTTTATCACTATTGATGCTTCATCATTACCCCATCTCGTTTTAAACTCTGAAAAGAAAGAAGTCTCATCCCACTTCCTTCTTTCACGAGTTGTACTTGATTTTTTCAGTTGTGCTTCCGTAGTTTGACCAATTACTCTCGGAACTAAAGTTCTTAAACCTTCTTGACTAACATACTGTTTAATTTCTAGTGCTAAAATTTCTACTGGGTCCATCTGTTCATTAAGAAATTCCACTATCCTTCGTAGTTCAGCTGAAATATTCTCCGCCACAAATACTAAACGAATCTTCCCTGCTTGTAGATTTGTTTTAACTTTTTGCCAAAACTTTTCCTCATTAGCGTCTTCACCCAGAAACTCTTCAAATACCTGTTCTGGATCGCGACCATTTTCTCGGCAATTAACTTCAAACTTAGCAATAATTGATTCAAGAGGCCAATAAATTCCTGCATTAGCAGCATAATCAATCATTTCACCCACCACTTTTTGACGGACTTCTCTATTATGAGTCGGTTTTACTTCTACTAATGTCGGAATTGCTTCTTGATCAAGAAATAAATGAGATAATGCCCATTCCTGAGTCATCTCTTCTTCTTTTGATGTTACTATTTCTCGTGAAATTAATAACCATCGTCTAGGGATACCTCTATCTATATCATCTCCTGCTAAGAGATTAGGATAAGTTTCCAGAAATTCTTGTAGTTGATCTTCCGAATCATAAGCTTGTTCAGTCATTTCCACAAGTTGGTCATTATCCTGAATTAAATAAATACCTCCCCCCATAAATCTACCCCCTGTTATCAGTTATCAGTTATCAGTTATCAGTTATCAGTTATCAGTTTGTTAGTTTTTTCTAGCAAATGCTGCTAAATAATTAATAATGAATAATTGCTTTGTTGCACGAATATGCTGGAATCCTTGCATTACAATACCTTAGCATTAATGATATTTATCGATCAATCCTTATTTCATAATGCTTATAGAACATTTATGCAACAAAGCCATGAATAATTAATAATTAAAGATAAGTAGGTAAACAAAATAAATTACGTATTGATAGTGCTTAGTTTTCATTATTAATTATCAATTATCCATTAATTTCTCCTGTAAATAATTGATCAATCCTTATTTCATAATGCTTATAGAACATTCATGCAACAAAGCCATGAATAATTAATAATTAAAGATAAGTAGGTAAACAAAATAAAATACGTATTGATAGTGCTTAGTTTTCATTATCAATTATCAATTATCCATTATCCATTAATTTCTCCTGTAAATACTTTTTCTGCTGGTCCAGTCATATAGATTTTTCCGTCTATAGTTGACCATTCAATTTCCAAACAACCTCCAGGTAGCTCTACTGTAACTAAGCGATCGCTCTTTTGAGTTAACACCCCTGCGACTACTGACGCACAAGCACCTGTACCACAAGCTAATGTTGCACCAGCACCTCTTTCCCAAACTAACATTTTTACATATTTTGGACTAATAACTTGAATAAATTCTGTATTAGTACGTTCTGGAAATACTGAGTGATGTTCAAACTTAGGACCTATTTGGGCTAAATCTATAGCATTAACATCTTCTACAAAAGTTATGCAATGAGGGTTTCCCATACTAACACAAGTAACAGACCAAGACCTTCCAGCTACTTCTAAAGGCCGATTTACAACTTTCTCATCAGGATTAACTAAAGTCGTCGGTATTTCCTGCGCCAATAGTTTCGGTTGTCCCATATCCACTGTTACTTGACCATCACCTTTTAATTCTGGAACAATTAGGCCACCACCAGTATGGAAATTATATTTAGTCTTATTATTATTTTCTAGTTCTGCTATAAACTTAGCTAAACATCTAATTCCATTGCCACACATTTCCGGTTCCGAACCATCAGAATTGAAAATTCTCATGGTATAATCTGCTTGCTCTGCTCCAGGTAGGGCAAAAATTACACCATCTGCACCAATACCAAAATTGCGATCGCATAATTTTATGGCTTGTTCTGGTGTTAGTATAGTTTCAGGTTGATGGCGATTATCAATCAAAATAAAATCGTTGCCTAGACCATGATATTTAGCAAATGATATTGTCATTTAATTATGCTCCTATAATTTCAATAATAGATATAACAATCTACGATCCATCTTGTCATATTTGCTCATAGAGGTTTGGTATCCCAACCCAATCTAAAGTCGGATTTGAGAACCAAATCCCTACAGTTTTTTTCACAAATCATTTAGGATTAGTATAAGAATTTCCTGTTATATTAAACAAGTTATAAAATATACTAAATTCAATATTAAACACTATTAAACACTTATTATGCCTGAATTTGATACCAGTTTACCTAGTGTTCGCCAGATTCAAACCTATATTAAAGAAAAAAAAGAAGTAGAAATGAAATTAATTACTAATGACCTTCATGTAGGAAAAGTTTTCTGGCAAGACTCAGATTGTATCTGCCTTTTAGATCAGTCTGATTTACCAATTCTAATTTGGCGACAAGCTATTGTTTATCTCAAACCAAAAAACTAATTGATATTTACATCAGCCAATTTTTGCTTTTTGAGCATAATAGATATTTCTAATTAGTAGTCAGTAGAAGATACTCAACTACTTATTTCTACTATTGTATTGTCAAGAATTTAAAACTCAACTGCCTACACATCTCATAAATCCGCCTGTAGATGCTATTTGTCTGTGCAATTAAACGGACTTGATATCAATTATTATCCATATATTATCAGTTTATTATCAGTTATAGTCATTCTGTTCACTGTTTACTGTTCCCTGTTCCCTGTTTTATTTAGAGATTTCTGTAGTTTCCTTAACTGTTGTAGCTAACTTTTGCTTTTGAGGAGATATCTTAGATTGGGGAATAGTTAATCGCCGTATTTGAGTAAGTTCATGGAAACCACCACAAAGAAGTAAGCGATCGCCCACTTGAGCTTCCGTATCTCCTTGAGGCCATCGCATAAATTTTCCTTCTCGTCGAATTACCTGAATTTGTACTTTATACTTACTATATAAATCTATTTCAGATAATCTTTTACCCACAAAAGGACTAGACTCAGCTAAGGTTAACCATTGAGAAGATGTACTTTCCTTTGGTACAGCAATTTCTCCACGGGCCAAGCGATCAAAACTATCTAATTCTGAAAGTTCTCCTACTAACAAAAGTTTATCGCCAATATCTAATACTGTCTGGCCTTCTGGATAATCAATTTCTTCTCCTTCTTGCCTGCGAATAGCCATCAAGCTAACTCCTGTCAACCGTCTTAAATTAGTTTCTTCTATAGTCATGCCAGTCAAAGGAGAATTTTCTGGTAAATAATACCATTTACTGTTCATATCTTGAATTGCTGCTTTTAACTCGCGAGATATTTCAGGATCTGGTATTAAAGGCCGTAATGCTTGATAATGACTTTGACGAATTTCTTCTATTTCCTTTTGAATAACTCTTGCCGATATTCCCATACCAACTAAGAGATGGTTAGAAAGTTCTAAACTAGCTTCAAAATTTGGCTCGACTACTTCCCTCGCTCCCAGTTGATATAACAGTTCAATATCCTTATATCGGTTAGCCTTAACAACTATATCCAAATCTGGGGCAAATTCTAGAGAGCGCTTTAGGCAAAGTCTCGTACTCATGGCATCTGGTATAGCGATCGCCATTGCTTGTGCCCTATCTAAACCTGCTCTTTCCAAAACGTGCATAGAGCAAATATTACCATAAAGATAAGGAATATCTTTTTCCCGCAACTTTTGAGTCACCCTTTCTGATTGATCAATCACCAGATACGAAATATCATGGTTTTCCAGTTGTTGTATTAAGTTACGTCCTACTTTTCCATAACCACAGACTATAACATGATTTTCTAGGGGTAAATCTACTGATATAGCTGTAGCAGGTTGAGTCGTTTCATAAAGATATCTTTGTAACCAAGGAAAATTTTCAGCCCAATTTAACAACTGTGGGGCAATTTTCAGGACAAAAGGTGTAATTACTAAAGTTACAGCCGTTGTACCCAATATTAATAAGTATACCCGACGAGAAACTAATCCTAATGTTTGTCCCGCACTGGCAAGCACAAAAGAAAATTCTCCTATTTGAGCTAAACCTAAACCTGCCAAAATTGCCGTTTTTAGGGGATAGCCAAAAATTCTAATAATGGGAGTGACAATCAAAAATTTTCCTACTAGAACCAGAAAGACTAAACCCAGAATTATTTCTAGATGACTCCACAGGAAAAATGGATCGATTAACATCCCAACCGCTACAAAAAAGAGAGCTGCAAATATATCTCGAATAGGTTCAACATAAGTTAGAGTTTGGTCAGCATATTCTACTTCAGATATCATTAAACCCGCTACAAAAGCTCCCATTTCAATAGAAAAACCCAAATATTGAGTCAGGAGAGCTATTCCCAAACACAAGGCCACAACTCCCAGTAAAAATAATTCCCGACTTTCAGTTTTGGCCAAAAATTTCAGTAAGGGTGGAATTACCCAAGTTCCCGCTGCTATAGCACCCAGGGCAAATAGACCTATTTCCAGAAGCGATCGCCCTACTGCAATACCAATAATTTCTGGTGGTTGGTTTAAAGCTGGTAAAACAGCTAACATTAATCCCAAGGCTAAGTCTTGGACTACTAAAATTCCTAACATAACTTGACCATGGGATGTAGATGCTTCGTTCCGCTCCATCAAACATTTTAGTACCACTGCTGTTGAGGATAAGGAGAGTATTGCTCCTAAAAATATTCCTTGGACTGGAGAGGATACCCAACCTACACCCACAGATATTAATGTTGTGACTAAAATGGTAAAGATAATTTGTAGTCCACCACCACCGAGGCTAATTGTTTGGACTTTTTTCAATTCTGCTAGGGAAAATTCTACTCCTAAAGCAAATAGTAAAAAAGCTACCCCTAATTGAGCTAAAGTTTCTACTTGAATAAGTTCTTTAATTAAACCAAATCCTGCTGGTCCAACAATAATCCCACCTAGTAGATAACCTAATAAAGCTGGTTGTCGCAAGAGTGATGCGAATAGTCCTCCTGTCGCTGCTGCTGTTAGAACTAATACTAAGTCTATAATTAACCTGAAATCTTCTTGCACGGATTTTTATAAATATGACGAGCTTGTAAAGATATATTAACCCCAAGGCAAAAATTCAGCTATTAGTGCAGCGGTTGACATTCAACTTTTTAATTAAGTAAAGGGCACATTTTTGTCAGACTCAATGGAAGGCATCTCAAATTTATCAATCGTTGGTAGAATAAACAGGGAGGAAAAATAAAAACAGGAAAACCTCAAGGATTTTAGTAAAATAGGTTAGCTAAAATAACTGCAAAACTTACATAGAACATAGATATATGTAGATGAGAGATGCGTTCAATTATTAATTATTAATTATTAAATTATTATCTCTTCTGTAATAGCAGGATTGGTTGAAAAGATTTTTTTGTTCTTTTTATCCTTGAAAGGAGAAGCTTTAAACCTGAATTTGTTAGTAAAAAAGGATGATATAATTATCATTAATTGTTTAAATAATCAGAGAAAAAATAATCAGAGAAAAATGATTCTTTATAGCTGAAATAAAGTACAAAAAAAGAAATAGAATCAGGCAAAAAAAAATAATCAATATGCCTGTTTTTATTCCCACTGCATAAATTGAAAAACTGTATGGCTCAACTGGCAGAAAATATGGAATTAAATTTGAATAGAAACCGAAGAAATTTGTGCTTCAAAATCAAGCTTTCTATACGTGGATAAACTACTTAGCAAATAATTAATAATTAATAATTAAGGTTGAAAGCCTAGCCTTTCAAGGACAAAAAAAATCTTTTTTTCTTTTATACTATACTGAATCCTATCTCTTCCCTAAAAGGGAGGGTTAATTATTAATTATTAATTGTTAATTATTAATTGTTAATTGCTGAAATACGGTGTAAAATCTGTTAATTTAATTACGTAGAAAAGGGAGGAAATCATCAGATTAAAAGAGTAAATAGAAGCTTTATAGTACAGTAGAATATCATACTAAATCCCGTTATAAAAAGCTAGTTTATTCAAATCCTTATAACCCTTCAGCATAAGTTCCTCCAGCATAGCTGCCTTACCTTCATGGGTAATCTGTATTTGCGCACCGGATTTAGTATCAATATATCAACGCTAATTTTTAGGGAGGCGTGAATATTATTCGTAAAGTAATCACAAGACTCAATGTAAATTTGAGTCGAGTGACTAGGGGTGTTTTAACTCATCCCCAGAAGTTAAAATTCTCGTCAGCCAAAAAGACGCGAATCAAAGCAATTTTAACGCTTTGTGAAGTATCCTTTTAGAATCTATGCGGCTTTCTTCAAGGGAGAAATCAATTTGATAATATATAGATTAGATCAAAAAATTTAGATCAAAAAATTTAATTTTAATTCCTTCAAAAGAATCTCAAGTATCAAGAATTAATGTTTTTGTCATTTAAAATTAAGCAGTTTATCCCTAGTTTTATCTTAGCTACTGTTACAGCAGTTTTTGTAATTACTATACCTGGTCTAAGTCAAACTGTACAAGTCACTCCTACTAACCTACAACTGGGGGATACTCTATCTGTTGTGATTCAGCAAGCAAACAGAAATCTCTCAACCCCTACAGTTAGTATGGATGGAAAAACTTACCCCTCATTTTCTATTGGACAAAATAGATTTCGGGCATTATTGCCCACAACTCCTTTAGATAAATCTGGCCTCCGACAACTTCAAGTGACTACTGACACAGGTACACAAAATCTAAGTGTAAACCTGCAAAATCGCTCCTTTCCCACTCAATCTATTTGGTTACCTCCTGACAAAAAATCTCTTCAAGGAACAGACTTAGAATTTGACAGAGTAGGAGCATTTAAACAAATTGTCACCCCAAAGAAATTTTGGAACGGTCCGTTTCTCCGCCCGAACCAAGGCCCAGTTAGTACCGTGTATGGAGTGCGACGGTATTATAATGGAGACTTTGCTGAAAACTATTATCATCGTGGAGTAGATTATGCAGATTACAATGGTGCCCCTGTCGTAGCTCCCGCTGCTGGACGTATTTCCCTAGTAGGATTAGAATCTCAAGGTTTTGAAATTCATGGTAATACTGTGGGTCTTGACCATGGCCAAGGAGTAACCAGCATTTTTATCCATTTGAGTCGTATTAATGTCAGGGAAGGTGATATGGTGAAAGCTGGCGACCAAATTGGTACTGTAGGATCTACAGGAGCATCTACAGGTCCTCATCTTCACTGGGGATTATATGTACATGGTCAAGCTGTAGATCCGGTTCCTTGGCGATATAATGGTATTGAGTGACATTCTACTAATGGTAGGTATAGCTCAACAATTCTGGATGCTATGACCTGACAACTAAAGATTTATACTACTTTTCGCACACCTGGTTCTAGGGAGTTTCCCTTTTTGTAGTCTAAAGGCAAGCTACACGGTATGTCGCTAGTGGGACAGGAACAATAATCAGTGCTAGTGCAACAAGTTTGTGGAAATTAACATATTATTGTGAATAGCGCAAGGTCGAGAGGTCTTCTCATCATGGCATTTCATTGACCAAGAAAGAAGGCTTTGAAGCCAGGTTACAATAAATTTTCTCTAGTTATTATATCAAGCGTGATCAACGTTTATTACAAATGGTAGAAGTAAGAAAGAGGGAAGAAGAAAGATCGAAGTTGGAGTAAATTTTCAAAAAAAAGGGGGGAATTATAGAGATAACTGTCTAAAATGAATTGGAACAGCTATTTTTAAGCATCTCAGATAGAGATGTACATTTTTGTAGCATTCTTTTTTCAAAGTGCTATGAAAGTGAAACTATGGAAAAATTTTTGATAGAGAAATTTTTTTTGCTTTAAATATATCTGTGATTTTTTAGTTATACTTTTAAGAATGTCATGGTGGTTCCTTTTCACTTTGATGAACTTATCACCTTATTCTAATTATTAAGTTAGATATGTTGTTATCGGAAAATTCTTATTAATAAGTTTACATAATAAAAGTTATGAGTATAGAAAGAATTGTTGAACAAGCTTTACAAGATGGTTATTTAACACCTTCTATGGAAGCAGAGGTAGGAAGAATCTGTAATACAGCTTCTGAATTGTCGATTGAGGAGTATATGGCCCTTGACCGTTTAATGGGAGCTTTATTAACAGGAGAAGTAGTTGTTTTACCTCGGAAACAATTTATTAATGTGATGGAAGAGTTAGTTCTATCTGAAGCGATCGCGCGAGTAGCAGAGATTGAAGCGAGTAGCGATAAAACTCTTGATGTGGGGGATATTGCAGCTTATGCTTTGAATAGACTTCCTCCTTTGTATGCTACTACTGAGGAGGGTGCTCAGTTTCAAAGGTCTAAAGCTAAGGATGAGCTTCAAAAGTTGATTTCTAAACAGGTAAGTGAAGCTATCGATCAAAATATTAATCGACAACCAATTAACCCTACAGTTTTTGGCAGTTCTCCTGATGTTAGTTCACAACTGAGTAATTTGCTCAAATCTTATGCTAATGAGTTTGAAGCTCAAGAATTCAATAAAGATTAGAATTTTTGAGCGTTAACTTACTTGGATTCAAAAATTCACTTAGTTCTGATAATTCAATGATTATCCCAGAGGTTATAAATGTTTGTTATAAATAAATTTTAAGTAGTAGTTAGTAAGTCAATCTTCAGTGTTGCTAGCATCGAAAATTAAGCTGACAATTTTCCTAGGTCATTATTTATAACATTCTTTTTTTCATTCATGCATGGTAGCAAAAAGGAATCTCTATTAGACATATCCAAAAATTGCCAAAGCATTCTGTAGGTTGACGTTAGCTTCTTTATGATTATCAAGCATTTTGGGAATATTCTACACTATTATCAGTCTTTGAGGTATTTATTGTTAATATCTGAGTCATTAGTACATAGTTTTGACAAATTTTTCATAACAGTCATAGCTTAATTTTTATTTTGGAGATGTCTATTAATTATTAATAATGAAGTATTTTTGACTTGAAAACGTTTGAAGGTTTTCAGGAATATATTTTAGCTAAAAATACAGGTAAAAATATTTTGATTAAAACTTTCTACTTTTATCTCAACTCAAACTTAAAACTTAAAACTTATGACTTATGAGAATATTTTTTCTGGTATTACTAAATGAAATGTAATGAGATATTATATCCCATAATTTGAGGGAGTGAATTGATGAAACTTCAACTCTACGATCAGCTAAGGAATTCCAAATATCTGCCTCCGTTCAAAGCTTAAATATCTCTACTAATTCAAAAGTCCTCTAGTATATTCAAGATAACAAGAATAATAGAGTTTTGCGAAGATAAAAAAACACTTATTTGTTTTAATCTCCATCATAAATTAACAAGGAATTTAGCCTCTAGTATCCGAGTGGATAAGATAGAAAAAATGAGCAAAAATAAATATTGACTTACTAACTAAATTCTCACCTTTTTTTCTTAATCACTATCTTCGGAAGTATTATTGGCAGGAGTAGAAATATTAGCTTTTTCTAAGCTACGTTGTTCTCGTTTTTTCTTCATTGCTTCGACGGTATCTTCCATAGCACTACGAGCTTGAGCTATTCTTTCCAGGTTACTAAGATACAAATCTATATCCTTTAACAACTTTTCTTCTACCAAGTTTAAAGCTTGGGAAATTTTCTCGATCGCTTCTTTGCGCTGCTGTTGTTCCTTAGTTAATTCTGGATTTACTATTTCTAGTAAAGTAAATAAACCTATAGCAAATAAGCGACTATACCTAAATTTTGAGTTTTCAGAAATAGCTCTTAAATCATCTTGCAAATGTTGAATATTGTCTATTTTATTTGATAAACAAATCCACGAAAGTATATCAGATGCTGATATTTGCTGAACTAAGCTTTCTAACCCTTTAGCATCATTAAGGTATTTGTTTGGATCTTCCTCTTGTGCTTGAATCAAAGCATTAAAAATCGAAGTTTTGTCCTGCTCTGGAGAGTACCCCTGCATAAAACGTTCAAAAGCTGTAACTACACCCAAAGCATAAAATGGGTTATAGCTATAATTAGCATTAACGGAAATCAGGTGCATTTCCACTAACAACTCTTCAACTACCCGGTTATATATTGAATTAATAGGACGGGTGTGAAAGTTATAAAACGCTTTCTTAGTATCTGAAACAGTACGATTATTATTCACCTGGTGTTCTAGTTCTATAATCCCATCCCTGAATATTAATTTTCTATCTACTACATAACCTTTTAAGCTTATGGTAGTTTTCAGAAAAGCAGAGTGGGTTTTGCGATGTGAAGTACCTACCCCAACGTTGTGCTTATGGGTATTTCGTTAATCCTAGCACAAAATCATATAGCACTATAGTTTTTACTTTCTACTCTATAACATATAGTTACTAAATCTATAGAAAATTTTTTTTTGATTTAGTTTTAATTAAGTGTTACCTTAACGGGGTGAACTACAACACCCTCTATCCCATTGCTAAAAGCGTTTGGAACTGCTTTTCGTAATACTGCGTTATAACGTAAATTGTTAACTAGATCAAAACTCTCTAGGTCAACTCCTAGAAAATATCTATCCATAAACAGACCAAGCAACTTAAAGGAGTTCTTAAGACCATAAAAATTTATCAAAAATTGTAGCTTTGGTTGAGAACAAATTGTTATTCATTAATTTGTTTAAAATGGCCACCTGATTCTAGTTGGTAGCCATTCAAACTAAGACTTCAAATTCTGAATTTAAAGCTTAGTCTAACTAAATGAATGATTGTTTCATCAAAGCACAATTCCATGGTACAGGAGTTGAATTGATTGCCAAAAGATATATTATGGATAAACTATAGTATAGAAATAATACCTCTTTGACATACTCCCGACGTTGCCCTTCTATTCCCCCCTTTCAAAGGGGGGTTAGGGGGGATGGACAACGCGGGATTCTTCAGTCTGGGAAACCCTCACCGCTGCACATGACAGAGGTGATGTCCTCCCCCTGTGTTGACATTGATAATAACAAAATGCTCCTAGCTTGTGTCTTGGGCCTATGAACGTTTAGCTTATGAAGGTATCCAAATCCTGGCCCTGGCTTTCATCCCGACGCTCCCCCTCCCCCCTTTCCAAGGGGGGTTAGGGGGGATGGAGAGCGCGGGACTTCCCGCCAGGAAAGTTAAAAGTATTACTTTGGCTATCAAGGTATTATTTCTAGTATCAAATTGACTGGTTCTGCTTCAGAATTTTTAAGCTCTATTACCTTCACGGACATCATCATAATTAAGAGCTTCCTCTTCTGTTTCAAAAATCTCAAACACAGAATCCATCATGGTTACCTCAAATACAAGTTTTGCTTCTGGATGAACGCTACAAATACGGAAGCTACCCTTAACTTTGTCAGCATCTCGCATCCCTGCTACCAAGGATGTCAATCCAGAACTATCAATAAAGTTAACCTGGCCTAAATTGACCACTACATGACGACTTAGTTTGGAGATACATTCCTGCAACTTGAGGCGAAACTGCCAAGCTGTTGTTATATCCAAGCGTCCAGTAGGTGATAGGACGATTACTGTTGTGCCGTCCGGAGTTTCGTGGGTTTTTTGCTCAATCTGAATCACTGACCCTTCCCTCGGGATGATATTACTTGCGGTGGTTGCCCATCTAACTGTAGTTTAACTCAGAGCAATTAATGATTTGGTTTCCAGTTAGCCCAATCATGAGGTTTTAAGAATACTTCATATAGTTCAGCTTCTGGTGTGTTGGGTTCTGGGTTATAGCCATATTCCCAACGAACTAAAGGTGGTAAAGACATCAAGATTGACTCTGTACGACCATTGGTTTGCAAACCAAAAATTGTACCTCTGTCATACACTAGATTAAATTCAACATAACGGCCACGTCGGTATAGCTGAAAGTTGCGTTCCCGATCGCCATATTTCATGGGTTGCCGTCTTTCTACTATTGTTTTATATGCTGGTAAGAATGATTTACCACAATTTTGTACAAATGTAAATAAAGATTCCCAATTACGAGATTCAGGAACTCCTAACTGCTGACTATAGATTGCTGCTGCTCCTTGATCGTCAGGCCCTTTGTATAATTCTTCTTGACCATCTTGATAATCAAAGAATATACCTCCTACACCACGCATTTCTTGACGATGCTTCAAGTAAAAATACTCATCACACCACCGTTTAAAGACAGGATAATACTCTTTATGGCTTTTGTCACAAGCTGCCTTGATAGTTTGATGAAAGTGAGCTGCATCTTCGGCAAAGGGATAGTAAGGTGTTAAATCTATACCACCACCAAACCACCATACAGGTCCGGCTTCAAAATAGCGATAATTCAGATGAACTGTTGGTACATAAGGATTTTTTGGGTGCAGTACCATAGAAGTTCCTGTTGCATAGAAATTATGACCTGCTGCTTCTGGTCTTTGGGTTAATATGCTAGGAGGTAATCGATCTCCCCATACTTCTGAAAAATTCACTCCTCCTTGTTCAAAAACTCCACCGTCTCTAATTACACGGGACTTGCCTCCGCCACCACCTGGACGTTCCCAACTGTCTTCTTTAAATTTCTCAAGTCCGTCTAATTCCTCTAGTCCTTGACAAATTTCATCTTGTATAGTCTGCATAAATTCACTGACTCGTTCTTTTGTGTTAGTGACTGGTACAGATGAAGATGTTTTTTGCGGTTCAGTAGAAACTACCATAACTATAATCTATGTTTGAAGTTGGCTAAAAATTAAATCTTTTCCAGAATTTTTATCCTACCATGCTCTCGATCATCTAGTTACTTTTTCTAGTTCTTTCTCAGTTCTTTAAGTTTTTTGTGAGTAAATTTACTTACAAATACTTTAATTTTTATTTTTCCCAGATGGGTATTGGACTTGTAACTTATTAAATAAATACGCTTAGGGGTTCTATAATACTTAGAGAAATTTTATGAGACAAATCAAATGTCCAATATACTTGAGACTAAATCAATTTTAGATGTATTGCGGCCAGTACAAGACCCAGAACTACAGAAGAGTTTGGTGGAATTAAACATGATTCGCAATATTAATATAGTAGATGGGCAAGTAAAATTTACTTTGGTTTTGACAACCCCAGCTTGTCCATTACGAGAGTTTATTGTAGAAGACTGCCAAAAAGCTGTCAAGAAATTACCAGGAGTTAAGGAGGTTATAGTAGATGTCACGGCAGAGACTCCTCAACAGAAAGCTATACCCGATCGCCAAGGTATTGATAGAGTAAAAAATATTATTGCTATTTCTAGTGGCAAAGGTGGGGTTGGTAAAAGCACAGTGGCAGTAAATGTAGCTGTAGCACTAGCTCAGATGGGTGCTAAGGTAGGCTTGATTGATGCTGATATTTATGGCCCCAACGATCCGACAATGTTGGGTCTAGCAGATGCTCAGGTTATGGTACAACAAGGACAATCTGGGGAAGTGTTGGAACCTGCTTTTAATCATGGGGTAAAGTTGGTCTCTATGGCTTTCCTAATTGACAAGGATCAACCTGTGATTTGGCGTGGCCCTATGTTAAATGGAATTATCCGACAATTTTTGTACCAAGTGGAATGGGGTGAATTAGATTATTTATTGGTAGACTTGCCTCCTGGTACTGGTGATGCTCAATTAACATTAGCCCAAGCTGTTCCTATGTCTGGTGTGGTAATTGTGACGACTCCTCAGACTGTGGCATTACTTGACTCGCGCAAGGGTTTAAAAATGTTCCAGCAGTTGGGAGTTTCTGTTTTGGGAATAGTGGAAAATATGAGTTATTTTGTACCTCCAGATATGCCGGAGAAAAAGTATGATATTTTTGGCTCTGGTGGTGGTGAAAGAACAGCTCAAGAATTAGAAGTGCCTTTGCTTGGTGGGGTTCCTTTGGAAATGCCTGTCAGAGAGGGGGGAGATTCGGGAATACCTATTGTAGTAGGCGATCCTGGTTCTGTATCTGCTCAAGAGTTACGGGCGATCGCTCAAAAAATTGCTGCTAGAGTTTCTGTTGCTGCTTTAGCATAAGAAAAGTCAAGTCGCTTTGCGACAATTCAAAATTATCAATTATCAATTCAAAATTATTACCTTGGGGCTGTTTTAAGAGGCTGGAAATAAGTAAGATAATTATGTTCTTTTTTCGTTGGAGAAGAACGAGGCCTGTATCTTTAATTAAATAATTATCAAATTAATTTAGAGCCAAAAATTTTGAACTTTGAATGTGTGAATTTTGAATTCAAAAAATCGTTATAAATGCCAAAGTAATTACGATTAAAAAATTTTCACTTTTGTAAAATTTAGCAAATATTTTAATGGGAGTAGAGACAATGATTTTACCTGGTGTAGCAGTTAGAGTTAAAAATATTGGTGACACTTACTATGGTTTTCAAGGACAAGTTCAACGAGTAAGTGATGGTAAAGCTGCTGTACTATTTGAAGGTGGAAATTGGGATAAATTAGTGACATTTAGATTGTCAGAATTAGAGTTAGTAGATGCAACGGCAGGTCGCAAGAAAAAATAATTGAAGGGGATAATTCATTAATGGATAATTGATAATTGATAATTACCTCTCCCTAAAAGAGAGAGGATTGACTAAAAGATTTTTTTCCCTTGAAAGGGGAGACTTTAAACCTGAATTATCTAATTATTTAATTGTTTAATTATTAATTATTTCAGTAAAAAAAAATCTTCATTGCAAGTATCCTAACTTAAACAGAAGGTAAGTTTTAGATTGTCCGAATTAGAGTTAGTTGATGCAATGGCAGGTTGCAAACAAAAATAAAAGCAAAAATGCAAAAATAAGGATATTTAGGAGTTAGGAGTCAGGAGATAGAAACAGGGCTATTTCGTTCTAATTTATGACTTTTTGTAGATTAACTAAAATATGCCTTTTCAAGGATTGAAGGCTATATCAACCAATCTCTAAAAGTTAGTAAAATTGTCACTTGATTCTAGAATAAAATAGTCCTGGATAGAAAGGAGTTTTTCCCCAACAAAGGATGGGAAATAGATATGATTCGCACTTAATTAATGACGAATAAATAAGGTTTAAATCT
>NZ_JAAHHT010000143.1 GCF_010672085.1 Okeania sp. SIO3I5
CTCTTGCATTTTCCTCTTTTGTCAAATTGATAAATCGGGAATTTCTCGTTTCTCCAGCAGAGATAAATTTTGCCGAGATAATATAGACACGACTCTTGCATTTTCCTCTTTTGTCAAATTGATAAATGCAGAATTTCCCGTTTCTCCAGCAGAGATAAATTTTGCCGAGATAATATAGACACGACTCTTGCATTTTCCTCTTTTGCCAAATTGATAAATCGGGAATTTTCCCTTTCTCCAACCAACCTCAATTTTGCCGACATAGTATAGATATGACTCCTGAATTTTCCACTTTTGCAAAATAGGTAAATCTCAAATTTTTCCTTTCTCCAACCAACCTAAACTTTCCGACATAATATATAAATACAACTGCCAAATTATCTAAATGTTGGGTTTCGTACCTCAACCCAACCTACATTTAACTAATAACTAAAATGACTCCCGAAATTACTGAAAAAAGTCTCGAAAATATCATCTACCAAAGTCTCATCCAAGACTCCCAATATTCTCCAGGCAACTCCACAGACTATCACCGCACTTACTGTCTCGATATTCCCAAACTTTCCCAGTTTCTCCACAATACCCAACCCGAAAAATTAACCGAAATTTCTAACTACTATGGCACCAACTGGGAGACAAAACTTTATGAACGCCTCCACCGCCAAATCCAAGAAAAAAGTATAGTCAATATATTACGCCAAGGTATCAAAACTGGAGAAACTCGCCTCGAACTTTACTATAAGCTCCCCACTTCCCGACTCAACCGCGACACTATCCAAAATTACCAAAAAAATATTTTTTCAGTTACCCGGCAACTCAAATACAAAGAAAAACATAACCTCTCCCTCGACTTAGTAATTTTTATAAACGGTTTACCAGTTATTACCTTCGAGCTAAAAAATCAACTAACCGGGCAAAACTTTCAAGACGCCATAAACCAATATAAAAATGACCGCCACCCCAGAGAATTATTATTTCAATTTAAACGTTGCTTAGTACATTTCGCCCTCGACACTAACGAAGTGTGGATGACAACAAAACTCGACGGCAAAAATACAAAATTCCTACCATTCAACCAAGGCAAAAAATCAAATTCCGCTCTACCTTTTCCCGATACAGCAGGCAACCCCCCCCAACCCCAACCGCATCAAAACAGATTATTTGTGGAAAGAAATTTTAGCCAAAGAAACTCTCAGCAACATCATCGAAAATTACGCTCAACTCACAGAATAGGAAAGTAAAGATAGAGACAAAAAAACAGTCAAAAAGGAAAAACTAATCTTCCCGCGCTACCATCAACTCGACTTAGTAAGACAACTTTTAAAAGATACAAAAAACCGAGGCGTCGGCAACCGCTACTTAATCCAACATTCCGCAGGTTCCGGCAAAAGTAATTCTATAAACTGGTTGAGTCATCAACTCGTCGAACTGCAAAATATTACCCAGACTGAAACAATTTTCGATTCAGTCTTAGTCGTGACAGACCGCAAAATTTTAGACAAACAAATTCGGGAAAATATTAAATAATTCGCTCAAGTCGCCGGAGTCGTCGAAGCAATTACCGAAGGCAGTAAACAATTAAAGTCAGCTTTGGAAAAAGGCAGCAAAATTATTATTACAACGGTGCAAAAATTTCCCTACATCGTCGAGGAAATTAAATCTTTAGCTGATCAAAAATTGGCCATTATCATCGACGAAGCGCACTCCAGTCAAACGGGCAAAAGTGCAGCAAAGATGACCGAATCTTTGAGCAAGAAAGATTCGGAAGCAGAGGAAACCACGGAAGATCAAATAATCCCAATTATTGAGTCGCAAAAACCTTACCGAAATGCCAACTATTACGCCTTTACTGCCACGCCGAAAAATAAAACTTTAGAATTATTCGGTGTCAAAAATCCTGCAGATGGAAAATTTTATCCCTTCCATAGTTATTCGATGAAACAGGCGATCGCTGAAGGATTTATTCTGGATGTTTTGCATAATTATACGACTTACAAAACCTATTGTCGGTTAGAGAATAAAATTATAGATGACCCGGAATTTGATATTAAACAGGCAAAAAAGCGATGAAAAAAATATGTTGAGGAGCATCCAGAGAGTATTGCCAAAAAGGCAGAGGTGATGATTTAACATTTTTTATTAAAGGTAATTTCTCAGGGAAAAATTAATGGAAAAGCTAAGGGAATGGTTGTTAGTAATAGTATTAAAAGTGCGATTAATTATAAGTTTGCTTTTGACAAATATTTGCGAAAAATAAATTCTGAATATCAAACTGTTGTTGCTTTTTATGGCAGTAAATAAATAGATGGCAAAAAAGAAGATGAGTATTCTATGAATGGATTTTCTGGAAACCAGATAACAGAAGTTTTTAAGGAGGATAAATATAAATTTTTAATTGTGGCAAATAAATATCAAACTGGTTTTGATGAACCGTTGTTACATACTATGTATGTGGATAAGATTTTGTCTGATGTAAAGGCGGTACAAACTTTGTCTCGGTTAAACCGTTCCTTTGAGGGTAAATATGATACTTTTGTTTTGGATTTTGTTAATTCTGCTGATGAAATTCAGAAAGCTTTTGAACCTTATTATAAAACTACTATTTTAAGTGAAGAAACAGATAGCGATCGCCTCCATGACTTAGAGGATAGTTTGGCAAACTTTCAGATTTATTCTTCAGAAGATGTACAGGAATTTATGACGAGGTTTTTGAGTAGTGAGTCGCGGGAAAATTGGGAGTCAGTTTTAGATAGTTGTGTGGAAAATTATCAGAATAATTTTCAGGAGGAGGAAAAAATAGATTTTCAGAATAAGGGTAGGAGTTTTGTGAGAAATTATCAATTTTTGGTGCAGGTGAAAAGTTTTAAAAATTCTTATTGGGAAAGTTTAAATGCTTTTCTGAAATTATTAGTTAATAAGCTCCCAAAATTAGATAATTCTGATTCGTCAGCAGGAATTATTAATAGTGTGGATATTGAAAGTTATCGAATAGAGCTTTTAGGAAGTCAAAGTATTAGTTTAAATAGGGAAAATACCTTGTCTCCAGTTGCCGAAAATATTGTTAGGGGAAATTCTGAAAACAAGTCAGATAAAATCAGTCAAATAATCCAAGAATTTAATAATCGCTTCGGTGGTAGTATTACCTGGCAAAATGAGGATAAAGTGTGGAAATTTTTATTAGAAGAGTTGCCAGAAAAAGTCAGAAAAGATGGGGAGTATCAAAATGCTAGAAATTATAGCGATCCGCAAAATGCAAAACTTACCTTTGAAAATAAATTCCATCAAGAATTACGGCGTTTTATTCGTGAATATATAGAAGAATATCGTCAATTCACAGACAATAAAAATTTTCGAGAATGGTTAATTAATACCCTATTTAATCTAGAGTACAACCAAAATAAAACAGCTTAATCATCCGTGTATCCGTGGCAAAATCTGTGTGAGCTATTCCTGGCAAAATCTATGTCTAGCACAGCAGAATATCGTCAATTTACAGATAATAAAAATTTTCGAGAATGGTTAATTAATACCCTATTTAATCTAAAGTACAACCCAAATAAAACAGCTTAATCATCCGTGTATCCGTGGCAAAATCTGTGTGAGTTATTCCTGGCAAAATCTATGTCTAGCAAAGCCGAATATCGTCAATTTACAGATAATAAAAATTTTCGAGAATGGTTAATTAATACTATATTTAATCTTGATTATGAGCGAGAAAAAACAGCTTAATCATCCGTTGCTCCGTGGCAAAATCTGTGTCTAGCAAAGCCGAATATCGTCAATTTACAGATAATAAAAATTTTTGAGAATGGTTAATTAATACTCTATTTAATCTAGAGTAAAACCCAAATAAAACAGCTTAATCATCCGTGTATCCGTGGCAAAATCTGTGTGAGCTATTCCTGGCAAAATCTATGTCTAGCACAGCCGAATATCGTCAATTTACAGATAATAAAAATTTTCGAGAATGATTAATTAATACTATATTTAATCTTGATTATGAACGAGACAAAACAGCTTAATAATCCGTGTATCGGTAACAAAATCTCTGTGAGCTATCCATGTCAAAATTCTTGTATAGCAGTATTTAATCTCGACTATAATCAAGATAAAACTGCTCAGAAAAACTATATACTAATCCGCTATTTTTTTCGTCCCCTTTCAAGGGGAAGCTTTAGACCTAATTTTTGGATAATAATTAATTATTAATTATTAATTATTGTTCCCTATTCCCTTACTCTTAGATAACCACTTAGACTCTATCTCTTTAATCTTGCCATTTTCCTGCATTTCTAAAAGTTTAATATCAAGATTGTTGAGAAAAGGACTCTCAGGAGAGATTATAAAACCATAAGCTTCACTAGCAAAATAAACTGGAGAGAACTTCAAGCTATCTTGAGGATGATTATGTAAATAATATTGAAGAGCAGGAACATCAAAAACCACACCATCAACTTCATTTAACTTGAGTAAATTAATTGCATCTACTAAAGTCTGAGTTTGACTAATACGCGCTCCATAAAACTCTGCCCATCTTTCTCCAGTAGAACCTTTAACTACAGAAATTCTAACATCCTAAATATCTTCAGGAGAACTAAACTCTACAACTGTTTGATTAGACAAAGAAAGAGTTAAAGTCGTAGCTATACCAGCACCAACTCGCAACTTTTCGGCATGAGCTGGTAAAAAATATGCATTATACAGGTTGTAGTAATAAAAGTCAAGAAATTTAGTTTGTTAAGCATTTCTCAGAACTGAGTTGGGCAATCAAATTTTAATAGTGACAATTTTTGTGCCCCAAAGTAAGGCATAATAATCAAGTTAAGTTTCTAATATCCCATTCATGGGCTGCTTATTAGCAATTGGTATAGAAATCCTAAATAGGTTGTAAGATTTGATCGTAAGGGTTTAGTCTCCAAACCAAAGCGCTAAGGGATTTGGAGACTAAACCCCTACAGTTTTTTCTCACGAATAATTTCTTGATGGCTATAATATAAAAGTCAGTTTTGATATAATATAAAGTTTGATAAGTTTACTTGAGAATCACTATAACATTAAGTAAAGAAATGACAAAAACAGACGATAAAACAATTGTCAGAGATTATTTTAACTCAACTGGTTTTGACCGATGGCGCAGAATTTATGGAGATGGCCAAGTAAACAAGGTACAATTAGATATTAGGAAAGGACATCAGCAAACTGTAGATACTGTCCTCAGTTGGCTAAAAGCAGATGATAATTTACAAGGGTTATCAATATGTGATGCTGGTTGTGGAGTTGGTAGTTTAAGTATTCCCTTAGCTAAAGCTGGAGCAGTTATTTATGGTAGTGATATATCAGAAAAAATGGTATCCGAGGCATATCAACGTGCCAAATCTAGTTTAATTAGTGTAGATAATGTGAATTTTGTGGCTCAAGACTTAGAAGCTTTAAGTGGTAAGTATCATACAGTTGTTTGTTTAGATGTATTGATCCATTATCCTACTGAGCAAGTTGCAGCTATGATTAATCATTTGATGTCTCTAGCACAGTCACGGTTAATTCTTAGCTTTGCACCAAAAACTTTAGGTTTAACTATATTGAAAAAAGTGGGAGAATTATTTCCTGGGCCAAGTAAAACGACTCGTGCTTATCAGCATCGGGAAGCGGATATTATCAAAATTATTGAAAGTAATGGTTTTTCTATTCAAAGACAAGCAATGAACAGCAGCAGTTTTTATTATTCTAGTTTACTAGAAGCTATTCTTAAATAATTAATAATTAATAATTAATAACTAAGAATTACCTCTCCCGCTCGAGAAGAGTATTGACTAAAAAAATTTTTTTTCTTCTCTTGGTCAATTGGATATGGTTAGGTAACCTATCCATCCCATCCTACGGACTGGGACCCTTGGCGACCGCTTTTTTCTCCAGGAATGGAGAGGTTTTATGCCTTAATCTTTAGTTATAGCAAAAGACAGAAAGCATCCCCCCAACCCCCCAATGACAAGCTATCCCTGATCAGGAACTCCTGAAACCCTTGTGGAGAGGGTGGGGAGGATGGGGAGGATAGTCCGTAAGAATCCTGTCTACATTGATAAAAAAGTGTATTGAAAAATTCTCTTTTCTCCTGAAAAAGCCGATTGAAGACTTAAACATAACTTGTCTATGTTGTCAAGTTTTATCTTAAGAAAGATGTTGATAAAGCATAGCTTTGAAAGGGGGGGGCAGAATGAAAAATATTCCTTTGTCTGGGTTTTAGGCTTTTTATATGTCCACGCCCTTTGCTTTGACTGTTATAAGTAAAAAAAATTAGTAATAAAAAATTTGGTTGAATTAGACATTAAATATACCAAAATACATAGTAATTTACTGATTTTGTAATTCAAATATCAGAAAATTTAATAACTAAAATTGTGAAAGTTATGAATATAGTAAGCTATGATTTTACTGAAAAAAATTCAATAAAAAAAATAGTAGTTGTAGAGTAGTTTTTATGTTGATAAATTACAGCATAAAATGTGCAAGCTAGAAACTGAGTCCAAAAGATAAGAATTCATAGCAGAAAGTAGAATTACTATCATATTAAAGAGGGAGTAAAAAAATGATGACTAAGATTTTTTTAGTAATAGCATCTATGTTAGGAGGTTTATCTGTAGTAGCAGGTTCTTTCGCCACCCATGCTTTGAAAGAAAAGCTAACTCAATACTCCCTGGATATTTTTCAGACAGGTGCTCGTCTGCAAATGTATCATTCCTTAGCATTATTAATAGTAGCCTTTCTATTAACAATAGAAGAGCTACCCCAATCTTTAATGGTTATTGCTGGATATGCCTTTATTGCGGGAATAGCAATTTTTTCCGGTAGTTTATATGCCCTGAGTCTAAGCGGGATAAAATGGTTAGGAGCCATTACACCCATAGGCGGACTAGCATTTATAATAGGATGGAGTTGTATGGCGATCGCTGGTTGGAACTTAAAATTATAAAAACACCTATATTAAATCCAAAAAATCTGTAAAAATGAATAATATTGTAGTAAGAGTGTAAAATTAAACCACTTCAAGCTATAGTGTAATAAAGCAAAGCTGTACAAATCTGGGTATCTGGCTTCTGTGAGTTACTGCCTTAATCCCAATTGCCCCAACCCCTCCGATCCATTAAATGCTGGTAGAGATATCTGTTGCCAATGTGGCTCTGAATTGCTGCTGCAAAATCGCTATCGTATTATCAAACCTCTTGGGGGGGGAGGTTTTGGCAAAACTTATCTTGTAGAAGATCAAGGGGTACAAAAAGTTCTCAAAGTATTACTGAAAAGTCATCCGAAAGCCGTCTCTCTGTTTCAGCAGGAAGCACAGGTACTTATCAGTTTACGAAATCCTGGAATTCCTAAAATAGAAGAAGATGGTTATTTTACATTCTTCCCAGCAGACAGTGAAGATCCTCTACATTGTCTAGTAATGGAATTTATCGACGGCTCGAATTTAATGGACTGGATGAAGAGTCGTCGCCATAGGCCAATAAATCAAACTCAAGCAATGGATTGGCTAATACAATTATCGGAAATATTGGACAAAGTTCACGACCAAAATTATTTCCATCGAGATATTAAGCCCCACAACATCATGCGGAAACAAAATGGCCAGTTGGTGTTGATAGATTTTGGCACTGTGAGAGAGGTATCTGAGACCTACATAGTGAAAGTAAATCAAGGCCAAAATGTTACAGGCATTGTTTCTCCAGGATATACTGCTCCAGAGCAAACGAATGGCAAAGCAGTACCTCAATCAGATTTTTTTGCTCTAGGACGTACTTTTGTATATTTATTAACAGGTAAGCCCCCAACAGCTTTTCCAGAAAATCCACGTTCGGGAAAACTGCAATGGCACAAATATTCTCCTCATATATCATCAGAATTTAAAGATGTCATAGATTATTTAATGGCACCTTTTCCTGGTAATAGACCTCAAACAACCACAATGATTTTGCAGTGTCTGGCAGATATAGAAACAGAAAATAGTGCAATTGATAATTCTGGCATTTCTACTGCTGCTCAAACAGGTCGTTTAACTAAGGAAAATACAAAACTACCAACAGAAAAAACTCAAGCTAGGCAGAAAGTTAATACACAAGTAAAAACAAAAACAAGTACAAAAACAAGTACAAAAATATCAAGTAATAAGTCAAAAACTAAGTCAAGAATTAACTTGATAAATAACTTAATAGTAGGATTGACAATGTTTTTATTAGCAGTAGCAACTTTTCAATTTTATGGCTTTTGGCGCTACGGAATTTTTCCTAGTAATCCAGTTTTTTTATTGCGGGGTTTAAACAGTAGTCGATTTTTACAAAAGACCTTAAGTGGTTATATCGGAGAAGTAAATGCGATCGCCCTAACACCAGATGGTCAAACTTTAGCCAGTGGTAGCTTAAAAACAATCAAAATTTGGAACCTCAAGACAGGGGAACTAAGAAACAATATTCGAGATGCTCATGCAGATAAAATAACTACTTTGGCAATAAGTCCTAATGGAGAAATATTAGTAAGTGGTAGTGCAGACAAAACTATCAAAATATGGAATCTCAGAAGTGGTAAACCATTAAAAGATATTCTAGCCCATGATGGTCAAATAAATGCAGTTGCCATTAGTCCTGATGGACAGACATTAGCAAGTGTTGGCAGCGATCGATTAATGAAGTTGTGGAACATCCAAACAGGTAGTCGAATGCTTACTCTGAGACCAGATAGGGAATATGAAGTAAATGCTCTAGCTTTTAGTCGAGATGGCACAATTTTAGTTACTGGTAGTAATAACGGTACTATTAAATTGTGGAATCTAAGTACGGGTACTCGCAGACAAACTTTAGAAGGACATACTCAGGCAATTAATGCGATCTCCATTAGTCCAGATAATCAAACCTTAGCTAGTGGGAGTAATGATGGTACCGTTAGACTATGGGATTTTAATACAGGAGAAGAGGAAAGTGCGATCGCAGCAAACACAGGTGCAGTTGAAGCTCTGGTTTTTGGTGCTGATAGCCGAAAAATAGTTATTGGAGGTGACAAGATTACTATTTGGAATACAATTACCGAAGAAAAATTACACACATTTTTGGGTCATCCAGAAGAAATAAGTTCTCTTGCTATTACTTTTGATGGTAAAACCTTAGTAAGTGGCAGTTTAGATGAAACTATTAAAATTTGGCGTATGCCTTGAATCAGTTATCCGTTATCAGTTATCCGTTATAAGTTCCTCTCGCTGAAGTTCCGGAGGCAAGAAAATCTGAAATTTCCTTTTTTATCCTCTTTACTCGAGAGGGTGTTGAGCTTGTTTCTTATATCATGTCCGGTAGCATCGGTATTGTATAGAGAAGGTAGGGAAAAAGTAGGGGCGAACGGCCGTTCGCCCCTACGATAGAAGGGAAAACCTTACATGACGGTAGATATTTCCCCAATTTTTTTTTACACAAACGATACGGCGTTGGTAATTGGTGGGATGATTTTCTATTAGGGGTGATACCCATCACTTACTCTAGTTAAATATTTAAAGGTATTAGAAACACATTACTTTTAAAGTTTCATCCCTTGATTTACCAACGCCAACGATACTAACGGACATGATATTATATCATGTTCGGATAAACACTAATTATAAAGTCATGGTGACTTACACTCGGTGGAAGCTTTGCGCAGCATTCCTTAAGGAAAGCAATCTCAGGGGTTTGAGATATCTCTTCCATCTATATCTTAATCATAACTATTCAACCGAACATAATATTAGTCAAATTAATAAATAAGAAAAAAGTAGGGAAAGAATAAATTACTTCTTGCCCCCACTTTATATATACAGACAGTTAATTAACCTACCTTTCTAGAACCTAAATTGAGTTCTAAAACTACCTACCCAGAGAGTCTCATTATTCTCATCGTGATTAGGATTAGTAATCACAAACAAAGCAGGTGTAATCGCGATAAAATCATTCAGTGCATAACGATAGAATACCTCAATATGCACCGAAGTATCTGGGTCCTTCAATTCATCATCATCACCACCATCAGTAATAATTGGTGGTACACCAACAATAATTCCCCCTAGACTACCCTTCTTAAACAAGTCAGGAAACGCTATAGTCAACGCACCATTAATAATCGTAATATCATCATCATCATCGTCATTTTCTTCTGGTCGTGCCCAAGTTGTGCCAAACCAACCCCCAATTTGGATACGATCATTCAGCTTCCACTGAGCTTCCAAACCTAGTTGATCCGCAGTCGTGGGAACACCATCAAAAGGATCTCTTGCTGTAAAACTACCCGTACTTCCGGTTAAATTAACATCATCATTCCTAAAGTAGTTGCGCACATAACCAATGCTAAAAGCCAAACTTTCGTTTGGTTCAACCAATACCTGACCAAAACCACTAAATGAACCATTAAACAAACCTCTGCCTTCCCTGGGATCTTCCGATTCTGGTGCTGCATAACCTCCTGTAACTAGGAATTTATCGTTAAAAGCATATTGAAGGCTGATTCCTGTATCCGCAGGTCCACGATAAAAAGTTGGATTGTATCTTCCAAAGCGAGAAACAGAACCAGAACCACTACTCTGAAATGGATTCAGTACAGGCATAAAGTCATCAAGGTCTATAGAATTAAGACCCACTATTACATAACCTTTCTCGTTCAGCACTGGAAATTCGTAGACCAAATTATCTAGAACTACAGTATCGTCAGGGTCGCTCTCATCTGTACCCAATCTAGTCATTAGGGTATTAGTTAGATCCCGACCACTCCAGTTAGGAATATCTCTTGCTTGTAAACGAGTTCTGAGGCGGTCTTTACCTGTAAAGCTAGTATCAAAGTTCAAACGAACCCGATAACCTAATGCAGTTTCGGTTCGATCATTTTCACTTTGTGGTTCGCCACGTGCTTCTGCTCGTTCTCCCCAAGTATCAGTCAGCCAAAATAGAATTTCACCATTAAGCTTAGTAGTTGTAGAAAATTGATTCGCTTCAAGTTCTGCTGTTCTCGCTTCAAGAGCATCAACACGACCACGCAACTCTGCTAACTCTACAGCAAACTCTTCTTGAAGTCGTTGCAGAACCGCCAAATCATCACGAGTTATTAAATCTGCAGTTGCAGCAGCAATTAACTCTGTAATTCTCTCTAAACAAGCA
Organism: Okeania sp. SIO3I5; assembly: GCF_010672085.1. Classification (GTDB taxonomy): domain Bacteria; phylum Cyanobacteriota; class Cyanobacteriia; order Cyanobacteriales; family Microcoleaceae; genus Trichodesmium. The sequence goes on from NZ_JAAHHT010000143.1 coordinate 11,157, forward strand.
TTTAAACCTGCTGCAAACTCATAACGAGTCATTGGGCGATTTCCTTTGTAAGTACCGTCTGGATAACCTACGATACAACCATAACGTTCTACCAGAGATTGTAAAGCTTGAAATGCCCAATCAGTGGGTTGTACATCTGACAATTGAGACACAGATGTTACCTGTCCCATCGGGTCAACTTGTTCTAACTCAGCTCCTGGAATTTGTAGAGAGGGGTCTTTCAGTTTTTGCAAGCGAGTATCTACTGGTAATTCCTGTTCTGAAGCAGTATCATTAGCAGTATCATTTTGGGCTTCTACAGGTAACTGAGTAGTTGTATTAGTATTAGTATTGATATTTTGAGCATTAGCTAGTTGTTCTACAGAAACCTGATTAGCTAAAGCCGAATTAGCCATTAATAAGGCAGCTGCACTGAACATACCAGGAGTTCGCTTGAGAACATTCTGGATTATTTTGGTCATATCGATCTCTCCTCACACCTTTTAATTAAACTAGGAAACTATTGTGCCCTTGCTCAACAAATCTACTGCCTAGAGTAGAGTAGATTAAACTGTTGATTGTTCCAGTTGATTTTTTTTAACAGAATTTTAGTGCTATTATATTAGCTAAGTTTAACTTTTAAATAGCTATTTATAATTACATCCCATTGAGTTTAGAGGATGAAGTTCCTTGATTCTCTAAGGAAATAGTATGGCATAAGCGAATAGAGTTTATGCTCGATAATGTTTAAATTTTCCTAGTATTTTTGGCACGAAACCTATCCTACTAAAAATATAGCAATGAGCGCTGGTATATTTACAAATTGCAGGAGGGGCTAAATAGCTAAAAGTCTTATATTATCGGCAATTTATTCCCCCTGTTGCCTGTTTCCTGTTGCCTGTTGCCGGAGCACAGCGCTATACATTAAAAAAGCAGTCAGCACTCAGCAGTAAATGTGCGCGTTTGCGGAGCATTCCGGAACGGAAAGGGGACTGTTACCCCTCCTAAACTTTCCGGTTTATAGAAACCGGGGATTTAAACCAAAGGTCAAAAAGCTAATAGCGTATGGGCTAAAAGCTGATAGCTAGTTAAATATAGTCTTTTAGTTTAACAACAATTAAATAAAGACACATACATCTACATACCATCACAAGTAGACCCAAAGTCTTGGTTAGATAGTTTAGATATATTTAGAATATGTTTTTTATCTGATACGTTAGCATCTCTTCCACCATAGTGCAACTATCTTGAGTATTAGAATTTCTGATACAATCCTAAGAGGTATAAAATTAGTTTATAAATTTACGAACTATACCAATTCTGTCCCTAGAGGGGTAAGTTATACATTCATGTATTAAGGTCTTGTAGAGCTGCAAAACTTTGACGCGCTCAATAAATTTCAGGAAATTATTTTACTTATCACTTATGTAGTTGGAAACTATTTGTCAAATATTTAAAGTGAATTGGTATTAAACGGCTAACCAGGCAGCCATATTTGTGTTAAAGGGAAGATTAATTGGCATTTATACCGACATTTCTCTTCAGTAGAGTGCGGGTATAAATGCCAAAGTTTTGATAATCAACAATTCGTTGATGGCTGATTGCTATTTAATTTTCTACTCTCAAACTAAAAATCTAGAATCTGAATTGAGTTCTTACTGTACCAACCCAGAGAGTCTCATTATCCTCAATGTGATTAGGATTAGTAATCACAAATAAACCAGGAGTAATAGCAATATTGTCATTCATCTGGAAGCGATAAAGTACCTCAATGTGAATAGAAGTATCATCGTCTTTCAGAGAATCATCATCACCACCATCAGTAACAATTGGTGGTACACCAACGATAATACCTCCCAAGCTACCTTCTTTGAGTAGGTCTGGGAAAGCTAAGGTCAAAGCACCATTAATAATGGTGATATCGTCTGTATCATCGTCATCTTCAGGACGAGCAAAGGAGGCACCGAACCAACCACCTAATTGAAAGCCATTAGTAACCAACCATTGGGCTTCAAAGTTGAGATTATCTGCGCTAGTTCCTACACCACCAAAAGGATCTCTACCTGTAAAACCACCTGTACTTCCAGTTAAGTTGACATCTCCTTTGGTATGGTAACTACGCACATAACCTGCTTGAAAAGCTAGCCGATCGTTTGGCTCAAACCTAACCTGGCCAAATCCACTGAAACCACCATTAAAAACACCTCTACCTTCTCTCGGGTCTTCTGCATCTGGTGCAGCATAACCAACTGTCACCTTAATTGCATCATTAAGGGTATAGGCAAATTTAAAACCTGCATCAGAAGGAGCGCGATAGAAAGTAGGGTTAAATCGGCCAAATCTTGAAATAGAACCAGCACCACTACTTTCCAAAGGTGTAATAGGTCCCATGAAGTCATCCAAACCATAACCATTAGCCGCTAACTCGATTTGGCCTCTACCATTTAGTAAAGGAAAACGATAGGCTATCTTATCGATCGCAAAATCGTCATCCAAATCATCGTCAGTACCTAGACGAGTCATCAAACTATTCGTCAAATCTCGACCACTATAATTCGGAACGTTACGAGCTTGTAAACGAGTTCTCAAACGGTCTTTTCCAGTAAAACTGGTATCAAAGTTTAAACGAACCCGATAAGCCAAAGTCGCCTCAGTTTTGTCATCATCACTCTGTGGGGTCCCACGACCTGCTGCTCTTTCTCCCCAGGTATCGCTCAACCAGAACAATACCTCACCATTGAGTTTTGTTGTAGTAGAGAACTGATTGGTCTCTAATTCTGCTGTTCTGGCTTCGAGAGAATCAACTCGTCCCCGCAAAGCAGCTAATTCTGCTGCGAACTCCTCTTGTAGTCTTTGTAAAACTGCCAAGTCTTCCCTTGTTACTAAATCTGAAGTTGCAGCAGCAATTAATTCTGTGATTCTATCTAAACAAGCATTTAAACCTGCGGCAAACTCAAATCGAGTCATCGCGCGATTTCCCTTATAAGTACCGTCAGGATAACCTGCTATACAGCCATAACGCTCTACTAAGGATTGTAGAGCTTGGAAAGCCCAGTCTGTAGGTTGTACATCAGATAATTGAGTCACGGATGTTACTTGATCCATGTACTCTCCATCTTCCAAGTCTGAAAATCCTACAGGTGTCAGTGAAGGATCATCCATTGGCATTGGACGACTATCAAAAACTTGAGCAATCTCTAGGGGAGAAGAGATTGTTGTATTTGCTTGAAGCAAGTTTTGATTTAGGGACTCTCCATTTTTTGGAGAAGTCTCTGTAGCGATCGCCGACCCTGCCATCAATAATGCCACACTAAAGACACCAGGACTGTGTTTAAAAGTATTCCAGATAAGTTTTTTCATATTTTTACCACTCCTCACACCAATTTGGAATCAGCTAGGTAATAGTTCATTAAAATATAGTCACATAAGACATATCTTTAATTTTGCAGGTCTTCTCCTGACTGGGTGAACTACAACACCACGCCAGTTGCATGATTGTCGGGATACCCGCCCCAGGCACTGGCTCCTCCATCCCATGGTCAAAGACATTTGGGACTACTTTTTCTTTTCCTCTTTACAGGATTATCTCCCTGATTCAATTTCTGCTTGGCCATATTACAGAGGCTTGGACATAGGTTCTTATGTGTCTAGAGGTAGCGTCTCAGTCCAGGAATTTCACCCTATTGAACTCAGTGAGTTAACTTTTGAGGCTCTTTAATTTTCTATTTTCAAAGTAGCTTAACCGTTTTAGAGACTGGTTCACCCATCGAGCATTGCTGTAATTTAATTTCCAGTCTTTGAGGAAGACATGAGAATTTCTTTACTAACAGCTCAAGCATTGTTCCTTTCTCTCTATCACAATTTAGTTAATTTGTCTATATGCTATATTTCTTAATAATGAGTTTAAAATCTCACTTTAGAAATTAGATTTTGCTTGCTCGGAAAAAGTTACACTCTCGTGCCAAATTTTACACCTAATCTGATAATTTGCAACCCTTATTTTCAAAGTCTTTTTTCATAAAACAAGCCAAAAACAGATATAGGAAAGGATTTTAGAATAAACTGGTAGTCAAATATGAAATTAAAATAATTGAACAAATTAGAAAACTATGTTTATCTAACTACCAGCTTTTATAGCAAAAGGCATTTATGCATCCCCCCTACCCCCCTTGATAAGCTATCCCTTATAAGGAACTCTTGAAACCCTTGTGGGAGGGTGGAGAGGAGGGGGAGGAGGGGGAGGAGGGGGAGGAAGAATTCTGTCTACATTGATAAAAAAGTGTATTGAAAAATACTCTTTTCTCCTGAAAAAGCCGATTCAAGACTTCAACATAACTTGTCTATGTTGTCAAGTTTTATGAAAAGAGAAAGATGTTTATAAAGCATAGCTTTGAAAGGGGGGAGGCAGAAAGAAAAATCCTGCTTTGCCTGGGTTTTAGGCTTTTGATGCGTCCTAACCTTTGCTTCGACTGGTATAACCACTTATCGTTTTTCAGTTTTTCAATTTTTATTTAAGTTCTGACAACTACCTCCTCTATAATTCCAATTGATTCTGATTGATTCTGACTCCTGACTCCTACATCCATAAATCTAGTGCAGAATGGCAGAAATAACTGACCAGTTAGAAAATCCTAAAAGCCTTACTAAACAATAAGGCTTGAATTTTGAATTTTGAATTTTGAATTTTGAATTTTTTAGCAGCACTAGGTAATCGATGTTGAATCTAAGCGACGAATAGCTACCACTGAAGGTTTCGGAGGCTCGTTAACTTTTTTAGTTGGCCAGTTAGAACCCATGGGCACTGTACGATTTTGCATAAAATCTGAACCATCTATTGTTTTCATGGCAAACTGACGAGTTTCTGAGGCCATATCTTGACGGATGCCACTTTTTTCTCCTGGATGTTGAATTGCCACAAATAAAGTTTTCCCATCTTTGGTAAAGAACGGCCCACAAGTTTCGGTTTCTGTTGGTCCAATGCCAAATAAATAAGCTTCTCCCGCATTAGGGCCAGAAGTAGGAATATACCAAATTGAATTATTACCAAATAAACCAATAAGACTTCCCTGGTTCATTGGTTTGCCATCCTCACCCATGCGATTCTCAGGTACTGGTTTATTATGTCTGCTGGTACTCATATCTGTTACCATCCAGAGATTACCCTTGTTATCAAACTCTAGGTTGTCAGGATTAGAAAATCCTAGTCCACCATCTTTTGGTTCTCCTCCTGTAGCAAACATTTGCCAACGAAATGTCATGGCATCTGGGCGATCGCCGTCTTCTACTAAACGCATAATCCAGCCATATTCATAAGCTTCACCATCTGGACCTTTGAATATACGTTTGTCTGGACTACCATCGGATTTACTCGGATATCCAGAAGTAAAAGCAATAAATAGACTGCCATCTTTGGCGACTATGGTATCTTCGGGACGGGCGGTACAAGTAACGCCAGCAGCATTACCAGCTAAATGAGCATCTATGAGAATTGCTCCTTGTTTTGCTTCGGGGTCTCCTTCATATAAGTCCCCCAAGGTTTTATATTTTTGTTTAAAAGCCTCTATTTGTCTATCTTTTGTGGCTTTGAAGCTACCACCTTCTGGTCTTTGGGGCAAATTAATCATACCGTTAATATGGACACTTGGTAAACCTGGATTAACGGGGGTGTCCTCTTTTAAAGGAATCCAACTACCCGTACCATCGGAATTAAATTTCGCACCATATAACATTCCATTTGTCAATAGTTGGGAGTTAGATTTGTCGGTGGGGTCTTTGACAGTATCTTTACTGACAAATTTATATAGATGACCGCTACGGCGATCGCATCCAGAATAAAAAGCTAAAGGTTGATTTGCTTCTGCTCTAATACCAACTGCTTCATGGCGATAACGACCTAACCAAGTATGTTTTGTACCATAGTCATCGGGATTAGCTGGATCTACTTCTACCATCCAACCATATTTATTACCTGCTAAACCAAATGCACTTCCCAGACCAAATACTCCTTTTTCACCGATAAATACAGAGTTTCCTTGAGTGGGGTTAACAGAAGTACCATCAGGATAAACTGGTTCAATTACATAAGCTTGAAAATTTTCTTCGGCACTGAAGACTGTTCCCCAGGGTGTAGTACCACCTGCACAATTACTAAAACTACCAATGATGCGATCGCCTAATTTATCATCATAACCTTTACCTTTTTTCTTAAATACTGCAACTGCTGGTCCTGTTGATTTTAAATAACGTTCGTCTTCTAATCCTGAAATTCCTGTGATTCGGCGGTCAAATTTTGAATTTGTTCTTACCCATTTGCCATCGGGTTCGCGACGAATAGAAATAACACCTATTCCCATATCGATCATTGCTTCTTTAGCAATTGTAATTATTTGTTTTTTCAGAGGACTTTTTTCTAATAATTCTTGAGAAGAAATACCAGATTTTGCTGCTTGCTGAAATGCTGCTGCCATCTCTAAAAATGGCAAAGATTTACCAATAACTTTTTGATAAGTTGTTACCCAAGTTAAGGGGCTAATGTATTCAAAGTTTATGGTTAATAATCCTTCATTTTCTCCTGTTTCAATATAGGAAAGATAATCATTATTGTAGCCAAAACGGGAATCTCCTATTTTGTCACCCCAAGAACCAATAATATCGTAGGTAAAACCTTCTGGAATAATTAAATCATCTACTACTTCGTATGTGGTATAATTATCTATTTTAAATTCTTGATTAGTGGTTGCCAAAGGCATTGGGCTTTTGACTGGTTGGAAGTTAATATTATTGGTTAAACTGGTACTTATTGGAGATTTTTGGGTGACTGGAGTTGAAGATTGTTGTTGACAAGAACTTAGGGCAATTGTTCCGGCACTTGCTCCAAAAAATAGGAGGAATTCTCGACGTTTAATATTCATAGATAAAGAAGCAATAAGTAAGACTTTTTATTACTATAGCTTTAAGGAGGAGTCAGGAGTCAGAATGACATTTCCACCTCGTCATTGCGAGCGGCAGGGAAGCAATCTCTCTCGTCATTGCGAGCGGTAGGGAAGCAATCTCTAGAAGCTTGAGGGATTGCTTCGGGGGGTTTAATGTGAGACCATAGACTTGTAGTTTTGTCAACCCCCTCGCAATCACATTTTCACCTCGTCTTTTCCACCTCCTTATTCCTATCCCCCTGACAATGACATTTTCACCTCGTCATTGCGACCGGAGGGAAGCAATCTCTAGAAGCTTGAGGGATTGCTTCGGGGGGTTTAATGTAAGACCATAGACTTGTAGTTTTGTCAACCCCCTTGCCATGACATTTTCACCTCGTCATTGCGACCGGAGGGAAGCAATCTCTAGGAGCTTTGGGGATTGCTTCGGGGGGTTTAATGTAAGACCATAGACTTGTAGTTTTGTCAACCCCCTCGCAATGACATTTCCACCTCGTCATTCCCACCCCCCTGACAATGACATTTTCACCTCGTCATTGCGAGCGAAGCGTTTGCGGAGCATTCCGTTTGCGTAGCATTCCGCAGGAAAGGAAAGCAACCTCTAGTAACTTTGCGGAATGACAAGGGATTGTTTTATATTTTATAATTATTAAATCCCCCATTTTTTCAGCAATACTTTATGACAAAAGAATATTATATTTACATAATGACTAATAAGCGTAATACAGTCCTTTATACAGGTGTAACCAACGATTTAATCAGGAGAGTTTATGAACACAAATCAAAATTAGTAGAAGGATTTACCAAAAAATATAATATTAATAAATTAGTTTATTTTGAAATGTATGAAAATCCTTCCGAAGCGATCGCTCGTGAAAAACAGATTAAAGCTGGTTCTCGACAGAAAAAAATTAATTTAATTAATAGTATAAATTTGGAGTGGAAAGATTTGTACCCAGAAATAGTTTGAAATATGATTATTCAAATGACATTTCCACGTCGTCATTGCCATCCCACCTCGTCATTGCGAGCGACAGCGTTTGCTCCGCATTCCGGAACGGAAAGCAATCTCTCGTAGCTTTGGGGATTGCTTCGGGGGGTTAAAATTTATCTCCCTTAGACTTCTAGTTTTCCCCACCCCCTCGCTGCGGACATTTCCACGTCGTCATTGCCATCCCACCTCGTCATTGCGAGCGACAGCGTTTGCTCCGCATTCCGGAACGGAAAGCAATCTCTCGTAGCTTTGGGGATTGCTTCGGGGGGTTAAAATTTATCTCCCTTAGACTTCTAGTTTTCCCCACCCCCTCGCTGCGGACATTTCCACGTCGTCATTGCCATCCCACCTTGTCATTGCGAGCGACAGGGTTTGCTCCGCATTCCGGAACGGAAAGCAATCTCTCGTAGCTTTGGGGATTGCTTCGGGGGGTTAAAATTTATCTCCCTTAGACTTCTAGTTTTCCCCGCCCCCTCGCTGCGGACATTTCCACGTCGTCATTGCCATCCCACCTCGTCATTGCGAGCGACAGCGTTTGCTCCGCATTCCGGAACGGAAAGCAATCTCTCGTAGCTTTGGGGATTGCTTCGGGGGGTTAAAATTTATCTCCCTTAGACTTCTAGTTTTCCCCGCCCCCTCGCTGCGGACATTTCTACCATTTCTGTTTATCAAAGAGCGATCGCCTCATTGTCAGGTTTCATCGTTGATAGGGTTCGTTTTTTTCTCTTTCCTTTCTGGAGACAGAAAGACTCCTTTACTATAGCTGAGAAAGAGTTGCTTAGGACATGGACTGATGATGAACCTTAGACTGGGAAATGTTTTTCTAACTGTTCCCTGTTCCCTGTTCCCTGTTCCCTGCTATATAAAAAATGGTTGAAAAAAACGGTAAAAAAAAACGGTGCGTTACGCCTCGCCTCACGAATGTTGCTTTAACACACCTTGGTGATTATTATATCAACTCTTTTGGCGCTTTCCCGTGCCTTAGCCTTCTTTTGTTGATACAGGCAAGTGCCAGGTATCGCTTTGTGTTGATATAGCTTCTGTAAAGCTTTGATTTTAGGGGGTTTAGGATTTGGTCTTTTTTCTGCTCCCTAGCAGAAAACCGCCGAATGTAATAAAACCTATTATGAGACTAGGTTCGGGAGTTTGTTCCATATACTTGATCTCCATATGCACCTCATCCACACCCGATGAAGAGTTCCAGTTCACCCCAGAGCTGAAAGCCAACTCTGCTTGAAGCTCACCATCACCCACCAGTGAAGCCAAGTTCAATCCCAGTTCCGAAAGGGCAAGTTGGTGGTTAAATATTTGGTGGTTATTAAAGGACTCGGGCAGGCAGTCCATCATAAAGTTGGGAGCGGTGTTTGAAGGTAAGGGATCGGCGCAGGAAAACCTTCCCACCATTACTCCATCTAAAGATAGATCGAAATATTCCCAGTTGCCATCAATATCAATCCCGCTAAGGGGCGTAGTATTGGTAAACAACCGCATATATAACTCTGTACCTGGGAGTGCTTGGGGCAACCCCTGAAAGTCATATTGCAGTGTATCACCACTCTGAGTAATTGTATCACTCAAGGTATATACACCTAGTGCCTGAGCTTCTTCTGCTGCTAGACCTAAGCTTAAAGCAGTAGCAGAAACGACCGTAAAAAAACCTTTCTTCAACCAATTTTCCATCTATATTTCTCCCTTTATTTTCTGTGGATAAGAATTTTTTTTAATTTAATGTATAGCAACTCTATTTCCCCAATTTTTAATGAAAATTTTTGATTTGCGCAATGCTGAAAATGCTCCTGTAAGTAATTAACCGATCGCAATAATCAATCAGTTTTGACTCTTTACCAGATTAACCGGCGCCCAAGGATATAATGCACTATTGAGCTACTGTAAATTCTTCCTGGAAGACTAACGCATTTGTTCAATAACTTCGGGATATTTCTCCAAATCTTGTAATGATTTTCAAGGCGGATAAACTACTCTAAGACAGGACTTACGCAAATTCTTAGACAATACGTTATCTGTAGAGGGCGAATGCCATTCGCCCCTACTAGGTATGGCAGTTCGGCGTAAGTCCTGTAAGAGTCAGGAGAAATGATGAGTTATAGAGAAGGTGATCAAACTTCTGATTTCCTATTATAGCACTACGCATTCAGGTTAGGGCATTTCTAAATCCTGAAAGCCTTTAAAAGTCTGCTGTTCCCTATTCCCTGTTCCCTGTTCCCTAGCGCGTAGCGCTATAACATTTGTTGTTAACAAAAATCCTAGTGTTTTGAGAGAGTCAATTATCTTTCTTGGCACCTTTCTTCTTGAGTAATGCACCGAAACCTAATGCCATAAATGTGCCTAGAATGGTTGAAGGTTCAGGTACACTCTGCACTTGCTCTGCAACTGTTATATCATCAAAGCCATATCCATCACCCCTTGTAGGCTCAAGAAAGGTGACACGGGTAAAAGGCTGATCCTTATCAATGAAGCCAAAGTAAGTAAGACCTCCATTAGGTGCCCGGACTGTTGAATCAATCAAAATGTCTTTAGTGCCACCTCCGACTAGATCTAATTGCAGGGTAAGGGGATTTACTTCAACATCTTCAACAAAGAATCCCAAAGCTACAATAGGCGTCTCAAACTCGATTGAGAATCGACTGTTAGACTGCCACACCTGACTACCAGAAGTGGGAAAGATCCCACTCATACCGTTTGACACAAAGCTACCAGGATTTGAACGCAATACACCTCCAATTGTACCGGCACTGCCTGTAAAGGAGAGTCTATGGGAGGAAACTCCTAGTGTGGAACTCTCAAAATCTTCGGTACTGGTATCAGATAGTTTACTCAGAAAAGCATTCTGGGCATCAACAGCATTGCCATTAGGTACAAAACTACTGTTAGCTCCCAAATCTTCCCCAAAGAATTGAATGGGCATCGCTTTAGCTGGTTTGCTAATACCCAAAAAAATGGTACAAATGATTAAGCAATTCAGTAATTTATTCATAATATTAATTCTCCATAAATTCGTCTTAAATTTGGATGCTTGATTATCCAAAAACACTACACAGTTATAGTCTTGATGTATTGACTTCAAAGATTAATTATTCTTAGCGTTGAAGCTGATTTGACTGAATCAACGAGTTCCACTCATATAATAATAATACCCACTTACAATCAGAAAATTACCGATCGTGTAAAAATCAAAACTACATTATTTTAATAGGACTTACGCAAAGAAACCCGGTTTCTACGATAGATATGGCAGTTCGGCGTAAGTCCTGTAAGAGTCAGGAGAAATGATGAGTGATAGAAAAAGTAGTCAAACTTCTGACTTCCTATTAACATTTGTTGTTAACAAAAATCCTCGTGTTTTGAGAGAGTCAACTCAATTATCTTTCTTGGCACCTTTCTTCTTGAGTAATGCACCGAAACCTAATGCCATAAATGTGCCTAGAATGGTTGAAGGTTCAGGTACACTCTGCACTTGCTCTGCAACTGTTATATCATCAAAGCCATATCCATCACCCCTTGTCGGCTCAAGAAAGGTGACACGGGTAAAAGGCTGATCCTTATCAATGAACCCAAAGTAAGTAAGACCTCCATTAGGTGCTCGGACTGTTGAAGGAATCAAAATGTCTTTAGTGCCACCTCCGACTAGATCTAGTTGCAGGCTAAGGGGATTTACTTCAATATCTTGAACAAAGAACCCCAAAGCTACGATAGGCGTCTCAAACTCGATTGAGAATCGACTGCCAGACCCCCACAACTGACTACCAGAAGTTGGAAAAGCCCCACTAGAACCGTTTGACACATAGCTACCACGATTTGAACGCAATATACCTTCAATTGTACCGGTACTGCCTGCAAAGGAGAGTCTATGGGTGGAAACTCCTAGTGTGGAACTCTCAAAATCTGCGGTATTGATATCAGACAGTCTACTCAGAAAATCATTCTGGGCATCAACAGCATTGCCATTAGGTACAAAACTACTGTTAGCTCCCATGTTAGCGTCCAAATCTTCCCCAAAGAATTGAATGGGCATCGCTTTAGCTGGTTTGCTAATACCTAAAAAAATGGTACAAATGATTAAGCTATTCAGTAATTTATTCATAACATTAATTCTCCATAAGTTAGTCTAGAATTTGCATAGAGATTATGCAAAAACAATACACAGTTATAGTCTTGACGTCTTGACTTCAAAGGTTAACTATCCTTAGCGTTGAAGCTGATTTGACTGAATCAACGAGTTCCACTCATAGAATAATAATACCCACTTACAATCAGAAAATTACCGATCGTGTAAAAATCAAAACTACATTATTTGAATTCAGATTACATGATGACTAAATTATCGGAAAATGGTACAAATAATTAAGCAATTCAGTAATTTATTCATAACATTACTTCCCGATAAATTAGTCGGAAATTTGGATGCTTGATTATCCCAAAACACTACACAGTTATAGGCTCGATGTCTTGACTTAAAAGGTTAACTATCCTTAGCGTTTAAGCTGATTTGACTCAACCAAAAGGTTCAAATCATATAATAATAATACCCACTTACCATCAGAAAATTACCGCTCATGTAAAAATCAAAACTACATTATTTGAATTCAGATTTTATGATGACTAAATTATGGAAAAATCGTACAAATAATTAAGCAATTCAGTAATTTATTCATAACATTACTTCCCGATAAATTAGTCGGAAATTTGGGTGCTTGATTATCCCAAAACACTACAAACTTATAGGCTCCATGTCTTGACTTGAAAGGTTAATTATAACCAAAAAGTTCCACTCATATAATAATACCCACTTCCCCTCAGAAAATTATCTATCATGTCAAAATCAAAACTAGATTATTTTTATTCAGATTCCATGATGACTAAGTTATTGGAAAATGGTAGAAATAATTAAGCTATTCAGTAATTTATTCATAACATTACTTCCCGATAAATTAGTCGGAAATTTGGATGCTTGATTATCCAAAAACACTACACATTTATAGGCTCCATGTCTTGATTTGAAAGGTTAATTATCCTTAGCGTTTAAGCTGATTTTACTCAACCAACGAGTTCCAAATAATATAATAATACCCACTTACCGCCAGAAAATTACCGCTCATGTAAAAATCAAATTTTACTCAACCAACGAGTTCCAAATAATATAATAATACCCACTTACTGCCAGAAAATTACCGATCGTGTAAAAATCAAAACTAGATTATTTTTATTCAGATTCCATGATGACTAAGTTATTGGAAAATGGTAGAAATAATTAAGCAATTCAGTAATTTATTCATAACATTACTTCCCGATAAATTAGTCGGAAATTTGGATGCTTGATTATCCAAAAACACTACACATTTATAGGCTCCATGTCTTGACTTGAAAGGTTAACTATTCTTAGCGTTTAAGCTGATTTTACTCAACCAACGAGTTCCAAATAATATAATAATACCCACTTACCATCAGAAAATTACCGCTCATGTAAAAATCAAATTTTACTCAACCAACGAGTTCCAAATAATATAATAATACCCACTTACCATCAGAAAATTACCGCTCATGTAAAAATCAAAACTACATTATTTGAATTCAGATTGCATGATGACTAAATTTAGGACTTAGCTAATACGCATTTTAACTTCCCTGGCGGGAAGTCCCGCGCTCTCCATCCCCCCTAATATAGAATCCGGGTAATTAGTTATCGTATTACTGAGGAGTAATGAGTAATGAGTAATGAGTAATGAGTAAGGAGTAAGGAGTAAGGAGTAAGGAGTAATATCAAATCCGGTTGAATACAA
>NZ_JAAHHT010000144.1 GCF_010672085.1 Okeania sp. SIO3I5
TTTATTTTTGATTATTGGAGATGTTTAATGCAGTTTGGGTATCGAAGATACCCTTTACTACCCACACCTCCCACACCTCCCACACTTCCCACACCTCCCACACCTCCCACACCTCCCACACCTCCCACACTTCCCACACTTCCCACACCTCCCACACCTCCCACACCTCCCACACCTCCCACACCTCCCACACCTCCTACCCAAACCGCGTAGCGGCCTTAGTTATACTTGTCGAAATAAGTTTTAAAAACCTGTTGAGCAACTGGAGCAGCAGAAACAGAACCATAACCACCATTTTCAACAATCACAGCGATCGCAATTTTTGACTCATAAGCTGGCCCAAAACCCACATACAAAGAATGAGACTTTTCTCCAATTAGTTCTGAAGTACCCGTTTTTCCTCCTGTAAGTGGAATCGTACCATCATTAAGCGATCGTGCTGTACCATAGTCAACAACATCAATCATGCCTTCTCTAATCATATTGACATATTCTCGTTTCAACCCTGTAGGAACAGGTTGCATATCTGGAGAATCAGTTTCATCTGCAAATAAATGAGGTTTAATCTGCTTTCCTCCATTAGCGATCGCTGCTGTTGCTGCTGCCAACTCTAAAGGTGTCGCCAAAACCAAACCCTGACCAATTGCCATAGTAATTGTATCACCCAAATACCAGGCATCATTATAAATTTGGCGTTTATCTTCTTCCGTAGGAATGAGACCATTATATGTAGTAGGTATGCCAAGAAAGTTTAAATTTTTGCCCCCTAAACCAAGTTGATATGCCCATTTAGCTATTTGTTCCTGGCCAATACTCATACCCACCCGATAAAAAAAGGTATTACTACTATAAGCTAATGCACTCCTAAAACCAATAACACCATATCCCCCACTATGTTCATTAAAACGAATACCTCCAACATAAATGGAATCAGAAGTTTGAATAAATGAGTAAGGAGAAAATTTGCCAGATCCCATAGCAGCAGCAGAAGTAACCATTTTAAACGTACTACCTGGAGGATAACCTTGGAGCGCTCGATTTACAAATGATTGCTCTTCAGAGTGAAGACTTCGCCATTTTTTTTCAGGCATAGGTTTAGTAAAGACATTGGGGTTAAATCTTGGATAACTTGCCATAGCTAAAACTTCCCCTGTATTCACATCTAGAACAACTACTGCCCCTTTACGAAAACCCAGAGCTTTTTCTGCTATTTTCTGAAGGTCTAGATCGAGGGTTAACTTGACCGTTTTTCCACCAATAGGTTTTTCTTCTTCAAAGATACCGATTTCCCTATTTTTGGCATTGACTTCTATGAGACGCTGACCCCATTTGCCTGCAAGTATATCGTTCGCACTAGCTTCAACTCCTATCCTGCCAACCATCATTCTCAGTTGGTATTCGGGGCTAGCTTCTAATTCTTCTGGTGTAACTTCACCAAGGTATCCTATGATATGGGATGCTAATTGTCCATTAGGATAATAACGAGTTGATTCAGCTCTGACTTCTACGCCAGGAAATTCCCCTGCCCTTTCTTGTAGAATGACAAAAGTATCACGGGTCACTTCATAAGTAAGGTGTACATTTCTTTCTCCTGAACTAATGGCCTGTTCTACTTTTTCCAGAATTTTGTCTTCTGGTATATTAATTATGGGACTAAGTTTCGCTGCAATAATTTTCCACTGCTCTTTTGGTTGTTCTTTTGGCCATAAGTATATGGAACGGGCGAGACGATTAGATGCAAAAGGTTTGCCATGTCGGTCTAGGATTAGTCCTCGATTAGATGGGACTGGAATAGGTCGAATGCGGTTGTTTTCTGCTCGTTCCCGATTCTGTTCACCTTGAATTAATTGTAGTTGAACCAGACGCATCACTTGTAGACCAATGATAGTTGTGGTCAACAATATTATGACTATTGTTTGGTAGATTAAGCGTGACCGAGGTTCCTGATATGAGAGGTCATTCTTTTGTATTTTCCGGAACCCAAAAGAAAAAGAAAAAGAAAATTCACGCACCATGATTTTTTTATTTATAAATAAGGTTTTAAAGTTAATAATTGAATTGTTATGATATAGCAATTATCATATTGTTGAACTATAAAGTTCTTTTGTTTTAGTAAATAGGGATACCGACAACTCTAAGATATTTTATATTTTTTGTGTGCAATTCTAGATCAGGGAACAGGGAACAGGGAACAGGAGTGAAAAACATTTCCTAGTCTGAGATTCATCATTAGTAAGTAATTGTCCTAAGCAATTCTTTCTTAGCTTTTTAATAAATAAAAAAATTAACTCTTAGATATCTCCAAAAATAAAAAATAAAATAAATTCTTATCCATAAATTATGAATTATGTACCCCTATTGCCCATTACCTATTGCCTATTGCCTATTCTCTCTTTCTCTTTTACGGAGATGTCTATTGAGTATTAATCTCCTAAACACCAAAAAATAACTAGCAAGACTATTGATATACAAAACCACCGGGGAATATGTAGCCATTGTATTAAGTCCATTGGTTCTAAAATCAAGACACTCGTCAGGAACCAACTAAAGAACAATACTATAGCGATTAGGAATAAAGACATAATAGTAGTATTTTTAGGCCAATTTCAAAAACTAATTTGATTCAGATTCGAGTATAATATGAAATTGCATCCTCAACTAAAAAAGGTAAATTAAATTCCCCTGTTCAATAACCTGTTGGTTGACTTCCGAATTACAATAAATTTGGTGACCATTTTTTGAATTCAAAATTCACGCATTCAAAGTTCAAAAATTTTGATTCTAAAGAGGTCAGGACTTACGCAGAACCACCGTATGTAGTAGGGGCGTTACAAAGTATGCGCAGCAAACGGCCGTTCGCCCCTACGTATAGCCTACAATTTGAGATTTTGCGTAAGTCCTGGAGGTAAGGCAGGAAGCAGAAGGTAGGAAGCAGAAGGAAAGAAAAAGTTAGAAAGGAAAAGGTTTTTTTATCACGCTCTTATCCGGACATGATCAGGACTTACGCAAAATCTCAAATTATACACCACCTGTAGGGGCGATTTCCGTTTGTCATGCTCCTAATTACGCTTGCTCGCCCCTACTAGATATGGTGGTTCTGCGTAAGTCCTGATGATATAACTCAAGATAGATACTATAGCGAGGGGGAATCAACACACAAAAGTAGTATTTTTAGATCAATTTCAATAACTAATTTGATCCAGACTTGAGTATAATATGAAGCAACCTGCTAAAGCAAAAAAGGTAAATTGCTGTGTTTAATACCCTATTGACTGACTTCCGAATTATCTTTGATAGAGATCCTGCTGCTCGAAACTGGTTGGAAGTTCTCACTTGCTACCCTGGTTTTCATGCTTTAGTGTTTCATCGCATAGCTCATAGTTTATACTCTCAAAAAGTTCCTTTCCTACCTCGCTTAATTTCTCATATAGCTCGCTTTTTAACTGGAATTGAAATTCACCCAGGAGCTGTTATTGGTCAAGGTGTGTTTATCGATCACGGTATGGGTGTTGTAATTGGAGAAACTGCCATTGTAGGAAACTATTGCCTGATTTACCAAGGAGTAACTCTTGGTGGTACTGGTAAAGAAACTGGTAAACGACATCCTACTTTGGGGGAAAATGTAGTTGTTGGTGGAGGAGCAAAGGTTCTTGGTAATATTAATATTGGTAGTAATGTTCGTATCGGTGCTAGTTCTGTAGTTCTGAGGGATGTTCCTTCTGATTGTACAGTTGTGGGAATACCAGGCAGAGTAGTATATCGTTCTGGAGTTAAGGTTAATCCTTTAGAACATGGTAGTTTGCCTGATTCTGAGGCGACAGTTATTCGTGCATTGGTGGATCGAATTGATTCTCTTGAACAACAAGTGGAAAGTTTACAATCTAAATTGTTAGAATCTGTTGTGGCGAAGTCTCATCTGGAATCTTCTGCTAATCATGCTAGTCATACTGTCTCAGAGCGAGCAATTGAGGATTTTTTGGATAACTCAAAAAATTAACTAAACCTCCAGAATTTTACTCCTAAACTAACAAGCAAGTTTGATTCATGGGTAAGCTTATTTATAGCACCTTCTTGAAAATTAGACACGCGCTAGACATTTGCCATCGGTGAGGTGCAAATGATTTCGTGCCTCACCCGTTTCAATGTGTACTTGCACAGAAAGTTGATGTTCCCCCCATAAATTATGGGTTAGGATGCCCTAAGCAGGATTTCCGACCTTGAAAAAGTTGAGTCCGGCGAATACGATGTAGTTGAATAAAACTAGCAACTCGTCTCCAGTGACTCCAATCATGTTTGTTGACATCCTCTGGTTTCAACAAACATTTGGGGATTTTTTCTGATAATTTTAAGGTTTTACGACCAATGACTAAAGCTGCAACAGTGCCAGTTTTTATGATTAGACATCTCCAGAAAAGAGGGAACAGGGAACAGCGGATCTGGGAACAGCGGATCTGGGAACAGCGGATCTGGGAACAGCGGATCTGGGAACAGCGGATCTGGGAACAGGGAACAGCGGATCTGGGAACAGCGGATCTGGGAACAGCGGATCTGGGAGAGATAATTGATAATTTATGGACAAGAATTGATTTCAACAATTTAATTCCCTCACAGGAGTGCGCGTTCCCTCTCTTGGTCAGCATTCCCTCACAGGAGTGCGCATTCCCTCTCTTGGTCAGCATTCCCTCACAGGAGTGCGCATTCCGCAAGCAAGCTGTCGGCGGCGCGGGGCCGCACCGCTTGCGCCTATCGGCGACGCGGGGTCTGACCGCTTGCGACTTGCCTCTTGCAGAGGAGTTTCCTCTTACAGAGGAGCTACGCTAACGCTTTTCATGTCGCGCAGCGTTAGCGGAGCTTTGCGTCAGCAAAACGTCGTCGCGGGGTCGCACCGCTTGCGCCTATCGGCGACGCGGGGTCTGACCGCTTGCGACTTGCCTCTTACAGAGGAGCTTCCTCTTACTACGGTAGCTCTCCCTAACGCTTTTCATGTCGCGCAGCGTTAGCGGAGCTTTGCGTCAGCAAAACGTCGTCGCGGGGTCGCACTGCTATTCCCTATTCCCTCACAGGAGTGCGCGTTCCCTCTCTTGGTCGGCGTTCCCTCTCTTGGTCAGCATTCCGCAAGCGAGCTGTCGGCGGTGCGGGGTCTGACCGCTTGCGACTGGCGTCGTCGCGGGGTCCGACCGCTTGCGATTTGCCTCTTGCAGAGGAGCTACGCTAACGCTAACGCTAACGTCGTCGCGGGGGCGCACTGCTATTCCCTATTCCCTGACAACTGCCACGAAGTGTATTGGTAGACCTCTGTAGAAACCTTGCATGCAAGGTCTCTATAACCCACATTCCGCATGACAAAATGTAGTATGTGAAAATCGTCAAACTTGAGTAAATATTTACACTGATTGTGATTAGTGACCTTAAACTCCATTTCGCGATCCGGGTATAGCTCGTGCGATCGCATTATCGATCTGTTTGAGTCAGCTATAGTTATAGCGCTAGGAAACACTTAACTGGGAACACTTAACTGGGAACAGAAAACTTAGAACAGCAGACTTTTCAAGGCTTTTTCTTATAGGGAAATGCTCCGCAAACAGGATTTAGAAATGTCCTAACCTTAATGCGTAGTGCTATACCTCTCATATCAAATCCGGTTGAATACTTATTAGAGTTGTTGGGGGTGGGAAGTGTGGGAAGGGTGGTCCGGGTGGGAAGTGTGGGAAGATTAAAGTAATTATAGAGTTATAAACATATATTATATAACCGGATTTTATATCAAAGCTAGAATATGCCAAGATCTGAGCTAAAATTAGTTGACCAGACTTTAGTAAATTTTCATCCCAAACAGACCCATTACTCTTGATGATCGGCGCTCAAAGAGACTCTCCGAAGACGCAAAAAACCTACCCAGAGTTTCAGGATAGTTTCACAACTAACCTCTGAAGGTGCTTGTGACTATATTTGCGCACTACATTTGAAGTACGAAATATGGGTTTTAATTCTGCTCGAAAGACTACTTCCTACTTTCCTCCGAGTTAATAACTAAAAGCTGATAGCTGACTGCTGAATGCTTACGTTAAAATTTAAAAGTAATCTCTGACTTAGTTCCCAGAAAAAAACAATGTCTAGACCCACATTATATGTTGCAATTACTAATCATGGATTTGGTCATGCCGTCCGCATCTCATCAGTTGTCAATCTGGTGCAAAAAATGTGTCCAGATGTTTTATTAGTTATGGTAACAACTGCTCCCCGTTGGTTATTAGAATCTTATATTTCTGGTGATTTTATTTATCGTCCCCGTGCTTTTGATGTGGGGGTAATTCAATCAGATAGTATCACTATGGATAAAGAAACTACCCTGGAAAAATTGCAAGAAATTAGAAACAAAGAACGGTCAATTATTGCTGGAGAAGTAAATTTTATTAAGCAAAATCGAGTTGATTTATTATTAGCAGATATTCCGCCAATCGCTGCTAAAATTGCTCAAGCTGCCGATATTCCTGGTTGGATGTTGAGTAATTTTGGTTGGGATTTTATTTATCGTCCTTGGGGTGGTAAATTTCTGGAAATTGCTGATTGGATAGGAGAATGTTTTGGTCAATGTGACCGTTTATTTCGCCTTCCACTCCACGAATCTATGGGCGCTTTTCCTAACATTTTTGATGTAGGTTTAACTGGGGGAACTCCACGTTATCAACCAGAAGAAATTAAAGCAAAATTTGATATTCAGGCAGACAAAGAAAAAACTATTTTACTAACTTTTGGTGGGTTAGGTTTAGACCAGATTCCTTATGAAAATCTGGCTCGTTTTCCTGATTGGCAATTTCTGACATTTGATAATAATACTCCTGAACTTCCTAATCTCATAAATGTCAGAAAAGAATCTCAAAAAATAGATATAAATTTGCCAAATATTCGCCCTGTAGATTTGATGCCGATTTGTGGCAGGATTATTTCTAAACCAGGATATAGTACCTTTGCTGAAGCTTTGCGTTTAGAAACACCCATTGTCTCATTAGTCAGAGAAGGTTTTGCCGAATCGAAATTATTATTAGAAGGAGTTCAAGATTATAGTTATCATCAAATCTTACCTCCAACAGAATTTTTTGATGGTGATTGGGAATTTCTTAGAAAATCCTTACAAATACCCCGTAAGTCTGAAAAATTAGATAAAAATGGTAGTGAAGCGATCGCTCAAGCTGTTGTAGATTATTTACAATAGACATAGGCGTGAAAATTAAAAATAGAATCAATTCTTATCCATAAATTATCAATTACTCCCCTCCCAGGAGGGGTTTGGGGTGGGTTATTGCTGTTCCCTGTTCCCTGTTCCCTGTTCCCTCTTTTCCGGAGAGGTCTAATAATTACTGGCAACTATCCAATTACTGCACAATCTATTCAAGGAAAACAATTATGATCCCTAAAATTAATCTTAACAACTTCATTAAAATTGACATAAACAGCATCATTGTAACTGGAGTTGAAATTGTATTGATAATAGTTCTCTTTGTAACAATTAGATTTTTGATAGATAGAGGATATAAACAATTAATAAAAGTCTCCTCAATCAAAAAAAAGAAAAAAGATATTAAAGTTATCTACCAAAATATCCAGATATTATTCAGTCTAAGTTGCTTACTATTATGTGTATTAGTAGCAGGATTTAATGGATGGCTTATTTATAAAGGAGAAAATTTAATCGAATACCAAACTTCTTTGATTAAAAGTATTTCCTTTGATTATTTGCTAACTATAGGAATTAGAATCTTCAAAATCTTGGGCATACTATTT
This sequence comes from Okeania sp. SIO3I5, assembly GCF_010672085.1. Classification (GTDB taxonomy): domain Bacteria; phylum Cyanobacteriota; class Cyanobacteriia; order Cyanobacteriales; family Microcoleaceae; genus Trichodesmium. The sequence goes on from NZ_JAAHHT010000144.1 coordinate 7,783, forward strand.
TTAACTAAATGGAGTATTCCATATATAAACAAATTTATAATCTGGTCAAAAGAGTGGGCAAAAAACGTCGATCACATCACTGCCAATGACGCCAGTATTGACAGTTTATTTGAATTTTTCAGGAGCAACTTTAATAATATGATTTGGCTGTTCTATGTTACTATATCAGCTCAAATCATGGTATTTCCAGAAGTAATTATCAAATATCTGTATGTAAGTTTGCAGGTTTATATGATTATTATTATTGGATTACTATTTACTAAAGCTAATACAACAGTCATTGATACTTTAGATGCTCTTAGCAAGAAATATTCCGATCAAAAAAATATTTTGCGACTCTACGATCGCCTAAGTAAATTAATTCCTCTTGCCAAACGATGTCTTGAATATGCAATCTATATTATTACAGCTACTTTATCAATTCAAAAAATTGATTTTATTGCTCAATTAGCTCCTTATGGTTCTTTAGTTTTGCAAATAATTGGGATTATATTTATCAGTCGTGTTGTTCAAGAAATTGGTCAACTTGTACTAGAAGAAATACTACTGCGTGAGGGTGATACAGATGATTTATCTAAACAAAGACGACAGACATTTTTACCCCTATTTCAAAGTTGTATTAAATACCTGATTTACTTTGGTACAGGTATAGCAATTCTTTATACTATTAAAATTGACCCGACTCCTATTTTAGCAGGTGTAGGTATTTTAGGTTTAACAGTTGGAATGGGAGCGCAAAGTTTGGTTGAAGATATAGTTGCAGGTTTCTTTATTTTGTTTGAAAGTTATTACTTAGTAGGAGACTTTGTAGAGATAAATGGTATAGAAGGTTTTGTTACGGGAATAGAATTAAGAACAACTCGAGTTAATTATGAAGATAAAAATTATATTATCCATAATCGTGATGTTAAGGATATAGTTAATCACTCCAGCTACAGTAATGCAGTGGTTATGCTCAAAATTCCTTATCAAGTTAAGATTAATCAAGTCTATGAAGTTATAGAAAAAGTTGGAAAGAAGCTTCTAGAGGAGAATCCAAAAGACATAATTGAACCAACAATAATAGAAGGAGTAGAAGAATTTTCTGACAATCAAATATTAATTGAAGTAGTTACACAAGTTAAACCAGGAAAACATTTAATTATTCAGAAAATCTTAGGTGTAATGATTAAACAAGCTTTTGAGGAAGCAAATATTGACCTGACAGTTGTTAATCATGTAACACTGAGTGAAGATCAACCTATCCCAATATTTTTAAAACCTCTACGTTAAAACTATGGAAAAATCAATAGATATCTCCAGACAAGAGGGAATAGGGTTCAATAATTAATAATTAATTATTAATTATTAATTATTACCTCTTCTTAGAGACTGTTTGTAAAATAAATATTAAGAGATCATCACTTGTGGCTAAAATCTAAAAGCGGTAATACTTCAAGGGATTGAAAGAAGGTAGATAGAGAAGTATTCAATACATAAGCTAAACGTTCATATGCCCAAGACACAAGCTAGGAGCATTTTGTTATTATCAATTTCAACACAGGGGGAGGACATCACCTCTGTATAAACTAGCGGTCAGGGTTTCCCAGACGCTCAGAATCCCTATGGGTCCCGTAAGGGCAACGTCGGGAGTATGTCAAGGTTAGTTAGGTGGCATAATACCACCAAAAACTAACCAAGTGCTAGACAGAGATTAGGGATAAAAGCTCAATTGAGGCAAACCCAGAGTTTCTTCCCAGCCCATCATTAAGTTCATACACTGAATACCCTGACCAGCTTGACCTTTGATTAGATTATCAATGGCTGACATAATAATCACTCTATCGGTACGATGATCTACCTCAATGCCAAGATAACAGAGATTAGTACCACCTGCCCACTTAGTTTGAGGATAAGTACCACTGGGCAATACCTTGACCCAAGGGCAATTACGATAAAAAGCATTGTAAATAGTCAGCAGGTCTTCTCGTACTAATCCAGGGTCTCGGAGAGTACCATAGACTGTAGCTAATATCCCCCGTACCATTGGCATTAGATGAGGAGTGAATTGCACTTTTACATCATAACCTGCCAGATCGCTACAAATTTGTTCAATTTCTGGAGTATGGCGATGACTAGCTACCCCATAAGCACCAACAGAGTTATCTGCTTCAGCTAGTAACATATTAATACTCGCTTTTCGCCCACCTCCGGATGTGCCTGACTTAGCATCAATAATTGCAGTTTCTGGTACTATCAAACCCTGTTTAAATAGTGGCGAAAGTGCTAAAAGACTGGCAGTGACATAACAACCAGGACAACCAATAAGTTGAGCATTGGCTATGCGATCGCGATACAATTCTGGTAAACCATACACAGCAGTAGCTGCTATTTTTTTATCTGTACGTTCCCCGCCGTACCAAGATTGATAAGTCTCAAGATTACTAAACCGATAGTCAGCTGAGAGGTCTAATACTTTACATCCTTTTTCTAATAGGTTGGGTGCCATCTTCCAAGCTAAACCATTAGGTAGAGAGAGGAAAACTATCTCACATTTACTGATAATTTTATCCAACTCTATTGATTCTACTTTTAAGTCTACAGAATGCCCCAAGTGAGGGTAAATTGAAGAAAAAGGTTTTCCCGCGCTGCTATCCCCTCCCAAGTATACTACTTCTACTTTTGGATGATCCTGAAGCAGCTTGATAAGTTGCACCCCGCCATAGCCCGAAGCACCTACAATTCCTATTGGCACAGGTGCTGATTGTTTCATAATATTAACTCCTAAGTAATTTGAGTAGCAAAAATTTTAACTTTTGCTGCATTTTAGTACCAAATTTTGATTTTGGTGGTATTTAATATTTTCTTTTATGATTTTTGTCTTGTTAAGGTGTCAAAAGTGGTTTTGTAAAATTTTTAATTATATCATGCTTTATTTGAATAAATCAGGACTTACGCAAAAAAAACTGGTTTCTACGGTAAATCATTGTTTTTGACAATAAACATCTACGAGAAACCGGGTTTCTGGGTTCCCATGGTTTTAGTCCTGTAAATAATATCATGTCCGGTAGCATCGGTATTGTATAGCAAAGGTAGGGAACACTTAACTGGGAACAGGGAACAGGGAACAGGCAAGAATACTTAAGGCCAATAAAAAAACTTAAATTTCCTGTGGATATTCACCCTAACTTTTACACAAACGATTAATATAAAATCTGGTTATACAGTAATCGCAAAATTACTTCATCTTACAGCGCTTTTCTTTCTTGATGAACCACATATTCACATTTCAAACCTAGTAGGGACGTTCCATGGAACGTCCCTACTGTGGTCTACTGAAATGAAAACCGCTGTAATACAGATGTTAAGCATGAATAGAAATTTAAAATTTCATGCTATTCAAATCTTTTCTTTCTCCGTACGGACGTTTAGCTAAAGCACAACTTTCATATAGGGAATGCTCCGCAAACGTTAACGCTACGCGACATGGAAAGCGCAGCATTCCGAAACGGAAAACGCATTAATGCTCAAGCAACGTCCCTACCTCCTGACTCCTGACTCAAGTGCGCGATACGATAACTAATTACCCGGATTCTATATAAGTCTTGATAACCAGAAAAAATCAAACCGACAAATAGTCAGAGATTACTTCTGACTTCATTAAACTTGTTGGGTTTATGCTACGGATAAGCTGCGCTAACGCTGTCGCTCTACCCAACCTACTAACTTCGCACCTACTGACTTAATTCCAACTAACGGAACGCAAAATCAGAACGTAACCTCAAATCTAAATCATCCTCTGGATAAATCACAACTACCTCCGCTTCATCCCGACCCACAAACACTCCACCCAAAGCACCCAACCCCGCACCTATCAATAACCTTTCCACCTCCAGAACATCATCTCCAAGAATTGCAGACAATAAAGCAGCAGCACCAGTCCCCACAGCAGCACCCTTCAAAATATCTCCAGCATTAGCACCTTTTGTTATATCTTCAGTTTCAGTAATTACCTTAGAAATAGCATCAATACGAAACCGACGGCGATCGCTAATAATTACTTGTTCGGCAAAAAACTGAGTCCCATTAGAAACAGGTCGTAGTTCACCCTCTATCTCACTGCCAGAAGGTATTATCACTCTTCCTTGAACATCTCTAATATCTCTAGTCACCGTCAACCTTAACCTCATTGACTCATCTGGAGTTAGCACCACCTTTTCTGCTTCCTCATATCCTACGGGGATTAGTGTTCCTGCTGGTATCCGTGCTACAGGCGATGGTCTTCTTTGGTTGACAGGCAATGGTCTTCGTTGATTGCGAGGGTATTGTCGTTGAGGGACTTGTCGTTGAGGGTAAAATTGAGCCATCGCTTGGTTTGACATTAAACCAGGTGTTCCTGTTGCTAATGTTATGCCTAAAGTTAATAACAAGGATGTTCCAAAACGGCTTTTTTTTGAATTAAACATAAAAAGTATCTATCCTCCAATATCAGTTATTAGTTATCGGTTATTAGTTGTCAGTTATCAGTAGCTGTCGCTGAATTCAGAGACTTGAGACCCTATTTTTTGGCAGAGATTACTTTTAACTTTATCCTTCCACTATTTCTGCCTCCTGCCTTCTGCCTTCCCCTTTACAGCTTTTAAAGCTAAAATTGCTGCACCATAAACAGGTTGATGTCGAGGCCAAATAACTTGAGCAGTAGGAGCGATCGCTCCTATAGAATCTTCAAATCGACTGCGAAAATCAATCAGACTGTTCCAGACACTTCCAATAGTAACTACTTCAAAAGTTTCGTGGGGCTGAAATAAGGTAGATATTACAATTTTTGTAGCTATACTTAACTCCTCTACAGCACCTTGAATAATTTTCTTAGCTACCTTATCTCCCTTATCTGCGGCTGCGGAGACAATAGGAGCAAGTGCGGCTATCTGTGTTGCACCCCATCCACGGCGATAGACTATTTCTATTATACCCTCAATATTTGTCAGGCCCAGGTGTCTTTGAAAATCTGTAATTAGAGTAGTTGGAAATTCACGTCCATCATAACTTTTCAAGGCTGCTTGTAAACCTCGAATGGCTATATCATAGCCACTTCCTTCATCTCCCAATAGATAACCCCAACCACCAACTCGTTTAGTTAACCCCTGACTATTCTGGCCAAATACTAGGGAACCTGTACCAGCGATCGCTACAATACCTATAGAATATCCAATACCTCCGACTAGAGCGATGTTACTATCGCTACAGATAATTATTGTATTTGGCTGTACATCCCATTTAATCGGAATATTAGTAATAATTTCTTGGAGCAAATTTTCTACTACTGGAAAATCTTCCGGTCTTCCTACTCCTGCTAAACCTAGGCAAATTCCAGAGATTGATTGATGGCTATTACTATTAGCAACTGCTTCAGTAATAGCGGTTTGAATCGAATTTTTTGCTACTTCAATTCCCACACTCTGATAATTTGACGGACCGCTTTTACCACTACCAAGAATTTGATAATTTTCATCCATTAAAAGGGCTTCTGTTTTGGTGCCGCCGCCGTCAATTCCTAAAACATTTACTTTTTTCATTTTCTCTAATTACTATTATTTCTCTAATTTAGAAGGCGGAAAATTTTTCCCAAAAAATCAGGTCTCAAGTTTCCTACTTCGGTAGTAGGTACTGATAACTGATAATTGATTGAGTGTCACCCTCATTAATTCCTAAAACGTTGAATTTTTTCATTTTCTCTAATTACTATTATTTATCTAATTTAGAGACCGGAAAAATTTTCCCCAAAAAATCAGGTCTCAAGTTTCCTACTTCGGTAGTAGGTACTGATAACTGATAATTGATTGAGTGTCACCCTCATTAATTCCTAAAACGTTGAATTTTTTCATTTTCTCTAATTACTATTATTTATCTAATTTAGAAACCGGAAAAATTTTTGCCAAAAAATCAGGTCTCAAGTTTCCTACTTCGGTAGTAGGTACTGATAACTGATAATTGATTGAGTGTCACCTCATTAATTCCTAAAACGTTGAATTTTTTCATTTTCTCTAATTACTATTATTTATTTAATTTAGATACCGGAAAAATTTTTGCCAAAAAATCAGGTCTCAAGTTTCCTACTTCGGTAGTAGGTACTGATAACTGATAATTGATTGAGTGTCACCTCATTAATTCCTAAAACGTTGAATTTTTTCATTTTCTCTAATTACTATTATTTATCTAATTTAGAGACCGGAAAATTTTTGCCAAAAAATCAAGTCTCAAATTTCCTACTTCGGTAGTAGGTACTGATAACTGATAATTGATTTAGTGTCACCCCTATCAATTCCTAAAACGTTGAATTTTTTCATTTTCTCTAATTACTATTATTTCTCTAATTTAGAGTTCGGAAAATTTTTAGCAAAAAATCAGGTCTCAAGTTTCCTATTTGAGTAGTAGGTACTGATAACTGATAATTGATTTAGTGTCACCCCCATCAATTCCTAAAACGTTGAATTTTTTCATTTTCTCTAATTACTATTATTGATTGAATTTAAAGACCGGAAAAATTTTTAGCAAAAAATCAGGTCTCAAGTTTCCTACTTCAGTAGTAGATACTGATAACTGATAATTGATTTAGTGTCACTCCCATCAATTCCTCAAACCTTGACTTTTTTCATTTTCTCTAATTACTATTATTTATCTAATTTAGATACCGGAAAATTTTTAGCAAAAAATTAGGTCTCAAGTTTCCTACTTCGGTAGTAGGTACTGATAATTGATAATTGATTTAGTGTCACTCCCATCAATTCCTCAAACCTTGACTTTTTTCATTTTCTCTAATTACTATTATTTATTTAATTTAGATACCGGAAAATTTTTTCCCAAAAAATCATGTCTCAAATTTCTTACTTCGGTAGTAGGTACTGATAACTGATAATTGATTTAGTCTCACCCCCATCAATTCCTAAAAAGTTTACTTTTTTCATTTTCTCTAATTACTATTATTTGTTTAATTTAGAGACCGGAAAATTTTCCCCAAAAAATCATGTCTCAAATTTCTTACTTCGGTAGTAGGTACTGATAACTGATAATTGATTTAGTGGCATCCCCATCAATTCCTCAAACATTTAATTTTTTCATCTTCTATAATTACTATTATTTATCTAATTTAGAGTTCGGAAAAATTTTTAGCAAAAAATCAGGTCTCAAGTTTCCTACTTGAGGAGTAGGTACTGATAACTGATAATTGATTTAGTGCCGTGCCAATCAATTCCTCAAACATTTAATTTTTTCATTTTCTCTAATTACTATTATTGATTGAATTTAAAGACCGGAAAATTTTTAGCAAAAAATCAGGTCTCAAGTTTCCTACTTGAGGAGTAGGTACTGATAACTGATAATTGATTTAGTGCCGTGCCAATCAATTCCTCAAACATTTAATTTTTTCATCTTCTATAATTACTATTATTTATCTAATTTAGAGTTCGGAAAATTTTTAGCAAAAAATCAGGTCTCAAGTTTCCTACTTCGGTAGTAGGTACTGATAATTGATAATTGATTTAGTGGCATCCCCATCAATTCCTCAAACCTTGACTTTTTTCATATCCTATAATTATTATCTACCGACTTTGGAGCCAGAAAAAATTTTGGTATTAGAAACAAACAATCCCCACCAAATAAAAATTATCACTAATAGTCAGAAGCAGTCGAATCTAAGTCTTGAATTTCAAGATGTTGTCTCTGGCTTAGTTCTGAAGCTAAAAAAATCTCAATTAAGAGACTTTCTGATTGAGAAAATCCTTGGAGATAGGGAGCAAAATATTAAATCTTATGTCACCAACCTAGAAATATTTGAAAAATCTCGACCTCCCCGCCTAGGAGCATTCTATACTTCTGAGAATTTAGTCAATAAAATTATTTCACAAATCCAACTTAAACCAAACTTTAAATATTTAGATCCAGCAGTTGGTACTGGTAACTTTATTTTGATATTAGCCAAACAACTACTGACTAAATTTTCTTTTGATTCTGTAGATGAAATCCTAAATTTAATTTATGGATTTGATCTAGATTGGGAAGCACTAGAAATTGCTAAAATTCGGCTCTTGTTAGAACTAGATAATTTTTTTAGCATTGATATTTCCACTTATAAAAACCTAAATTTTTATCAGACTGATTTTACTGTAAAAGCTGCACAAGGATTTGACTTTATCAATAATTTTCACATTATCTACAAAGACTCAAAGCAAGTAATAAATATCAAAAAAGAGCTTGAATTTGATTATATTTTTGGCAACCCACCTTTTATCACTTTTTATGGCAGACGCAGTAAAAAATTACCAGAAAGTCATAGAAAATATTATTTAACTAACTATGAATTTATTCCTGATGCAGTCAAAAATGGTAAATTAAACTTATATATGTTTTTTATTGAACATGGTTTAAATCTGCTCAAAACAGGTGGTAGTCTAATTTACTTGTTAGATAATTCCATTTACGAAACCTCAGCTTATTATTTGCGTAAGTGGATAATTGAAAATTTCCAAATTAAATCTATTCAGATGGGTTTAGCTAACTTTGAGAATGTCGCTAGCGGTCAAACAATCTGGCATATTACGAATATTTACCCTGAAAAATCTGTTTTAGTAGAAGATATTTCTCAAAATCAAGTTAAGCAAATAAATCAGGAGGAATGGTTGAAAGATGTGGAATGTAGAATCAGCATATCTAACTCCAACTCAATTTTAGATAAGCTTACCCAGAATCAACTATTGATTGACTATTTTCCCAGAAAATCAATTAGAACCTGTTGTATGCTCTTAAATTTAACTGAAAAATTTTTAGTTACTAAAGAAGATTATCAAAGAGATAAATCTGGATTAATCATGCCTTATCTAGAAGGAGGAAAATCTTTATCATCTCCAGATAAACCTTTTGCATTTTCTAATTACATTAAATATGATTATGAATTGCAACTTCGACTTAGCGAAGAAATTAGAGTGAGATTAGAAAAAGAAGGAATTAAAAATAAAAAGCGCATTGGTTTAGGTCAACTAGAAATTTACCGATCGCCTAAAATTTTTATTAGACAGTCAAGCGATCGCTTAATTGCCAAATTTACAAATGAAAATTTTATGGCAAATAATAGTTTATATGTATTAACTCCTATTTATTCTAATTTCAGAAAGGAAGAATGGGAAAAGACTTTAATTTATACGGAACGCCTACTAAACTCGAAATTATATTTATATCTAGCGTCTCAGATGAATATTATTAGAAAAAATCCCAAACAGCAGCCTCAAATTAAAGTTAGCGATCTAAAAAGATTACCTTTTTGGTTGGATGAAAAAAGTTTATTTTTTGAGAAAGTAATTAGTATTAACCCTATAGATAGGAATAAAATTGATTGCCTGATTTACCAAGAACTCAAATTTACCAATCAAGAAATTAGCGAGATAGAGTCTTTTTTACTTCTTGTTTGACATCATCAAATTCAGATGATAACTAATAACTTTTAGCTGATAACTGATAACTGATAACTGATAACTGATAACTGATTTCGGAGAGCCTGCAACTTCAATAATTTTTTCTTGCTGCTGTGCTATTTAAACAAATCTGTCTTCCAAAACATCACTTATTTCTGCACCAGCTCTAGACACTGCCCTAATCGGTACAGTAGGATTTTCGGAAATTATTTGCTGAAAAATTGTATTGATAAAATTGATAATTATTCCCTCTTTTTCCTGCCATTTCATATTGATAAAAACTTCTACGATAAAAATTGCTGAATAAGTTACAACACCAATTCAGCCTTCCTGAAAAATAATATAAAAATTCAATCTAAAATCTGTAGATTGCAAATAATTATATGAGATGCAGCCTGATTCATTTTCCAAAGTTTTTGCAATAAACCCTCGATGTAACTGTTTCAAATCTTCAACTTTATCTTTCTTAGGGTGAAACTTCACAAATACAAATAATGGTTTTTCCATTTTCTGATGATTATAGTCCTATTGATTGATTTTGGTACTAACTTTATTCAACTATTTATAACAAGATTCTAAAATAATAACTTATATATTTCAACAGAAAAATATTAATTTTTTACAACCGATAACTGATAACTGAAATGACTCCTTCCTCTTCTTTATAAGACTATAAAATAATTTGACATTAACAAAACTTATGATTAATTGATTAACCTATTTAGAATTTAAACGAATTTTGACAAAAAAAGTTGAAATGAGCTATTGAGGGCCAAATTTCAGGGAAAAATCGTGATTTTGCGCTTGTTTTAGCAATCTTTTCAGAAACGCTACAAGTCTTGATATGCAATAAATACAGGATTTTTGCTTCCCAGGCAATTTTGATGTATATTGATAACAAGTCTGTCGCTCTGCGCAGGTGCTTATTAAAATGAAAAAGAGCATTAGTGAGTGAAAGTGCGATCGCGTCAGCGGAACGGAGTTCTATCGCGTAACGGAGTTTTATCGCAAAATGGCATAACCGAAGTCAGAAGTCAGAAATCAGAAGTTAAATTCTTGCATTGTATTGATAAAATTGATAATTAGGGTTTGCTAATTAAATCTCAAATCCTTTATTTAGGGCTTGCTGAAAAAGTATACGCGAGTAAGGGTAGGAGTCAGGAGACTCGAGACTCGAGACTGGAGGAATGGATCTGGGAGCGAGAAGGCAGGAGGAAGATTATCCGTTGATTTTTCTTCCTAAGTCAACCCTTTCATCCTCACTTTATGCAGCTCTTGATTAAGGAAAACCTTGTACTTTTTCAAGACTTGAAAAAGCTCAAACCATAATTAATGTCAATGCTTTGAGATTAACAGAGCAAGACCTATTTATAAAGTTTTTATCCTTTTTTAGTCGAAAAAAGTACAAGCTTTTAGGTCGCTCAGGTTCAAAAAATTAGCATTTTAGGGAAGACTTGGGCGGAAAAATCAAGGGACTATTCTTCCTCCTAACTCCTCTATAATTCGCATTTCTCCTGACTCCTACCCTTACCGAAAGACTTTTTCAGCAAACCCTAATTATTCCTTCTTTTTCCTGCCATTTCATATTGATAAAAACTTCGACTATAGCTAAAAAAAAATTGGTTAGGACATAGACTAATGATGAATTTTAGACTAGAAAATGTTTCTCCAACTCTTCCCTATTCCCTGCTATATAAAAATTGCTGAATAAGTCTTAGCACTTATTCAGCCTTCCTGAAAAGTAATAGAAAAATTCAACCAAAAGCTAAGAAAGAATTGATGAAAACATAGACTGATGATCAACCTTAGACTAGGAAATATCTTTCTGACTATTCCCTATTCCCTATTCCCTGCTATTGCAATGATGAATTTTAGACTAGAAAATGTTTCTCCAACTCTTCCCTATTCCCTGCTATATAAAAATTGCTGAATAAGTCTTAGCACTTATTCAGCCTTCGTGAAAAGTAATAGAAAAATTCAACCAAAAGCTAAGAAAGAATTGATGAAAACATAGACTGATAATCAACCTTAGACTAGGAAATATTTTTCTGACTATTCCCTATTCCCTATTCCCTATTCCCTGCTATTGCAATGATGAATTTTAGACTAGAAAATGTTTCTCCAACTCTTCCCTATTCCCTGCTATATAAAAATTGCTGAATAAGTGCTAAGACTTATTCAGCCATCCTGAAAAGTAATAGAAAAATTTAACCAAAAGCTAAGAAAGAATTGGTCAGAATGTAGACTGATGATGAACCTTAGACTAGGAAATATTTTTCTGACTATTCCCTATTCCCTATTCCCTATTCCCTGCTATTCAAATTGAGTTAAAGCCTTTCTTGCTCTTTCTGCACGAGCATCTGCCGACTCCATCACTTCATCAATTTTTTCCAACATTTCCCCTGGATAATTTTCTAACACTTTAGTAGAAAGAGAAATCCTTTTTCGACCTTCATCTAAATCAACAATCATCGCCTTAACCAAATTACCTTGGGCAAAAATTGTTGATAAAGAATCAACCCGTTTTTGACTAACCTGGGTAATATGCAGCAAACCAGTTAAACCCTCTAAATCTACAAAAACACCAAAAGGTTTCACTCCAACAACATTTCCTTCAACCAACTGACCAACAAGTAACTTACTAAAACCAGCAGATTGAGCGGCTAAACGCTGAGACATCACAATTTTCTTTTTTTCTTGGTCTAATTCCAAAAAATTGACTGTCAATACTTGGTCAATCAATGACTCTAAATTATCCTTTGCCAAAAGATGGGAACGTGGAATAAAACCTCGCAAAGATTCCACATCCACCGTTACTCCACCCTTATTAGTACCAATTACTCGAACTTGGAAAGACTGACCACCTTCTTGTAATTCAGTTAACCTCTCCCAGATTTGATTAATTTCTAGCTGCTTAACAGAAAGAAGCACTTCACCCTCTGCATCTTGCTCGCGGATAATTAGAAATTCTCTTTCTAGCTTTAGCGGTAGTGCTTCTGATAAATCTTGTGTGACTCCCAAGGAAGCTTCTTGAATGGGTAAAAGAGCTAAAGACTTACCACCTATATCAACGTAGATACCTTCAGATTCATAACTATATACTTTTCCAGTGACTATTTGTCCTTTTTGAAATTCATAATTATACTTAGGTTGTTCGAGAGCTTTAGCAAAGTCGTCCATGGTAAAGGACTGTTTACTTCCTTGAGAGCTAGTTGATTCAGGATTCATATAGATAATTGATAATGGATAATTGATAATGGATAATTAGGGCTTGCTGAAAAAGTCTTTTTAAAAGCTAGCACTTTTTTTCAACCTAAAAAATTTAATATAGCAATTCCCAAGAAGCGTGAGGTACAAAATTCCTTGGTTTTAGGGAACAGGGAACACTTAACTGGGAACACTTAACTGGGAATAGGGGATAGGGAATAGGAAAAAATTAAGATAGGTGTACCTCACGATTCCTGAGAAATGCTATACCTTGATCTGTAAAAGCTTTGATATTTAATCAGCAAACCCTAATTAGAGTTTGCTTGCTTAAAGTCTTTTAGTAAAAGCATTCCTCCTGACTTCTGGAGTCAGGGGAATTATAGAGCAAGTAGTCAGAAAAATCGTCTCTTGATTTTCTTTTCCTATCTTGCCCAAAATGCTAAATTTTTGCATCACGAGGACCTAAAAGCTGGTACTTTATTAGTACCTAAAAATGCTAAAACCTTGATCTGTAAAAACTTTTAGGTCTAATCAGCAATCCCTAATTCAAGATAGTTTTCATTATAAATTATCAATTATCCACTATTCATTATCCATTATCAATTATTCATCAATTGTTGACCAAAAAGTTCCTTTGTCTTAACCCAAGCATCAGCAGCAGCTTGAGAATTGTAACTGCTACGATGGTCACAAAAGAAACCATGGTCTGCTCGATAACGAAATACTTGATGCTTTATTTGATGTTTCTGTAATTCTGCCTCTATTTGGTCTACCTGTTCTATGGGAATTAAAGGATCTTCTGTGCCAAAGAAACAATATATCGTACCACTAATTTTAGGAGTTAGAGTAAGAGTTGGTTCACCACCGCCAGGAGTACCAGTAGCAATACCAGCTCCGTAGAAAGAAGCTGTTGCTTGAATTTCTGGTAAAGTAGCTGCTAGATAGGTAACATGACCTCCAAAGCAGAAACCTATACAACCAAACTTATCTGGTTTGACAGTGGGTAAGCTTTTAAGATATTTAATAGTGGCTTGAATATCGCTGAGTAATTCTGAAGCTTTGGTTTGCTCCTTGTATTTGCGACCTAATATTAAATCTTCCTCAGTGTAGCCCACTTCAAAACCAGGAGCTTGACGTTGATAGATTGAGGGAGCGATCGCCACATAACCTTCTTTGGCAATTTTTTCTGTTACTTCCCGAATATGGGTATTAACCCCAAATATTTCTTGGACTACCACAACTGCTGGAAATGGACTAACTCCTAACGGTTGTGCTAGATAGGAATCTATTTGAAGGTCTCCATTGGGGACTTGAATATTGGTTGTATGGATTTCTAGTTGTGTCATTTCAGTTATAGGGAATAGGGAATAGGGAATAGGGAATAGGGAATAGGGAATAGGGAATAGGGAATAGTAGTAAGCTTTCAAAGGGTTTCAAGATTTAGAAATGTCCGCGCCTTTTGCTTCGACTGCTATATCAGTTATCAATTATAAGTACCTCCTAAAATAAGGAAGTTTGAAAACCGGAATTTTCTTTTTCATTCCCTTGAAAGGTGAGATTTGATGTGTCTTATTTCATGGTCAGATCCTCACTCTAGTCAGAAATTTTTAGGTCTTTCGTCTCTATTAGTTAATTTTTTATATAGCAAAAACTAATTATTTAATCTATATCATAATCATTATAGATATAGCCCTACCCATTTAGGGCACGGAAATCGGTAAATCCATTTTGCTTTGACCATTTTTTGAATTCAAAATTCAAAATTAAAAGTTCAAAATTTTGGGTTCATTCCTTAATTTCAATAATTATTTAATTAAGGATTTAAGCCTCGTTCCTACCTAACAAAAAAATAAAAAATATTTTCCTGATTTCAAGTCTCTGACTTTAGGCAAAGGTTATAATGAGCAAATTAATAATTTTGAATTTTGAATTGCTTTGACTTGTTTGCGGAGCATTTGGACATCTAAAACTAAGTCAAAGATTACTTGTGAATTTTGACTTTTGAATGCATGACTTTTAACTTGTTTATGGTTGATTTTCAGATTAAAACAGATAGTGATATTCCTGCATCAAACCAATTATTTAATCAAATTCGGTTTGCGATCGCCTCCCGACAGTTTCCTCCTGGCCATCGATTACCTAGTACCCGACAACTTGCCATGCAAACTGGTTTACATCGTAATACCATAAGTAAGGTATATCGTCAACTAGAAGATACTGGCCTTGTAGAAGCTCAAGCAGGTTCTGGTATTTATGTCAAAGCCCAGGGAAATGAGGGAGGCTCAAAGTCAAAGTCACCTACTTTTGAAAAATATCCAAATGCCAGTAATTTAGTCAAGAGTAGTTTGGATGAATTATTATCCCAAGGTTGTAGTTTAAATGAAGCCAGGGAAATGTTCCTGACTGAGATTGACTGGCGATTACGTTGTAGTGCTAGGGTTTTAGTTACAGCTCCATCTAATGATATTGGTATTGGAGAGTTAATGACTAAAGAGTTGGAAGAAGCTCTAAATATTTCTGTACAGTTAGTTCCCCTAGAAGAATTAGATGAGATTATAGATGAAATTTCTTCTGGCACAATTGTCACAAATCGTTATTTTATTGGGCAAGCTGAAAAAATAGCTGCTTCTAAATCTGTCAGAGTTATACCAATTGATATATATGATTATGATGAAGAATTTAAATTGTTCAATGCATCACCCAAGGGAAGTTACTGTGGTTTAGTTAGTCTTAGTTCAGGTTTTTTACGAGCAGGAGAAGTAATTCTTCATAGTATGCGTGGAGATGATATAATTGTTATGACTGCTCAACATACAGAAACCTACAAAATAAATGCTATGGTACGGGCAGCTAGAGTAATTATTTGTGATAAATGTAGCTTTGATATTGTTAAAGATGCCTTACAAAAAAATAGGGAAAATATTATTCGTCCCCCACAAATTATACGTGTTGATTATATTCGTACAGATTCAATTAATCTCTTGAAACGGGAATTAGGTTTAGTTTAGGAAG
Source organism: Okeania sp. SIO3I5 (assembly GCF_010672085.1). Classification (GTDB taxonomy): domain Bacteria; phylum Cyanobacteriota; class Cyanobacteriia; order Cyanobacteriales; family Microcoleaceae; genus Trichodesmium. The sequence goes on from NZ_JAAHHT010000144.1 coordinate 23,445, forward strand.
TAGGGGATTCAATAATTAATAATTAATAATTAGGGTTTGCTCAAAAAGTCTTATGAGTCAGGTTAGGAGTCAGGAGACAGGAGACAGGAGACAGGAGGAGTAAGGAATTTAGAGGAGACAGAAGGAAGAATTAATAAGAGTGATTTTTCTGCCAATAGTCAACCTAAAATCCTAACTTTATGCAGCTCTAAGGAACAAAAACCTCGTAATGCCTGAAAAACCATTATCGGCTAAAAGCTTTATCTGTAAATGCTTTAAGATTTAATCAGCAAACCCTAATTAATAATTACCTATTCTTAAAACAGATAGAATTGGTTAAAAGGAAATTTTTTTCTTTTTTCTACTTGCTCATGAAAGGCTTTTAACCTTTATTTTTTAGTAAGGGAGTAGGAAGTAGTAATTCGGGTTTAGTGGAAATAGAAAAGAAGAAAAATAACTGTACCTTCAGCCTATCTCACTATTCTTAAAAATGCTTATTTACTTAAGTAAAATTTTCCTGAAAAGCTGGATTTTTCGTTTTTATCTTTTTTATCTTTTTTATATTTAAGAATATTTGGGCTTTTCAGCAAAAATATTATTAGTGGAATAGGTTCTTAGTAACTTGAGAAACACTATAAGATAAATTAAAGTTAATTTAGATTCTATATACAGTTTGGTTCTTGCCATAGTCAAAACTAGATCGTATAGCGCTAGGCGAAGCGCGAAGAGGGAAGAGGGAAGAGGGAACAGTAGACTATTAAAGGGTTTTTCTTATAGGGAAATGCTCCGCAAACAGGATTTATAACTGTCCTAACCTTTGCTTCGATTGCTATATGTGATAATTTGACTTTTTTCTGTTTCCTAAAAATATACATTAGCTCTAAGCATTTTCATCCCCAAATGCTCCGCCAATAACTACCTCCTGGGTTGGAATTATGGAGTTCAAATTAAGTAAAAACTATTAGGCTATATGGGATTTCAATTTTATTAATGTTCTAACACTTTTTTGTAGTGCTATTGATGACAATTACAATAAGATTGCTAGGATAGATGATTCTAAATTTAATTACATAATCGCAAATTAACTAATAAATTATTAAGGCAAAAATGAAAACAGCAATTAGAGATATTAACACACAGATATTAGAACATAATATACAAAAAAACTGGCAATCTTTGAGAGAAATTAATGATGCTTGCCAAATTCAATGTGACTTCAAAGCAAGAACATTATTGGTGGTTTGTCAACATCCAGCAAACATAGTAATAGATAGGGAAAAAACAATTATAGAGTTAAAAAATATAGTTCAAAAACAGGAATTAGAATCTATAGAAAAAGTAGGTATTTGTTTGAATGTAATAG
>NZ_JAAHHT010000145.1 GCF_010672085.1 Okeania sp. SIO3I5
TCTACATTGATAAAAAAGTGTATTGAAAAATACTCTTTTCTCCTGAAAAAGCCGATTCAAGACTTAAACATAACTTGTCTATGTTGTCAAGTTTTATGTTAAGAAAGATGTTTATAAAGCATAGCTTAAAAAGGGGGGAGTCTTCAAAGTCCCCCTTTTCAAGGGGGATTTAGGGGGATCGTAACTGTACCTCATCTTTATGAGAAATGCTATATCGTATTACTGAGGAGTAAGGAGTAATGAGTAATGAGTAAGGAGGTAGGGACGTATTGCTGACGCTTTCGCTCCGCTAACGCTGCGCGACATGTAACGCATTACAGCGCTTTTCAGTTGAGTAGACCACTAAATTCATTGTTAGGAGTCAGGAGTCAGGAGTCAGGAGTCAGGAGTTAGGAGTTAGGAGTCAGGAGTTAGGAGTGAAGAGTCAGTATCATTGTGGTTTATTCATATGAAAACCGCTGTAATGTTCAAGCAACGTCCGTACGGAGTAATATCAAATCCGGTTGAATACAAGAGTGTATTGTTGGGGGAGATGGGGAGACGGTCCGATTTAATAATGAACATATACTATATAACCGGATTTGATATAATTGAGACAAAAAAACAAAATTTGGGTAAATTAATCTAAAACGGAAAGTGTAATTTTAGCTATATCTTGATAATGCTTTTCGATCAGGATTAATTTTAGAAATTACTCGCAAACCTTGTAGACAACAGGTGAGAAATTTTGCTAAGGCAGCAATATCTTTTTTCTGAGTAATTTCGCCAGGACTTACGCAGGGGAACCTAGAAACCCGGTTTCTCGTAAACATCTATTGCTCAAAACAACGATTTCTCGTAGAAACCGGGTTTCGCGTGCGTAAGTCCTATTCACCTTTTTTTTGAGCTATAGTTAAGACTTGTTTGAGTGCATTTTCAATCCCTACTCCCTACTCCCTAAATTAGCAAAGTCAGCAGCATCTAAAGGCGGAATGTTATTTAATGTCAGATTTTCTGCCACATGGTTAGGAGATTTCATCCCCACTAGAGCGGAGCATAAACCAGGAACACTGCGGGTAAATTGGAGAGCGCGTACTGCATCTGTTGCCAGGTTTTCACCGAGAGCAGTCATAATTTTTTTGGGAAATTGCTTCAGGTTTTTAGCTTGAGCAATAGAAGCACTAGCGAGCGCATTGATGCCAAGTTGGTTTGCTGCAGTAATAGCAGGTAAAATTTTACCGTCTACAACTTGAGTAGGAGTAATAATTGCTTCTGTCATTGCCAGGTTAACTGGTAGTTGGATAAATTGGAAGCGATCGCCACCTCCACCTGCTACTTCTTGAGCAATAGATTTTGTTTTAGCTAAGTCAATGTGTTTTGCTTCTGTTGGTGGCACTCGAAAACCTTGCCAAGTAGCTATTCCATAAGCAGTTATTTTACCAGCATCGACAGCTTTTTCCAACACTAAAAAAACTGCTTTCAGACGGCGATAAAATTCTTCTGAAGGAATAATTCCTAATTGAGTTTCTGGGTTATGTAAATAATAAATATCAATAGTTTCTATGCCCAAATTTATTAAACTACGTTCCAGTTGGTCTTGAATATATTCTGGGTGCATACAGTGAACTCCCGCCACCATATCTGTTACTTGAATATTAAATTTAGGGTTGTCTATATATTCTCGTTTAAACCACTCTTCTTTTTCTCGATTAGGAATAAAACCACCTTTAGAACAAATGATTAATTCTTCTCGCGATACAGTTTTTGATTCTATTAATTTAAGTAGGGCTTTTTTGACACTAATTTCGCCATGCTGAGACCGATAATTTATGGCAGTATCTATTAAATTTATTCCGCTTTTTACCGATCTAATAATTGCTTCTGCGACTAAATTATCTGTTACTGAATCTGAGGAACCTAGATATGTACCGATACCTATTGAACTAGCAGTAAAGTTGTTAAATTCTCGGAAGTGTTCTGGGGGAAATTCTGTTTGATGAAGTTGAGCATAATGCTTAGTTTTTATTTTTGTAGCTTTTCCTAAAATCACTTTTTTTCACTCCTCATTAATCAGAATTAATTTGTTGGACATGATGTAAGCAAACAGCTATTAGCTGTCAGTTCTCAGCAATAAGACTTTGCTACAACCTAGGAAGCTAACTGATAACTGATAACTGATAACTGATAACTGAAGTATGATATTAACATTCGTCTGCTCGTATTACCAATAACACTCTAGTAGTTTTATTGATATCTTCTGGTGCATCTGATAACATAATCATGCTTATATCTAGATAGTCAATTTTCCAAACATATTCTACTCCATCTAGTGTCACTTGACCCATTTCATGTTTACCTTTAGGGTCATTTTCAGGTGTAAAATCAGAAAAATCTTGAATTTCCTTAAATAGTTCTTTTTGTTTTTTTCTCGGCAATGCTAATACTTGCCGACTCATTCTATATTCTCCTAAACTTTTATCTCCATTTCTAAAGCGATCGTTTAACTTAGCTATTGTTGTTTCCCTAACTTGTTTTTCTGTTGTTCTATTCCACAATTCTTGAGCAGAATATCCTAGAGATTTTACTGTATTAAACGCCTCTAGATTCCAAGAACTAACGGATTCTATTTTAGCTCTCAAAGATAACCAATCTATTTGATTATCAATTTTTATCGATCTTTCTGGCTGACATTTATCTTCCATTAATAATAGAGTTAAATATGGCATCTTTTCCAATTTCTCTAAAGGAGAAGGTAAAATATTTCCTCCATAATGATTAATCCAAACTTGATAAATATAATCGTTTCCTGATAACTGGAACAGTACATATAATGGTGCAACAGAAATTGAGCCTACTTTTGTGATAAAAACTCCAGCTTTAGCAGTCACTTTCACAGAACTTTCTAAATGCCAACTTTTCCCTGGAGAAAGTTTTAATAAAAATAATGGTTCATAATCTTTTGTCAAGCCAGATGCTGTAGAGAGAGGTAAGAAAATTTGATTTTTTTCTGAAGGAGGACGAGTTAAAATCCAATTCCAAGTTGATGTACCTATTGGAGACTGACTAAATATTTTAAAAAAATCATTTTGTTGAGATTCAGGTAATTGTTTATGTTGATTTAATAATTGTTTATTTCGGCTCATTTTTCTCCCAATAGTTAATTCTTAAAGATTATTTAAAGTTGTTTGATTTTTATATTTTGGTTGGGACTAGGAATAAATTATACAATAGGAGTCTACCTCCTAGATTTTATAGTATCTGACTAGAGCAGAAAATAGAAAAATTGATTAAGATTTGAGTTAATTATGATTACTAGATTCTAGCATAACTATATTGTGTACCCAAATTTATCTTGAGTTTTTTGGCCAGAATGTCCTTGTGCCTCGAGTTAGTTGGAGGTCAAATTTTCTCTGGGTGTTAAATATTAGGAAGTTGATGGCAAATGCAAGAGATAAAAAGTCATGGAAAATCTGGGTGTCAATATCGCGCTGTGAATTCAGATCGGGAATTAAGCATTAAGACTTTGATATTATATATATATTTATGGATGTTGATATATAGCAATCCTAAATGATTTGTGAAATTTTTATAATAATTAATCTTAACTCCAAACATGAGTAAATTCTGACTCCTGTACGGGCGATTTGCGAATCACCCCTACCACCAAAATCTTACAACTGAAATAGGATTGCTATATAAGAGAAAATACTTTATTGGTTAAGAATAATTATCAAAAATTTGCTGGGATAAGCAAGTAGTGTTTCTACTATAATCTATCTTAATAAATAGATTTGATCTATTTGTTTAAGATATGATATAAATAGTCAAGCTAAATAGATTGTATATTTGCTGCTTAGGTTAAGTAGGTAGGTCTTTTCAGTTATCAGTTATCAGTTATCAGTTATCAGTACCTCCGACTTTAGTCGGAAGGTTAAAATACTGAATTGAATATTTTTTTCATCTCCTTAAAAGGGCAGGCTTTGGACCTAATTTTTTGGTCAAATAATTTTTAGATTAATGTGTTTAAGTATACAATTATATTTTCGTTCCCTGTGCCCATATCCAGTTTTCTCTACTTAACAAATGTTAAATTATAGTGGTCTTTAGATAGATAGACTACAACGAGTATAAACAACCCTAAAACATCTTAATTATTCCTTAAAGACTTTCCATCCAATATCCCTATTTACTTCCTTTTGTAAAAGACTTTTGTGGTCTACTTAAATAAATGGGAAGTCCCTACTTTAGTCTACTTACATGAAAACTTCTGTCAACTTATTTTTGATATTTCAAATGTTGTATTAAATACAAATTTAGCTACTATGGTAAACTTAACTGGAACTTGGCTAGGTACTTATTGGCAACAAGCAAATCCTACAAGATTTGAAGCTACTTTGATTCAAGGTGGTAATACTTTGAGTGGCAATATTTTAGATGATAATTATTTAGGAGAAGCTACATTAAGCGGTGAAGTTATTGGACGTAAGATTAGTTTTACCAAGCGATACGTTATAGGTTCACAATACATTATTAATTATATTGGTACTGTTTCTGAAGATGAAAATTTTATGCAAGGAGAATGGCGAATAAATAGGTCTGATTCTGGAACTTGGGAAGCTCACAGAAGCAATGAAGACCTAACTTTGGAGCTAAAAAATCTTTTCTCTCAAAAGTTACCTGTCTCTTTGAGTTAAATATTAATAATTTGTCATATTCTGTAACCAAATAAATTATGCAAAAAAATACTCCTATATATTGTTTTAGAGCAACTTGGAAATCAGAAAATCAATTTGATAATAATAATATTCCTGAATGGGTGTGCGTAGAAACTAATTGGCAAGGATATAAAATATCAACTGTTCCTTGGATAGCAGATGTTGCTCAGGCGGTTGGGATATTGAATATAGAAAATACTCCTTACGGATGGATTTTATATTTAAAAAAATTTGGATTCCAAGATGTTCAACAGGTTTCTTGCGAAGATATTTTTGAGGAAAAATTATACTTTTAACTACGATTTGTTTTGATGATCAATACTTATTATCACTTATTATTAGTGATTAAAGTCACATTGATAAATCTATACCATCACTGCTAAGTTTATTAATCTTAATTTAAGATATATATTAATGCCTTATGCTAGAATTGTATTAATCAAAACTACTTAATTAGCAGGACAGTGTAATTAAAAGCAACCGTAATTATATCCACCAGAGGAGAACTGTAGAAAATGCTTAAAAAAAAGGTTTTATTAGTCGAAGATAGCTGTACTGTTAGGAAAATAATTTCCTACTATCTGATTAGATTAGGACTAAATGTAATAGAAGCTAATGATGGTGTAAAAGCAATAGAAAAAGTTTATTCTGAGAAACCCGATCTGGTACTTTTAGACATTTCAATACCAAAATTAAATGGTTATGCTGTGTGTCAAAAAATTAAGTCCGATCCTGAAATACAACATATTCCTGTGATTTTCTGCACTAGCAAAAATGATCAAAATGATTATTATGAAGCACTAAAATATGGTGCGGACGGTTATCTTAGCAAACCTTTCCAAAATTCTGAAATCTTGGCTATGATGACAGAGCTAGGAATGGCTAAACTAGGAATATATGAGGATAAATACATACCAACTTTAAAAGAAGGTTGTATCAGGTTGATAGCGCCGACAACTAACGATTATATTAATCAATTGGCTTAGATAGTTAAACTCTGTAATTAACTTTAGAGGTTATATTCAATATCTACTTACCGATTGAATTATTGATATTTAGCTTGTCTAAATGAATTGAAAAAGTATCATAATTTTTTACATCAGCAGGATTAAAAAGTTGAAAATTGGCAAAAAACTGAAAGAGATTTTTAATGCTCTTACCTAATAAGATCGAAACTATTGATTTAGATAGTCACACAATTGTATATCTACTTAGCTTTATAGTTTCAAAAACTTGATAATTGATTCAAAATTAAAGGTCAAAAAAAGGGATTTGGTTATTATTTAGCTAGATTATAGAAAGCAAACCCCTACTTCTTAAACTCTTCTCAAAAAATCCTGGAAACTGGGATGATATAAACTATATTTCTCTCCTGAATCGTTTTTTTCTATTTCTAGAAACTCCCACCAATTTTCTAATATTTCCTCAATATCAAATTTATCCCCATCTAAACTTTCATCTAAATTTTTAGCTATTGTTTCTACAGATAAATTAATATCGGAATTAACTAACTGCTTCAATATATTTAGTTCTAATTCCGTTGGCGATCGAGGAAACATTTTTTGCCAATGTTGTTGATAGTAAGAAACTAGAGCTGATGGTAGTTTATCTTGCTCGAAGTTTGCGTTATTAAAATCCTCAATTATTGTCCTTAATACTGTAGTTAAATACAGCCAATTATCCCCGGCATAATTGAGTAAATTTTCTGTAAAAATATTCTCCCTAATTTGCTGTTTTGCTAACCAGCGATCGCAGATTTCCTGATGTTGGTTTTGGCTGAGAAACTGCTGAATATATTCTCTCATATCTGACTTTGTTTCCTGATGGTAATTTTTCAGATTAATAACTTTGTGGGGAGCCTCGATTAAAAGTCGAGAATTTTGGGATAAAAACGGACGGCGGGTAATTAGGAAATAAATTTGCTGAGGTACATATCTCGGCAAATAGAGAATGTTTGTATAACTAATTTGGTCGTTTAAGTCGAGAGCATCTAGAGCATCTATGGCAATTATTAAGTGTTGGTTGCTTGGGAATGAGTCACTAATTTTTTGCAGCAAAAGGATGAGAAAACCGCCGTCTTGAGTCGCATTTTCCGGGAGAATGGAATAGTCTAACCCGTAATGCTGGATGAGTTGGTGGGAAATGTTTTGGAGAAACAGATGGGTGCGGTTTTGTTGATTGATTTGACAGTTGTAATAGACTGCCTGGGAATGGGTGAGAATGTATTTTGCCAAGAGGGCGCTTTTTCCACTACCAGGAGGAGCGGTTATTGAGATATAGCCGCGATCGTATTGTTGGATGAATTGGTTTATTTCTGAGAATACGGATTTTCTGCCGACAAAGTTTTCGGCGAGCGTGGTGAGAATGGGTTGCCAGTTTGGCGGTGGCGTGTTGGTGTCGTAAGGGTTGATAGTTTGCGGTTTGTTGTTCATATTTTTAAGCCTCTAACTTTAGCGATCGGTACTGATAACTGAAATGACAAATCATCCGCCATCCAACCCCTCCATCCTGAAAAAGTGAACCACTCCCCCACTATCCCCCGCAACAACACTCCGAGCATCAGCACCGACAGCACAACACCAAAACGGATATTCACCATAAAAAGTCAGCAAGTTTTCTCCAGTCTCTAGACTCCAGACTTTAACTGTTTTATCATCTGAACCCGAAACCACAAATTTGCTATTGGGTGTCACTGCTACTGCCCTTACCGAGTAACTATGCCCTCTGAGAGTGTGTAACTCCTCCCCAGTCTCCAGACTCCAGACTTTAACTGTTTTATCATCTGAACCCGAAACCACAAATTTGCTATTGGGTGTCACTGCTACTGCCCTTACCGAGTAACTATGCCCTCTGAGACTGTGTAACTCCTCCCCAGTCTCCAGACTCCATATTTTCAGTGTTTGATCCCCTGAACCAGAAACCATATATCTGCCATCTGGCGTAACTGCTACTGCCGTTACCAAGTAACTATGCCTCCTGAGACTGTGTAACTCCTCCCCAGTCTCCAGACTCCATATTTTCAGTGTTTGATCCCATGAACCCGAAACCACATATTTGCCATCGGGTGTCACTGCTATTGCCATTACCGAGTAACTATGCCCCCTGAGACTGTGTAACTCCTGCCCAGTCTCCAGACTCCATATTTTCAGTGTTTGATCCCATGAACCCGAAACCACATATTTGCCATCGGGTGTTACTGCTACTGCCATTACCCAGTCACTATGCCCCCTGAGACTGTGTAACTCCTCCCCAGTCTCCAGACTCCAGACTTTCAGTGTTTCATCCCTTGAACCCGAAACCACATATTTGCCATCGGGTGTCACTGCTACTGCCCTTACCCAGTCACTATGTCCCCTGAGACTGTGTAACTTCTGCCCAGTTTCCAAACTCCAGACTTTCAGTGTATGATCGCTTGAAGCAGAAACCACATATTTACTATCGGGCGTCACTGTTACTGCCCTTACCCAGTCACTATGCCCCCTGAGGCTGTGTAATTCTTGTCCAGTTTCCAAACTCCAGACTTTCAGTGTTTCATCCCTTGAACCCGAAACCACATATTTGCTATCGGGTGTTACTGCTACTGCATTTACCAAGTTACTATACCCCCCGAGACTGTGTAACTCCTCCCCAGTCTCGAGACTCCAGACTTTCAGTGTTTCATCCCTTGAACCCGAAACCACATATTTGCCATCGGGCGTCACTGCTACTGCATTTACCAAGTCACTATGCCCCCTGAGGCTGTGTAATTCTTGTCCAGTTTCCAAACTCCAGACTTTCAGTGTTTCATCCCTTGAACCCGAAACCACATATTTGCTATCGGGTGTTACTGCTACTGCATTTACCAAGTCACTATACCCTCCGAGACTGTGTAACTCCTGCCCAGTCTCGAGACTCCAGACTTTCAGTGCTTCATCCCTTGAACCCGAAACCACATATTTGCTATCGGGTGTTACTGCTACTGCATTTACCAAGTTACTATACCCCCTGAGACTGTGTAACTCCTGCCCAGTCTCGAGATTCCAGACTTTCAGTGTTTCATCCCTTGAACCCGAAACCACATATTTGCCATTGGGCGTCACTGCTACTGCATTTACCAAGTTACTATGCCCCCTGAGACTGTGTAACTCCTGCCCAGTCTCGAGACTCCAGACTTTCAATGTTTCATCCCTTGAACCCGAAACCACATATTTGCTATCGGGTGTTACTGCTACTGCATTTACCAAGTTACTATACCCCCTGAGACTGTGTAACTCCTGCCCAGTCTCGAGATTCCAGACTTTCAGTGTTTCATCCCTTGAACCCGAAACCACAAATTTGCCATTGGGTGTTACTGCTACTGCCGTTACCGAGTCACTATGCCCAGTAAAAGTACGGATCAGAGGATCGTCAGCAGGGTTGAGGTTTGCTGCAAGTGGGCGCAACCAGGGTTGTTCGCTATATTTTTGGGCTTCAGTTAATAGTTTCTCCAGGACAGGCATTTGTTTTGTTGGTGGCAATTCTTTTTTAGTAAACATCTCTGATAATTCACCAGAACTCGCTGTCAAAAGATGATTGGGTCTTAACTTCCGGGGATGTCTAGTATATTTGGGCAAAAATTTACCAATAATGGGTATGTATTCCCAAAAGTATTTATAAGTTGGTGGTGATGTTAGCGGTGGTATTTGTGGTGATGGTATTTGTGGCGGTATTGGTGCTAGCAACCGCCCCAATAGTTGCCCCGGTAACTGATTCTCATCATCTATAAACAGGTGTGCTGACTTTTGCAATGCCAATTTTATTAACGTCAATGCTTTTTCTGCCTCCCCATCCCGATCGCTCCACTCAATCATTTCCAGACTATCTAACAATTTATAATCATTTATTAAAGCCTCAATGCCATATTCTGGATGCTTAATTTTAGCTAACAAAAAATTAAAATCACTCAAACGCTGATAATATTTTTCAACTTGCTTTGTTTCGACTTTCAGGCGCGGATCGTCTAACAACAGTCGCTGTTGACTTGGAGATAACTTAGCAAAATTTTCTGTAAACTTACTCCTCCGAGTCACCCTCAAGTTCCTCCCACAATGAATCATTATAATCAGACAACATTTGTTCAATATTCCCTAACTTTGGAATAGCTTTTCTAATCTCCCGTTGCTTCTCAACAAAGTCACTAAAACTCAAGTGATAAATAGAATAACATTTCTCTCCTACCAACATTTGCTTTTTTAAAAATTGTATCCAGTCATCCAAAACTTCCTGCACGTCATACTTACTCATAGACTCTTTTTGATTGACAATATCGGTAATACATTCACAACTTATCGGTTGATCCGCCACGACTAAAATACACAAAATCATCGTTTTCATGGGATTTATCAGCAACCTTTCCCACTGCCGATAATAATATTGTTCTAAACCTTCTGGCAATTGTTGAATTTGCAAATCATCTAATTTCCCCTTAGCAATATCGGGCAATACAAAATATAAATACATAAAATTATTCTGACTTTTATCTGCCAAAGTTTGGAGAAATTCTGGGGGAGAACATTGTCGTTCCTTCATCCATAACTGAAATTTTTCTTGATATTCGGGAGCGTCAATATAAGTAGTGATATATTGGGTAATATCCTCTATATTAAATTGTTTATATTCTCTCAAATCTAATTCTTTTATCCCCACAGATTGAGCAATAACTAACTTTTTTTGTTCGGCAGTATAGGGGCGACGAGTTAACAGAAAATAAACCTGTTCTGGCAAGTTTTGGGGTAAGTCTAAAATATTATGCCCTGGTTCAGTTTTTGCCACCTCATCCAAAGCATCAACAACTATAATTAACCGTCGATTTTCTGATGGTTTAGCTTGAGCTTTCTGGAGTAAAGTTCTTAGGTCATCTCTTTCAGTATTTTGTAGTTGATAATAGTGGGATATTTGCTGACGAATTTTATTCAGAAAATCATCAGGAGTATTGCATCCCGTAGTTAGCTCATTAAAATAATGAATAACCTGATTATCTTTAACATATTTAGCAGCGATCGCGCTCTTTCCCATCCCCGGTTCCCCAATCACAGTAAAATAACCTTGGGAATTTTCATTAATAAATTTATTGAATGCCTCAAAGACAAATTTTCGTCCACAAAAACGTTTAGTTTTCTCTTCAATTAATGGCTCAAAACCTGTAATTAATGATTTTGCTTGGGGCGGTAAATTATTTCCTTTTAAATTAAGGTATTCTTGGCTGAGATAAAGATGTAAATCATCAACTTTACCTCTACTATCCTTTTTTAACTTCGGACAACTTTCCTCAAATTTTTCATAAATCTTCGTCATTCTTGCCTTAACAGATTCTTCTTTTAGATATAATTTTTTCGCTACTAATTTTAACTCTAGTGGTTTTTTATTTGCGTTTGGAAAAATTTCCTTTAAAGTTTCTGTTGCATCTGGATTTAATCCATGTTTGGTTGCTATCAATTCCAGAAATTCTAGCCATTCCATTAGTTAACCTCTCTCTAATCACAACAGTAAATTATAGCAATCCAGTATAGGTTGTAATATTTGATCGTAGGGGTTTAGTCTCCTTTCCCCAAGCATAAATGGGATTTGGAAACCAAACCCCTACAGCTTTTTTCACAAATCATTTCATCTTGCTATATTGTAAAATCACAACAGCAAATTATCGCAATCGAGTATAGATTGTAATATCAAATCCGGTAGTATCGGTAGAATTTCAGACTGTAGGGGTTTGGTCTCCAAACCCTCCACGCGACTCGGAGTTTTCACCAATATTCATGGTCGAATTTATTCACTCCGAAGCCAGCGGATTTGATATAATATTTGATCGTAGGGGTTTGGTCTCCTTTCCCCAAGCATAAATGGGATTTGGAAACCAAACCCCTACAGCTTTTTTCACAAATCATTTCATCTTGCTATATAGTAAAACTATAATTAACAATATAAATATAGCATCTAAACTCAAAAAAAATATCAATTTTATACCTAGATTATACTTCAAATATACCTGAGATATACCTACAGAAAAATCAACTTAAAATATACCTTTTGTACCTTGGTATTGCGCAAGTATAGAGAACCTAAAAACCCCTTGCGGAAAAAATAAATTTGCAGCTATAGTGTTAACAACAAGCAATTCAAATGAGGAAAAAAAATTATGCTAAACATCAAACAAATTTTGGAAATAGGAAAAAAATTCATGCCAAACATCAAACAAATTTTTGAAAATATCCTGACAGCAAATCCCGAAATCAAGGGCAAAATTAACCCAATTAATCCCGAAAATGTTGTAGAAAATAAATTAGATGCAATGGCAGGATTAGAAACAGTCATTTCCCAAACTAACCACCGAAAAATAACCAAACAAATTAATGTAGCGGTAAACATCATAATTCCCACAACTATTAACAGATGAAGCGCTTTCCGTTGTTATGAGGTACACACATCGCGGGCAAGATGCCCGCACTACATGATTTTCACCATTTACCACATCATTTCCCGGAAATCTGCTGTACGTGTAGGTTGGGTTGAGGGACGAAACCCAACAACAACAATTACAGCGCTTTCCATTGTTATCAGGTAAACACATCGCGGGCAAGATGCCCGCACTACATGATTTTCACCATTTACCACATCATTTCCCGGAAATCTGCTGTACGTGTAGGTTGGGTTGAGGGACGAAACCCAACAACAACATAATACCAATTTAATAAATGTTTGCTACGAATCTCTGTTGCCGGACGATCTGTTGCCTGTTGCCGATAACTAGAGTTTTGTAACATTCTTGCTTTCAAAATGATATAGCACTACGCAAATAGATTAGGACGTTTATAAATGCTCAAAGTAAGTCAGGGATTACTTTTGAATTTTGAATTTTGAATTTTGAATTTTGAATTGCGCTATATAAGTTGGGTTTCACTGCGTTCAACCCAACCTACATTTTTGGCATTGCATAATTGTGGGATGATTTTGTTACAGAGGATCGAGCATAATCCCCGTGTTGATCTGTCCCCGTGTCCCCGTGTCAGTCTCAATCATCCCAGTATTCAACAACGCCCATTTTTAGGCGTGTCATCCAAATAGTTGTGTTTGCCCCTTGACTTCAGCGGGTCCCCGATAAATCGTGCGACTACCTTTAGGAATAGAAATCCAACCAAACTCTTGCAGGCGATAAGTTAAATTAGAAATACTCACACCTAACTCATCTTTGATTTTATAAAGGTTTGACCACTTAGTTAAATCTCTGCCTTGTCTTTTCTCTTCCAGAATTGACTTTGGCATCAATAAACAACCTGCAAAATATTGTGCTTGCCACTCAATGGAGTCAATTTTACTGCCGCCTGCACCTCGACAAACAAAAGGTTCTTCTGACTCTTGTGGTTTTCCATAATCACCGAGATCGAGTTCTAACTGTTTGACAACTCCATCTGCTTCGTCATGGTTAATATGTAGCACCCAATGACCAATTTCGTGAGCAAGCGTCGATTCTTGAAACCCTTGAGGTTTATCTAAAATTTCCTCATTGATTTCAATCAGTCGTTCCGTTGGTAAGATTCGAGCAGCGATCGCTCCTTCTTCATCAGGCGGAATGTAATCCCAAACTACTCCCAAATCTAAAAAATCAGCTACTAAAGAAGCATCAAAAGGCCATTTGGGAGCAAAATTTGCGGTTTTGTGCATTTGCCTGAGAATATCGTTTGCCCGATGCTCAATCGACTCTTTGCGATAAAAGCTATAGGGTTTAAGGATACTCATACTTCATTCTCCCTTGCCGCTTGAGATATTTTTTGAGCGAACTCAGGATTTTCTTGTACTCGTCGGAATAATGCTAGCATCTCTCTTGGGTTTTGCTTGAGAATTTCCTCGTACTGTTGAGGAATTCTTCCAGCAAGGAATATTAATTCCTCTGGATTCAAATTGAGATTTTTCGCTAATCCGCGAATCACATCTTCTTTTGGCGCATAGTCTGCGCGATCGTTCTCTAGCTTGGACAAATAGGTGAAGTCCACTCCTAGGTGTTTGGCCAGTTCCCTTTGGGAGTATCCTTTGTCCTTGCGGGCCTTTCTAATTAGTCTTCCAAAACTTTTTGCCACGTCTTTTTACCTCCTGGTAAGTATTTTAAACTACTTTGACGAAAATTTCAACTTACCCCTTGACGATTAAATCAACGAGCGCTACAATAAGTTTAGTTGATAAAAAAATCAATAAAAACACACTACTGGTAAGGTTGAACAGTCAGTCAATTGGAATGAGACTCTATATATAGTGTCATGCTCGAATTGGCGAATTGTAAATTTACCCTTAGTCTTCACAAGTATAATCCACCTGGAGGATGCCATTATGCTCAGAACCTGGACAGACACCCACTACAAATTAGAAGACGAAGATTGGTTGTATATCGCTACCCATGAAGAACAGAATTCTGCCTCTCTTGTTTGCCCAGGATATGCCAGGGATGGGGAAGGTTTCAGCATTCACTTTACTCCTGCTCACATAGAAATGTTAGATCATTTACTGGGAGCATTGCGAATTATTAAAGCTCAGGAAGAAGCAACCACAGATTACAAATATCCAGAACCAGTAAAGTTGTCACATCTTATTAATTAGGGAGTAATGAGTTGAGTAATGAGTAATGAGTTGAGTAATGAGTAATGAGTAATGAGTAATGAGGTAGGGACGTTGCATAACAAAAATGCTAACGTCCGTACGGAGTAATGAGTAGCGAGTAGAGGGAAGAAGGATAAGGGGAAGAGGGAAGAACTAATTATTAGAATTTACGCTCCCTAACCAAGAAACCGGGTTTATTACCCGAATTTAGATATTATATTCTAAATTTTAGTTCATAAACCCGGTTTCTGCGTAAGTATTGATTGCGTCTGGATAATTAGCGATCAAACTTCGTTCCGAGGTTCGCGATCAAACTACGTTTTGCTTCGCGATCGCCAAACTTCTCCTCTAATTTAAAAGACAAATCTTTCTCCAACTTCTCTGTTCAAAAAATTAGAAATAAATCAAATTCAAAGGAAACAAAAAAATGTCTAATACTAATACAAAAGCCAAAATTGATGTTTTTGGAGCCAAACCAAAACAAGCCTTATTAGTACCAGAAATTCCCATTGCAGTTCGTAATAATTGTCAATCAGGACAATGGGTAATTGGAGACACAGATTACGGCTCAAAAGTATCAATGACAATTCTCAAATTCAGCAAATTTTTTGGCAATTTAGGTCAAACAGTTAATACTTTGTGGGGTCAACTTTGGTTTGTAGCTGAGTCGGGAGAATTACCTCAAGGAGTGTTGATGGTGACATATATTAAAAGTCGTTCATTGAATGATTTTAATCGTTTAATTGCCTCAGTTCAAGCCAATGGAGTTGAACCAGCAACAGGAATTTTTATTCCTGAATTTGTGAAACATAGCGGTCAAAAACCAGATGAAAATGGTGTGGTAAAACCTATTAATTATTACAGTCTAAAATGGCGTTGGCAAGAACGCACAGACTGGTCAATTATTCATCAGGCAGCAGCAGTGCTTTCTGAGGAAAGTAATTTATCAAGAATGATTGACTTAGAAGGAAGCAGAAAAATGGTTTGTTTAGATGATTTATCTCCTAATGAAACTGCTAGTTTGATGGCTGCTCATACTAATAGTAATTCTGATGCTTTGGTGTTGAGTTTAAATGCTAGTAATGATACAGCTTTACCATCTGAAAATGAGCCTGTAGCTACTGCATTATCTTCATAAATAAGCAATCAGCTATCAGCAATCAGCAATCAGCTATGAGTTGTTAACTGATTATTTTCAAAGAAGGAATTAGTCTCTAAAGAGAATTAAAAGTTATCAAGAAAAAGGTTTTTATTCAACCTTAGTAAGTTCTGACTTTCAAAAGCTCTTTAGGTATTATCCTCAAGGAAAAGCTGAATGCTAAAAGCTGATAGCTGAATGCTAATAAAAAACATCTGAAAACTCAAAGAAATACAAATGAGCAAAATTCCGAAATTCACGATTCATCAGGGTGCAAAAACACCACAAAAGCAACAGTGGGAAGAGAATTTACGAGGCAAAATAAAAGTTAAGCATCAAATTCGAGCTGATACTATTAATGACTTGGAAAATTTCAGTCAAGATTTGCGACATATTAGTTTAGTTGTTGAATCTATTCAGAATAATTACCAGGCATTACTAACAGAAAATCATCATTTAAAATCGACTCTTTTACAATTAGTAGATGATTGTTACTGTTGGAAAGGTAATCGCTGTGAAAAATGCCAGAAAATTCTCAAATCATTAGCTCCAGAAACAGCTAAGAAAAAAATTAATACTGCCCAGGAATATGAGGTTATTTTAAATCAACTTCGGAAACTGGGTTAAGGAAGTGTGGGAAGGGTGGGAGGTGTGGGGAGGGTGGGAGGTGTGGGGAGGGTGGGGAGTGTGGGAAGTGTGGGAAGTGTGGGAAGGGTGGGAAGGGTGGGAAGGGTAGGGAAAAACTCTTCAGAATAATTACCATAATTACTAGGCATTACTAACAGAAAATCATCATTTAAAATCGACTCTTTTAGAGTTAGTAAATGATTGTTACTGTTGGAAAGGTAATCGCTGTGAAAAATGCCAGAAAATTCTCAAATCATTAGCTCCAGAAACAGCTAAGAAAAAAATAAACTCCAGTATTTCAAGCATCAAGCTTAATTTAGAGATACTGACAACTGATCATTGATAACTGATAACTGAAATGACACAAACTACATCTGAAAACAGCAAAAATCAAGTAATGAAATCATTTGAGCAAATTTTAGCTGCTCGCAAAAATATCACATCAAAAGTAGCAACTAAGGAGGAAGAAGCAGAGAAAGAAAAAGGTAAACAAATATTAGAAACTGCTGCTACTTATACTACTGATAGTATTGTTAAAGGTTTAGCTGATTTACAATTAGATTTTGGTGGCATTGTGAATCAATTATTAGAAAATTTACACCAAGAATCGGCAAAACTTGACGAATTAAAACTTGCTATTGAAATAGAAAATCAACATCTCCAAGAGTTACAAAAAGTTCGTGTTGTTGCTGATGCACTGCATATTTTAACTCAAGAACATCAGGAAAAGTTACGATTCTTAGAACATAATTTTAACGAACATCAAGAAAATATTACAAAGGATATGACGACTAAGCGAAAGGCTTGGCAAAAGGAACAAGAAGAGTTTGAATTAACAGTTGAAGAGGAAAATAAATTGTTAATTAAACAGCGGGAACAAGAAGTTGCTGACTATCAATATGAATTAGAACGTCAACGTAAAATTGAAACGGATGACTATGAAGAAATGAAACGAAATATGGAACGAGAATTACGAGATTTAGGTCAACAAAAGGAAAAACAATGGCAAGAAAGAGAAAGTTATCTGGCGGAAAATCAAGTTGAATTTGAAGAAAACAGAGAGAAAGTTAATGGTTTTGAAGAAGAGTTGAAAAAGGCTTATGTTAAAGCTAAAGAGGAGGCAATTCAAGAAGCAAACCGGGAGGCAAAAGTTAAAGCTGATTTGTTTGCGAAAGAGTGGGAAGGAATGAAGAATGGTTATGAATTAAAGATTCAATCTTTGGAGGAAACAATTCAGCGACAAACCGAACAAATTACCGATATTTCTACTCAATTACAAGCGTCAATACAGCAATCGCAAGATTTAGCTATGAGAGCTTTTGCTAGTTCTAATAATGGTTCTCAAGCAAAGTAGAATTCAGAATTTAGAATTCAGAATTTAGAATTCAGAATTGGTGAATTAGAAAATTTAGAATTGGTGAATTTACCTTAGAGAATTCAAAATTTAGAATTGGTAAATTTACCTTAGAGAATTTAGAATTCAGAATTGGTAAATTTACCTTTGATTCTAAATTCACAAAAAAAACTTAACAGGAGAAAAAACAAATGGTTAAAAGAGTTAGTGCTAACAATACCAAAGCTGAAATTTTAGAAGCTTTTGCAGAATTAAAAAAGGAAAAATCTGCTCTAGAAACAGAAGTTAAGGAGTTAAGTCAGGGAGGTAAAACTACTACTAAAACTTCTGTAGATTCAATTTCAAAACAACCAGAAAAAAAAGGAGCAAAATCTATGAACATCAATCAAATTCAGAATAAACAAAGTATGCAATATACAATTGAAAACTTACTCGCGCTGCAAACTGGTTTTGGTGGATCTGTTAGCGAATTATCAGAAAAACTCACTTCAGAAGCTACTAAATTAGAAGACGTTCGACAAAAAGTTGGAGAAGAAATTAAACAATTGAACGATTTGCATAATTTAGAAAATCTTGAGGAAAATACTTTAGATAATTTGATTCAACAGTATGAACAAAACGCTAAAGAATTTGAAGCAGAATTTAGCGATCGCCAAGAAACATTACAACAAGAAATAGAGTCAGGAAAACAAGCTTGGGCAAAGGAACAATTGGAACATCAACGCAATATTAAAGAACGAAATGATCAGCAAAATAAAGTTCGTGAACGGGATGCTGAAACTTATGAATATGACTTGCAGTTGCAACGGGATTTAGATATTGATGAGTATGAACAAAACAAGAAAAATTTGTATCAAGAATTAGAAGAATCTCAAAAACAACAGGAGAAATTGTGGTCTGAAAGAGAGCAGTCTCTTTCAGAACGGGAAAAAGATTTTGCCGAAGTAGAATTGAAGGTAAAAGACTTTGAAAAAGAACTAGAAGCTAATATCAAGAATGGTAAAGAAAATGGGCGAAATATTGGCACTTATCAGGCTAAAGTTAAATCCGATTTGTTGGCAAAAGAAGTAGAAGGAGAAAAGCAATTTTATGAACTACGGATTCAATCTTTACAACAGACAATTCAAAATCAAGAACAGCGGATTAAAAACTTATCTCAACAATTAGACTCGACTTTAGTTCAGGTTCAAGATTTAGCTGTGAAAGCCATTGAAGGTGCATCAAATTCTCGTTCATTTCAAGCTATGAAAGAAATTGTTCTAGAACAAAAGAATCAGCAAAAGAAAAATTAATTTATAACCATTAGCACTTTTCATAATTAGTCGATCGTAAAGTAGGGACGTTCCATGGAACGTCCCTACATAGTTATTATTTTTAGAACTTACACGCCCAAACAAGAACCGGATTTTTGTATCTAACTTCTAACTTCTTAGCGTAGCGATATGTGCATCTATAGAAACTGTCACACCACTATTATTCCTATAAATTTCTACACCTAAAATCAAAATTAATCAGCTAAAAATATTGATTTGAGGCATTAATTTTATGACTAACAAATATGTTCAACAAAAAGATACTGCTGCATGGATACTTCAAGTTTGGGCTTCTTTTATTCTTGCTACTTCTGGAACAGCGATCGGCATTATTTACCTACCTGTAGATAATTGGATTAAAAGTTTTATGGGAATGGGTTTAACATTCTCAGTAGGTTCCGCTTTTACCCTAGCAAAAACCATTAGAGATAATTATGAATCAGGAAGAATAAGTGCCAGACTTGATGAAGCAAAAGTTGAAAAATTACTTGCAGATCATCATCCTTTAGACAAGTAAAATAATTGAATTCAGAAGTTATAGCACTACATTTTTTAATTAGCAAAATAAATTTTATTTGTTAGGAAATAGGGAATATTATAACATTTACAGTGCGATATTCGCACCCTATTTCGTAGTGCTTGAATCAAATAAAAATATTGATTTGAGGTATTAATTTTATGACCAACAAAGATGTTCAACAAAAAGATACTGCTGCATGGATATTTCAAGTTTGGGCTTCCTTTATCCTTGCTACTGCGGGCACAGCAACTGGCATTATTTACCTACCTGTAGATATTTGGATTAAAAGCTTTGTGGGGATGGGTTTAATATTCTCAATAGGTTCCGCTTTTACCCTAGCAAAAACCATTAGAGATAATTACGAATCTAAAATTATCAAAGAATAACTGCCAGACTTGATGAAGCCAAAGTTGGAAAATTACTTGCACATCATCATGCTTTTAGAGAAGTAGAAAGTATTTATTAAATTCCCATCTGGTGGGCAAATACTTCTACACAATTAAATACTAATAATAGAAAAAAAATTGGGCACGACACAAGTTTTTCATAAGTCTGTACAGATGATGAAAAATGATTAATTGGTGTATTCGTGCCCAATTTTATGTTTAACTCATGCAGCAACTATTTACCGAAAAATTTTGGTTTAAAGCCTCCCCTTGGATAGGGGATAATAAATAAAAATTTTCATGATTAGTCAATCCTCTTCTTTTCAAGGATAGGTAATTATTCATTATTCATTATTCATTATTCATTATTCATTGTTGAACGAATCTATTTACCGATCAGTAATATGATTTACCTAAGTTTATTATTAGAAATAATTTGTAATTTTTAGAGAGATAGGAGAGACTAAGAAGGTGGGTTATTTCAGTTATCAGTTATCAGTTATCAGTTATCAGCACCTCTGGATTTAGCCAGAGGTTTGACATAAGGAATGTTCTCTTTTTTATCCCCTATCCAAGGGGAGGCGCATACCCTTTTTTTTTGGTACAATAACAGGAAAGTTAATTAGTAGTTAATAAAACTTGATCTTAGATATTTTCTGGGTGTAATGTGAGTAAGCAATGCCTCGATAAAAATTTAACTACAAAAAGGAAAACTAGGAGATAAAAAATGTCAACAAAACAATCTGCTAATTTTAGGAATATATCCTTGGTTGATTTTATCGCGTTGATATTTTTGGTGGTATTTAGCATGGCTATATTACCCTCGTTTTTACGACAACCAATTAACCCATCCCCACGCAGCGAGGCAAGACAATATATAGCTTCAATTAATAAAGGACAACAAGCTTATTATTATGAAAACGGTGAGTTTAGCAATAATATTCCCGATCTAGGACTAGGTATTGAATTAGAAACAAGAAATTACTCATACAAAATCAAAGAAATTAATAGCAAAAACGCCATAGCTACTGCTACTAATAAACATAACTTACCTTATTATTATCAACGCAGATACTTACCTTTTTTTGGGAAAAGATTACCCTTTTATCGACGGATACATCTACCTAAAATTCATTTAAAAAGTTATTCTGGTATAGTATATCTTAAAGACGGTACTACTCAAACAATGATTTGTGAAACTGACGAACCGTCATTAACAGCACCTGATAATTTTCAATCCTTTGACCAATGTCCGTTAGGTTCTTCAGCACTGTAAAACATCCATATTTTTCCTGTCAAAACAATCTTTCAGGAAATTTCTAGAACAACCTCTCTTATTTTTATCCAACAATCATGCTCAAAGAACTAGCAATTGAAACCCGTGGACTAACTAAACAATTCGATCGCCACATAGCGGTTAACGACCTATATTTACAAGTGGCCACCGGAGAAGTTTATGGACTGATCGGACCGAATGGCGCCGGCAAAACCACCCTGTTACGAATGTTATCTACTGCCGAAGAACCCACCGTTGGAGAAATATATATCAGTGGAGAACGCTTGCTGCGAGACCATACTAACTCCACCCTGAAACAACGTCTCGGTTTTTTGCCAGACGATTTTCCGGTATATGATGATCTGAGTGTGTGGGATTATCTTGACTATTTTGCCAGACTTTACAATTTGCGCGAACCCCACCGTTCGCGCCGACTGTTTGCTGTCTTGGAATTAGTCCAACTGGTAAATAAACGGAACAGTTTGATTTCTACTTTGTCGCGGGGTATGAAACAACGCCTAAGTTTGGGAAGAACTATTATTCACGAACCCTTACTTCTATTATTAGATGAACCTGTTTCTGGTTTAGATCCCATCGCCAGAATGCAATTTCGGGAAATTATCAAAGCATTGCAAGAAGCAGGGATGACAATAGTCATTTCTTCCCATGTTCTTAGTGACTTGGCAGAACTTTGCACTTCTGTGGGAATAATGGAATTAGGTTATTTGGTAGAAAGCGCTTCTCTCAAAGAACTTTATCAACGTCTTAGCACTCAGCAAATCTCGATTTCTGTCATGGGTGAGTTATCAGAGTTAATTACGGAAATTAAAAATTCCCCCTGGGTGGAAACTTGGGAAGTTTTGCCAGAAGATCGGCAAGTACAGGTTCAATTTTCCGGAACTCCCGAAGATGCTGCTAGTTTGTTGCGATCGCTCATTCTTGCTAATATCCCAATCACAAATTTCCATTGTACTCAAGAAGACTTGGAAGCAATTTTTCTCAAACTCGGACATCAACAAGCAAATTAATTTTATAATTTTTGGAGTTATAACTTATGTTATCTAAACCATTCGTCAATTTATTCAATTGGAATCCTCAATTATTCCGAGAAATAAAAGGTCGCCTCAAAACCAGAAATGTAGCGATCGCCATCTCCGCATCTCTCCTGTACCAATTCATAGTAATGACGTATTATCTACGAAGACTTCCACAAGAATACGGTAGATATGTTACCAGTGATAGTCAATATTGTGTCGAAGTAGGAAAATATTGTACAGATATTGAGTGGTCTAGTTGGTGGTTAGATATCTTCAACAATTTGAGTTTGATTTTGCTTCCTTTAATGTTAATTGGCGGTGTCTATATGTTAGTAGGAGATATAGCAAAAGAACAACGTCTTGGTACTCTCAATTTTATTCGTCTTAGTCCTAAATCTAGTCAGAAAATTTTGCTCGGCAAACTATTAGGAGTACCAATTTTAATTTACCTAGCAGTAGCTATTTTCTTACCTCTACATTTGTGGGCAAATATATCATCTGGTTTGCCTTTATCTTGGTTTTTTGCATTTTATGGAGTTTTAATAATAGCTTGTTGTTTTTTCTATAATACCTCACTACTTTTGGCATTTTTAGGAGTTACTCAACCTTGGTTATCTGCTGCCATAACAGGCATATTTTTCTATCTTCTAATAGCTCTTATTGATGAAGGGTATAGTGATGAGATTAACGCCATTATTGGTACTCATGAAAGAAATGTTCCACTAATAAAAATGGGTGCGATAATTACTTTAAGAATTGGTCAGATGATTATTTCAGGTCTAATTTTGGGAAGCTACTGGATTTGGCAAGCTGTAAATCGTCGTTACAGAAATCCTAATGCTACAGCTATTAATAAAAAACAAAGCTATTGCTTAATGGGATGTTTCCAAGTCTATCTAATGCTATGTTTCTTACTACACAATATTGACCATAAATCAACTGACATTTTACAAGGATCGCTGGGTTTATTCTGTGCCCTTAATTTGTTGTGGTTTTTATTAGTAATTGCTATGTTGTCACCTCAACGACAAAGCATACAAAACTGGGCAAGATATAGACATCAACAAGTTAATAATGATCAAATTGCAATTGTCAAAGGATTATCTATTAGCTTAAAACAAGATTTAATTTGGAGTGAAAAAAGTCCAGCTTTAGTAGCAATAGGAATTAATCTAGTTATTACTGCTGTAATTTGGATTGCCTGGATTTTATTTTGGCAGCAAAATAACACAATCAAACTATCAGCTATTTTGATATTAATTTTGAGCTTTACCTTCATCTTAATTTATGCAGCGATCGCTCAATTTATATTGCTAACAAAAGTCAAAAAGCCTACTATTTGGGCTATAGGAATAGTAAGTGGTTTTATTTTTATACCACCTATTGCACTAAGCTTAATGTCAATTAACCCTGATATTTATCCTTGTTTGTGGTTGTTATCTGCTTTTCCTTCGTCTGCTATGATCCACAGTTCTTTAGCTATTACACCAATTTTAATAGCAATTATTGGTCAGTGGACTGTCTTAGTATCAGTAACTTTACTACTAATCCGAAAAATAAAAAAATTAGGTGCATCTGATTCTCAGAAATTACTGACAGGTCAAAAAGATAGAAGAATTCATAGTCATAAAAATTATTAGGAACTCAATAACTAATAATATAAATTAGCTCTAAGTAACTAATGATGACTTAGAAAAAATTGAAATCTGGAGCGGGTTATATTACCAAAAAAAAAGCTTTTTCCTCTAAATACTTTTGCTTAAACCCGCCTCCTATATATTAACTGCTTCAAAAGTTGAAATTTTACTTTCAATTTTGTAGCGATCGCTCATTATGGCTAATATCCCAGTCACAAATTTCCATTGCACTCAAGAATACTTAGAAGCAATTTTTCTCAAGCTAGGATATTAGCAAGCAAATTAAGACTTACCCAGGAGGAACCCAGAAACCCGGTTTCTACGGTAAACCATTATTTTTAACAATAGACATTTAGGAGAAACCGGGTTTCTTTGCGTAAATCCTGTTAATTTCAAAACTTTTGGAGTTATAACTTATGTTCTCAAAACTATTCGTCAATTTATTCAATTGGAATCCTCAATTATTCCGAGAAATAAAAGGTCGCTGCAAAACCAGAAATGTAGCGATCGCCATCTCTTTATCTCTCCTCTGCCAATTCATAGTAATGATGGTTTTCCTAGAAAAACTTCCACAAAAATACGGTACAGATGTTACTCTCTATAATGGATATTGTGTCAGAATAGGACGATATTGTACAGATATTAATTGGTCTAATTGGTGGGTAGATATCTTCAACACTTTGAATGTGATTTTGCTGGCTTTAATGTTAATTGGTGGTGTCTATATGTTAGTAGCAGACCTAGCAAAAGAACAACGTCTTGGTACTCTGAATTTTATTCGTCTTAGTCCTCAATCAAGTCAGAAAATTTTACTCGGCAAACTATTAGGAGTACCAATTTTAATTTACCTAGCAGGAGCTATTTCTTTGCCTCTACATTTGTGGGCAAATATATCATCTGGTTTGTCTTTATTCTCGTTAATTGGATTTTATGGATTTTTAATAACAGTTTGTTGCTTTTTCTACAATATTTCAATACTTTTTGCATTTTTAGGAGGTACTCAAGCTTGGCTAGCTACTGCCATAACAAGTATATTTCTGTTTCTTTCTTTAGGTATTATTCAATCATATACTGATGAAGTTTATGCTGTTAGTAGTAGTGATGAAATCAATATTCTATTAAAAGTTGCTGGGATAATTATTTTAGGTATAGTT
>NZ_JAAHHT010000146.1:0-7556 GCF_010672085.1 Okeania sp. SIO3I5
GGTTGCTTATTTCCTGTTGGAGAATTTTGGGAGAAGTCTAAAGCTAAATCTTGCTTACTTCCTATTTCCTGAAAATTTTTATCTGCTTCGGGTTGCTTATTTCCTGTTGGAGAATTTTGGGAGAAGTTGAAAGTTGAATCTTGGTTACTTCCTATTTCCTGGAAATTTTGCTCTGCTTCGGGTTGCTTATTTCCTGTTGGAGAATTTTGGGAGAAGTCTAAAGTTGAATCTTGGTTACTTCCTATTTCCTGGAAATTTTGCTCTGCTTCGGGTTGCTTATTTCCTGTTGGATAATTTTGGGAGAAGTCTAAAGTTGAATCTTGGTTACTTCCTGTTTCCTGAAAATTTTGCTCTGCTTCGGGTTGCTTATTTCCCGTTGGAAAATTTTGGGAGAAGTCTAAAGCTAAATCTTGCTTACTTCCTATTTCCTGAAAATTTTTATCTGCTTCGGGTTGCTTATTTCCTGTTGGATAATTTTGGGAGAAGTCTAAAGTTGAATCTTGGTTAGTTCCTATTTCCTGGAAATTTTTATCTGGTTGAGGTTGTCTATTTTCTGTGGGGAAATTCTGGGAAAAGTCAGAAGTGGAATTTTGATTAATTCCGATTTCTGGAAAATTTTTATCTGCTTCGAGTTGCTTATTTCCTGTTGGAAAATTTTGGGAGAAGTCTAAAGCTAAATCTTGCTTACTTCCTATTTCCTGAAAATTTTGCTCTGCTTCGGGTTGCTTATTTCCCGTTGGATAATTTTGGGAGAAGTTGAAAGTTGAATCTTGGTTACTTCCTGTTTCCTGAAAATTTTCATCTGCTTCGGGTTGTCTATTTTCTGTGGGGAAATTCTGGGAAAAGTCAGAAGTGGAATTTTGATTAATTCCGATTTCTGGAAAATTTTTATCTGCTTCGAGTTGCTTATTTCCTGTTGGAAAATTTTGGGAGAAGTCTAAAGTTAAATCTCGGTTACTTTCTGTTTGGTGAAAATTTTTATCTGGTTGAGGTTGCCTCTTTCCTGTTGGAGAATTTTGGGAGAAGTCTAAAGTTGAATCTTGGTTAGTTCCTATTTCCTGGAAATTTTTATCTGCTTGAGGTTGTTTATTTTCTCTGGGGAAATTCTGGGAAAAGTCAGAAGTGGAATTTTGATTAATTCCGATTTCTGGAAAATTTTGCTCTGCTTCGGGTTGCCTATTTCCCGTTGGAGAATTTTGGGAGAAGTCTAAAGCTAAATCTTGCTTACTTCCTATTTCCTGAAAATTTTTATCTGCTTCGGGTTGCTTATTTCCTGTTGGAGAATTTTGGGAGAAGTCTAAAGCTAAATCTTGCTTACTTCCTATTTCCTGAAAATTTTTATCTGCTTCGGGTTGCTTATTTCCTGTTGGAGAATTTTGGGAGAAGTCTAAAGTTGCATCTTGGTTAGTTCCTATTTCCTGGAAATTTTTATCTGCTTCGGGTTGCTTATTTCCTGTTGGAGAATTTTGGGAGAAGTCTAAAGTTGCATCTTGGTTAGTTCCTATTTCCTGGAAATTTTGCTCTGCTTCGGGTTGCTTATTTCCTGTTGGAGAATTTTGGGAGAAGTCTAAAGTTGAATCTCGGTTACTTCCTGTTTCCTGAAAATTTTCATCTGCTTGAGGTTGTCTATTTCCCGTTGGATAATTTTGGGAGAAGTTGAAAGTTGAATCTTGGTTACTTCCTGTTTCCTGAAAATTTTTATCTGCTTCGGGTTGTCTATTTTCTGTGGGGAAATTCTGGGAAAAGTCAGAAGTGGAATTTTGATTAATTCCGATTTCTGGAAAATTTTTATCTGCTTCGGGTTGCCTATTTCCCGTTGGAGAATTTTGGGAGAAGTCTAAAGCTAAATCTTGGTTACTTCCTGTTTCCTGAAAATTTTCATCTGCTTCAGGTTGTCTATTTCCTGTTGGAGAATTTTGGAAAAAGTCTAAAGCTAAATCTCGGTTACTTCCTGTTTGCTGAAAATTTTTATCTGCTTCGGTTGCTCTATTTCCCGTTGGAGAATTTTGGGAAAAGTCTAAAGTTAAATATCGGTTACTTCCTGCTTGCTGAAAATTTTTATCTGCTTCGGTTGCTCTATTTCCCGTTGGAGAATTTTGGGAAAAGTCTAAAGTTAAATCTCGGTTACTTCCTGCTTGCTGAAAATTTTTATCTGCTTCGGGTGCTCTATTTCCCGTTGGAGAATTTTGGGAAAAGTCTAAAGTTAAATATCGGTTACTTCCTGCTTGCTGAAAATTTTCATCTGCTTCGAGTTGCCTCTTTCCTGTTAGAGAATTTTGGGAGAAGTCTATTTGATTGAGGTAAGATTCTAAAACTTGGTAAGTCTTATCCGTAGAACCATCATCAATAATAATAATCTCCCAAAAAGTATAAGTCTGACTAAAAATACTTTTAATCGCTTTAAGAATATAATCAGCATTATTGAAAGTCGGAATAACCACACTAACCAGTGGTAAACCATTTGGCATGATTTTATTTATTAAAAGTTGCCACTCTGGTATTTGATTCAAAGAAACTGAATTAAATGAATAGTTTTCTAAGGAACCATAATAGTCAAAATAATAAAGCCATTCACATATAGTTTTAAGCACAGAAACAGGAGAAAATTTTAAAGATTTATGCAAATAATCAGCCATTTCAACAAAGTAGCTAGCTTTATATAAACACCAACAATTCCAAATCAGAGAACCGTAACGTAATTCCCTTTCTAAATCTTGAATTTCTGGAGGGAGATTAGGATTAGAAAAAAGCTCATCCAAGATTTTTTCTTCCACTTCTGTTTGAGCAAGTAAATTTCGCGTCATATTACCACCATGTTGACGATAACAGACAGCAACTTTAAGAAACCAAGTAGCTTGACAACCTGCTAAAGCTAATCGAATTACAATGTCAAAATCTTCTAATCTGCGCAACTTTTCATTAAACCCATTTACTCTTTCCAACCATTCTTTACGAAACATCATTCCACTAGGATTAGTAGCTTTCCATTTTAACCAACTTACTAAATCTAATTCTGGAGACTTATGCCAAGGTTCAATATCTTGAATTTTTTCTCCTTTTTCATTCACAACTCGCCACCCACTTTGTACCAAACCTATATTTGGTTGAGTATCAAAAATAGCTACTTGTTCTTGAAGTTTATAAGAGAGAAATAAATCGTCAGCATCCAAGAGAGCAATTAATTCTCCTTTTGCCATTTTTATGCCTTGGTTACGAGTAGCAGATAATCCTTTATTCTCCTGATAAAAATAACGAATTTTTGTCATGTATGGTTGTAATACTTGACAGGTATTATCTGTGGAACCGTCGTTTATCACAATAATTTCATAGTCAGTATAGGTTTGGTTTAAGACACTTTCAATTGCTTCGGCAATGTAAAGTTCACAATTATAGACAGGAATAATTACGCTTACTTTTGGAGTCATTTCAGTTATCAGTTATCAGTTATCAGTATCTAGTCCAATAGAGAGGATTTAAATTTAGTTATCAGTACGGAGAATTGCAGCGCCATATCCAATCGACTAAGAGAAAAGTGCTAGGATATTTCCTTATATTCTATTATGTTTCAGTTTTAACCAGAGGTAATTATCCATTATCCATTAATGAACTTTCTTCTTACTTAACTTTTAAGCTTATGCTAAAATTATCAATCATCTTACCTTAATTATAAACTTAGTAATCAACTTAAATATCACGAAAATTTATCAAAAATAAAAGAATGGGTAAAACAATCTCAGCAATTTACTTAAATCAAAAAGCAGAAATATATTTAGCTCAAGGAAAATTAGAAGCAGCAATAACAGCTTGTCACCAAGCATTAGAAATAGTATCAAATTTTCCACCTACCTGTAAAATCTTGGGAAATATTATGCAAAGAATGGGTGAGATAGATCGAGGAAAAGACTGGTATATAAAAGCGATCAATCAACAACCAAATTTGGCGGAGAGCTATGCTAATCTGGGCAGCATATATGCACAACAAAAACAATGGCAATTAGCAATTGAATGTTACCAAGAAGCTATTAGCATCAAACCAAATTTTCCTGGTTTTTACCGTAATTTAGGAAAAATTTGGCAGCAATTAGGAAAGGTAGAATTAGCTAGAGATTGTCAGGAACAAGCATTCAATTTAGCAGCACAATATCCCAAAGCTTCAGAACATTTTAAACAGGGAAAAACTTTGTGGGAAACTGAAAAAATAGAAGAGGCGATCGCCTGTTTCCAGGATGCTATAAAATTCAATCCTTTTTTGACAGGAGCTTATCAACATCTAGGGGATATTTTCTTGGAAAAAGAAGATTTCAATGAGGCAATAAATTATTATCAAAGAGCAATTGAACTGAAGCCTGACTTATGGGCATTTCATCATAAATTAGGGAAAGTATTTCAGAAAATAGGAGAATTAGATTCAGCAATTAGTAGTTTTTGCTTGTCGATAGAAATCAACCCAAATTTTCCCTGGTCTTACAAAAAATTAGGAGACATTCTGTTTGAACAAGGAAAATTAGAGTCGGCAGAAAAATCCTACCAAAAAGTCATAGACATTAAATCTGATACTTGGGAAGTTCGCCGAAAATTAGTGGAGATTCAACTACAAAAAGGAAAGTTAGATGAAGCTATTATTGGGTGTATACAGGTGATAGAAATTAATCCTAACTTAACTTGGTTTAATCAGATATTACAAGAAAATCTATCAAAACTAGAACCGCACGATCGAGCTGTAAATTATTACCGAGACTTAATAAAAATTGAACCAAAAAATGTAAAATTGCTCGATGATTTAGGGGAACGGTTAGTAAAAATCCAAGAATGGGATGAAGCAATTATTGTTTATCGTCGTGCCATAGAATTAGAACCAAATAACCATTTATTTCATAGAAAATTAGCAGATATTGCACTACAAACAGGAAAGTTAGATGAAGCGATTTCTATTTATAAAACAGGTATAGAAGTTAATCCAAATTCCTGTGAAAATTACACAGAATTAGGAAAAATTTACCTTCAACAGCAGAAGTTTTCTAAAGCAATATTCTACTTACTCCAAGCTCTTAAAATCAATCCATACTACGGTAATATTCAAGAAAAAATAACAGATATTCTTACCAAACAAGGTCGTCAAAAAGCTGCTAATGTTTGGAAATATGACCAAAAGTTACCCAAAGATTGGCTCGAAAAGTTTTTTAATTTAACAGGGGATTGGGAAATTACTTCAAACTCTAGAGAAAATAATATAACCAGAATAAATATTCATTCCCCTACAGAAGTCAATTTGTTGCCATCTAAAACTATAGATCGAAAGATTCATCAAAGTTTCCAAGGTAAAAAAGCTAAGTCAGTAGGAGGATTTATAGTGGTAGTACCTGATGGAAGAGGTTGTGTAAAGTCAGGAACAACTGCAGTTATTACTTCAAATAATAAGTTAGTTACAGATATTTCTACAGGTTGCGCTGAAATAATTCTATCTGAGTTAGACCTTCTCCAAGTTCACTACATTGATGGTATCGTAGCTTTTTTATCAGTAAAATGTCTGGAACAAAATTATTTTCATTGTTTTTTCGATTTGGTTTACCGGATAGATTTATTATATAGAAGCAATATGATGCCTGTTATAGATAAATTTGTTTTTAATACTCTCAATAAAAAATTTCACAAAGAAACTCTTGAAGCTTTGCATATTCCGTTAGAAAAAGTCATAGAAAGTCGATTTATTCCACATATAAAAGCTAAAGAATTAATAGTACCTTCATTCACTGCTAAACAAGGAGGTCTTAGAGTTACTAAATGGGGTTGTGAATTTCTCAAAAGTGTATTTTTAAAACCAGAAATTAGACATCAGTTATCTGGGAAACCAGAAAGGATATATATTAGTCGGAAATTAGCATCATGGCGACGAGTTATAAACGAAGAAGAGGTAGTTAATTTGCTGAATAAATATGGTTTCGTGAGTCTCACCTTAGAATCAATGTCAGTAGAAGAACAAGCATTATGTCTAGGAGCTGCTAAATTTATTATCACACCTCATGGTGCTGGACTTACAAACCTGGTATTTTGTACTATAGGAACTAAAGTAATAGAAATTTTTTCTCCCAAATTTATTACTTCTTTATACTGGCAAATTAGTAATCTCTGTGGGTTACTGCACTACTACTTAATAGGTGAAGATTTTGATAATCTTAATTCTTCTAAGTCAATGCCTTATGCACCAGATATTTTAGTAAATATTGACAAGCTATTAAAAATTATGCAGTTAGCAGGAGTAGCTTAGTTAACTTAAATTAAATGTAAAAATAGGTTGCTAACTATCAAATTATGTCTAAGTAAAAATCTAGATTTAATATTAATAATGAATCAGGAAAGAACATGGATTAGTTTAAATCAAAAGGCAGAAATATATTTAGCTCAAGGAAAATTAGAAGCAGCAATAACAGCTTGTCACCAAGTATTAGAATTAGAGCCAAATTTTCCACCTACCTGTAAAATATTAGGAAATATTCTGCAAAGAATGGGTGAGATAGGCAAAGCCCAAGAATGGTATGTAAAAGCAATAAATCAACAACCAAATTTGGCGGAGATCTATGCTAATTTGGGCAGCATATATGCACAACAAAAACAATTGCTAACTGCAATTAAATGTTACCAAGAAGCTATTGGTATTCAACCAAATATTCCTGGTTTTTACCGTAATTTAGGAAAAATTTGGCAGCAACTGGGAAAAGTAGAATTAGCCAGAGACTGTCAAGAACAAGCATTAACTTTAAAATGGAAGTATCCTCAAGCTTTAGAATATTTTAGACATGGAAAAAAGTGCTTAGAAAATGGTGAGATAGAAAAGGCGATCGCCTGTTTCCAAGATGCTATAAAGTTCAATCCTTTTTTGGCAGGAGCTTATCAAAATCTAGGGGATATTTTCTGGGAAAAAGAAGATTTCAATGAGGCAATAAATTATTATCAAAGAGCAATTGAACTGAAACCTGACTTATGGGCAGTTCATCATAAATTAGGGAAAGTTTTTCAAGAAATAGGAGAATTAGATTCAGCAATTAGTAGTTTTTGCTTGTCTATAGAAATCAACCAAAATTTTCCCTGGTCTTACAAAAAATTAGGAGACATTCTGTTTGAACAAGGAAAATTAGACGGGGCAGAAAAATCCTACCAAAAAGTCATAGAAATTAAATCTGATACTTGGGAAGTTCGCCGAAAATTAGTGGAGATTCAACTAGAAACAGGAAAGTTAGATGAAGCTATTATTGGGTGTATACAGGTGATAAAAATTAATCCTAACTTCACTTGGTTTAATCAGAGATTACAAGAAAATCTATCAAAATTAGAACCGCACAATCGAGCAGTAAATTATTACCAAGACTTAATAAAAATTGAACCAAAAAATATAGAATGGTTCGATGGTTTAGGGGAAAGATTAGTAAAACTCCAAGAATGGGATGAAGCAATTATTGTTTATCGTCGTGCCATAGAATTAGAACCAAATAACCATTTATTTCATAGAAAATTAGCAGATATTGCACTACAAACAGGAAAGTTAGATGAAGCGATTTCTA